>JAIXTB010000097.1 GCA_027484385.1 Neisseriaceae bacterium | reverse complement strand
GGGAAAGGGGGCGGATTGCCGCCCCCTTTTCATTCCCCCGCAACCCGGGGCTGCTCGAAACCCCGGTCAAAATGGCACGCCCCAGGCGCCGCCGAACTCGCCCCTCGCTAACGGCTCGGGGCTCAAACAAATCGGCGTCTTAAAACCTGGGGCGCACCATTTTGACCGGCTCGCGCCAACGGGATGGGGCGCTTCACTCACGCTCCACCCCACTTGATAGCCAAGCACGTTCGCCTAACTGAATGGCATTAGGCTGGCGGGCAAGAAAATGCCGCCCGAAGGCGGCAGGGTGTCACGCTAGCCCAAGCAGGCCTGCTAATCGTCCAGCGCCACCGGCCCCTTGGGCACGTCCAGCGCCTGGACACGCGCCTTCAAGCGCGCCAGCATCAGCAGGCCTGGCACCGCTGCGGCGGTGGAAAACAAAAAGAAAGCCGGCCAGCCCACGCTTTCGGTGAGCACGCCAGACAGCGGCCCCACCCATACGCGGCCAACTGCGGCAAAGGCCGACAGCAGCGCAAACTGGGTAGCGGTGAACTTCTGGTTGCACAGCGCCATCAGGAAGGCCACAAAGGCCGCGGTGCCCATGCCGCTGGACAGGTTTTCCACCGCCACGGCAAACAGCAGCAGGAAATCTACCTGGCTGCTGTCTTTCAACGCCACGATCAGCCAGTCGAAAGCGGGCAAGGTAAAGCTGCCCCACGCGCCTTTGCCCGACACGGCCACCAGCCAGAAACCCAGGTTGGACAGCAGCTGCAGCACGCCAAACGCCATCAGCGAGCGGTACAGGCCCAGGCGCAGCATCAGCGCGCCGCCGGCCAGCGCGCCGACGATGGTGAGCCAGATGCCGATCACCTTGTTCACCACGCCGATCTCGGCCTGGGCAAAGCCCACGCCTTTCAGCAAAAAGGTAGTCGTAAGCGCACCGGCAAAGGCGTCACCCAGCTTGTAGAGGATGATCAGTGCCAGAAACGCCCCGGCGGCTTCCATGCTGAAATAGTTGCCCAGCGAGCGGTTCAGCGTATCAAACCTGGCCTTCTGCGCCGCCCACCACGCCAGCGGCAAAGTGAAGGCCATGCCTATTAGCAGGGATAGCAGATCCACCCACTTCTTCTGGTTCGGATGAGCCTTCTTGTCGCCCTTGTCTGCCGCAGGTTTGGCGGCGTCCGTTACTTTGGCAGCCACCGCGCTGGCTACCGGCGCTGCCGGCGCAGGGTTGGCCGCAGGGCTGGCAGGCGCATCGGCCACCACGGGGTAAAACGGCGCCACCACACGCTGGGCCAGCGGGGCGGCTACGTGGGCAGTGAACTGGTAGCCGATAACCACCGCCAGCAGCACGGCGGCAAAGCCTTTCAGGTCGTTGCGCGCGTCGCTTACCGGCGCCACATTATCTTTGGGTACCGGTGGCACCAAGAGCAGCGAGATGACCGCTGCGGCCAACATGATGCCGGCCATCACCTGATACACGCTACCCCAGCTCCAGCCGTTGCCATTGAGCGGGTCGGCCCACACCATGGCAATGCCACCGGACAGCACCATGGCCAGGCGGTAGCCGAACACGCCCAGCGACGACGCCAGGCCGCGCTCGGCCGGCTGCACCACGTCGGTACGGTAGGCGTCGATCACCACGTCTTGCGAGGCCGACAGGAAAGACAGCAGCACCGCCAGCAGCGCAAAGCCTTGTACATCAGTGGCCGGCTGCATACCGGACATGGCCAGCAGCACAGCGGCCAAGCCCAGCTGGGTGAGCACCAGCCAACCACGACGGCGGCCCAGCCACGGTGGCTCGAAGCGGTCCATCAGCGGCGCCCACAGGAACTTGAAGGTATAGGGCAGCCCCACCAGGCTCAGAAAACCGATGGTGGCCACGTCGATACCGTCCAGCGTGAGCCAGGCCTGCATGGCGGTGCCGGACAGCGCCAGCGGCAAACCGCTGGCAAAGCCCAGCACCCAGATCATCAGCATGCGCCACGCGCCCAGCTGCCGGATATCGCGCATGCGCGCCTCCCGTTTTGTTGTTATCGATAAAAAATGGCGCCGAAGCGCCATCACTGCTGCGGCCTTAGCCGCGCGTCACGCGGTAAAACGCCAGACTGCCGCGCAAATTGGGCAGGAAGTGTACACGCCGCCCGCCGGTCATCACCACCCGCTCTACGACGCGCAGGCCGTTTTTGGCGCACAGCGCGTCAAAATCGCCCAGCATGCACCAGTGGATGTTGGGGGTGTTGTACCACTGGTAAGGCATGTCGTCGGATACCGGCATGCGGCCTTTCAGGATCTGCCAGCGGTTTTCCCAGTAACCGAAGTTGGGGAAGGTCACAATGGCTTCGCGGCCAACGCGCAGCATTTCCAGCAGGATCTGCTCGGTGTTGTGCATAGCCTGGATGGTTTGCGACAGCACCACGTGGTCGAAACGCTGGTCTTCGAACTCGGCCAGGCCGGCTTCCAGGTCACCCTGGATGGCGTTAACGTTGGCCGCCACGCAGCGCACCACGTTGTTCACGTCGAAATCCACACCGTAGGCGGATACCTGTTTATGGGCCTGTAGCCAGGCCAGCAGGTCGCCTTCGCCGCAACCGAGGTCGAGTACGCGGCTACGCGGTGTGACCCAGTCGGCGATCATTTGCAGGTCGGGGCGCAGGCTGGCGGGGGCGCTCATGCTGCCACCTCCTTCGCCACGCGCTGCAGGTAGGCACGCATCAGGTTCATATAGGGTTCGTCGGTCATCAGGAAGGCATCGTGGCCGTGTACGGATTCGATTTCGGCGTAGGACACGCGCTTGCCGGCGGCGATCAGCGCCTTCACCGTTTCACGCGAGCGCTCTGGCGAGAAGCGCCAGTCGCTGGTAAAGCTGGCCACCATGAAGCTGGCGGTGGCACGCTGCAGGGCGGCCACCAGGTCGCCGTCGTAGTCTTTGGCCGGGTCGAAGTAGTCCAGCGCCTTGGTCATCAGCAGGTAGGTGTTGGCGTCAAAGTAGTCGGAGAACTTGTCGCCCTGATAGCGCAGGTAGCTCTCGATCTCGAACTCCACGTCGTAGCCGAACTTGTACTCGCCCGAGCGCAGCATGCGGCCGAATTTCTCGCCCATGCCGTCGTCGGACAAATAGGTAATGTGGCCCAGCATGCGCGCCAGGCGCAGGCCGCGGCGCGGGATGGTGCCCTGGGCGTAAAAATCGCCGCCGCAGAAATCGGGGTCGGTAATGATGGCCTGACGCGCGACATCGTTAAAGGCAATGTTCTGCGCCGACAGCTTGGGCGCCGAGGCAATCACCAGCGCGTTGGCCACGCGGTCGGGGTAGTTGATCGCCCACTGCAGCGCCTGCATGCCACCCAGGCTACCGCCGATCACTGCCGCCCAGCGCGCCACGCCCAAGCGGTCGGCCAGGCGGGCTTGCGCGGTGACCCAGTCGGGCACGGTGACCACGGGAAAGCGCGAGCCCCAGGGTTGGCCGGTAGCCGGGTCGATACTGGACGGGCCGGTACTGCCGTGGCAGCCACCCAGGTTATTGACGCCCACCACAAAAAAATGGTTGGTATCGATGGGCTTGCCGGGGCCGATCATATTGTCCCACCAGCCGGCGGCTTTATCGTCTTCGCTATAGCGGCCTGCCACATGGTGGTGGCCGGACAGCGCGTGGCAGATCAAGATGGCGTTACTGCCTGCGGCGTTCAGCTGGCCGTAGGTTTCAAATACCAGCTCGTAGCTGGGCAGCACCGTACCGCCGGCAAGCGGCAGGGGTGTGTCGAACAGCGCGCGTTGTGCGCTGACAATACCGACAGAGGATGCGTTACTGGACATGGTTGTCTCTTTGATAGTCGGCCAGGGGCGGGTAGCGTGGCTACAGGTGGCCTTTGCGGCTCTGCCGCCCCTTTTTCAAGGCTTCTCCCGGGCAATGCTGCGATTATATAGGCATCGCTGGCTTGCGCACCTGTCCTGTCGCTGCCAATAATCGTGCCCTCCCTGCTGATGGATGCTTTTGATGATAGGTCGCCTGTTTCGTCTGGCTCTGCTATGCCTGGTGCTGGTGATGGTGGTGCGCTGGCTGCTGAACCGCCGTCAACGCGCCAGCGTGCACGAGTTTGTACATACCCTGGCCATTGCCCTGCTGGTGAGCGGGGTGCTGTTTCTGGGCCTGGCGCTGGCGGGTATCCGCCTGTAGGCGCATGCTGGGCACAGCGGCCACCGCTTGCCCGAGAATTTTTCTGCCACGGACCTGTCAGATTACCGGCTGCCACACGACTGATTGTCGATTCCCTCTGGAGCCCACGCCATGCTGATATGCCGCGCCACCGACATCCTGCCATCCGAGATTACCCCGCACAGTGTGTACCTGAACCGCCGCCAGTTCATGCTGGGCAGCGCAGGCCTGCTACTGCCGGTGGCGTCCATTGCTGCGCTGCCGGCCAGCAAGAGCCGCTATTCCACCACGGACAAACCCAATAGCCGCCAGGACATCACCAGCTACAACAACTATTACGAGTTTGGCACCGGCAAGGACGAGCCGGCGCAGTACGCCGGGCGCCTGAAAACCCGGCCATGGACAGTAGCCGTGGGCGGCGAAGCGGGCAAGCCGCGCAGCTTCAGCATCGAGGAGCTGCTGAAGTTTCCACTGGAAGAGCGCATCTACCGCCTGCGCTGCGTGGAAGGCTGGAGCATGGTGATACCGTGGGTGGGCTTCCCGCTGGCCAGCTTGCTCAAACAGGTGGACCCTACCAGCCGCGCCAAATACGTGGCGTTCGAAACCGCCCTGCGCCCGGGCGAGATGCCCGGCGTGGCGCGCCGCGTACTGGACTGGCCCTACCGTGAAGGCTTGCGCATCGATGAAGCCATGCACCCGCTCACCATCCTGGCGGTGGGCCTGTACGGCGAGGCGCTACCCAGCCAGAACGGCGCGCCGGTGCGCCTGGTGGTGCCGTGGAAGTACGGTTTCAAGAGCATCAAGTCCATCAGCCGCATCACGCTGCTGGAAAAACAGCCACCCACCAGCTGGAATATGGCCGCCCCCAACGAGTACGGCTTTTACTCCAACGTGAATCCGGCGGTAGACCACCCGCGCTGGAGCCAGGCCAGCGAGCGCCGCATCGGCGAGTTCCTCAAGCGCAAAACCCTGCCGTTCAACGGCTACGCCGACCAGGTAGCCGGGCTGTACCGCGGCATGGATCTGGTGAAAAACTTCTGATGCGGCCAACCTTGCTCTCCAACCCCTCCCCAGCCACCGTTGGCCGCATCAAGGCACTGCTGTTTGTACTGTGCCTACTGCCGCTGGCCGCCAGCCTGTGGCAAGCCTTCAGCGGCCAGGCGGTAAACCCGGTAGAAACGCTCACCCGAGACAGCGGCAGCTGGGCGCTGAACCTGCTGCTGGCCGGGCTGGCCATTAGCCCGCTACGCCGCCTGGGTGCGCCAGGCTGGCTGCTGCGCCTGCGCCGCATGCTGGGGCTGTACGCCTTTTTTTACGCCAGCGTGCACCTGCTGATCTACCTGTGGCTGGACCAGCTGTTCGACTGGCCCGCCATCGTGCACGACATCATCAAGCGCCCGTTCATTACCGTGGGCATGGCGGCGTTTGCCCTGCTGCTACCGCTGGCCATCACCTCTACCGACGGCTGGCTGCGGCAGCTGAAACGGCGCTGGGGCCAGCTGCACCGGCTGGTTTACCCGCTGGCCGTGCTGGCGGTGGTTCACTACCTGTGGCTAGTGAAGCGCGACCTGACCGAGCCGCTGCTGTACGCCGCGGTGCTGGCGCTGCTGCTGGGCCTGCGCCTGTGGTGGCGCTTGCGGCCAACCCTGGGCCGGCAGGTACAATAGCGCCCTGTCCTACCCTGCCCTATCGATAGCCATGTCCAAGGAAAAAGCCCCGGTCACCCAGGCCGTGCGCATGCTGCGCGAACACCAGGTGGCCTACACCGAGCATCTGTACAAATACGAAGAAAAAGGCGGCACCCGCGTCTCGGCCCGCGAGCTGGGCGTAGACGAGCACGCGGTGATCAAAACCCTGGTGATGGAAGACGAACAGCGCAAGCCGCTGATCGTGCTGATGCACGGCGACTGCGAGGTGGCGACCGGCATGCTGGCCAAGCAGATAGGCGCCAAGAAAATTACCCCCTGCGACCCGAAAACCGCCGACAAACACAGTGGCTACCAGGTGGGCGGCACCAGCCCGTTTGGCACCAAGAGCAAGATGCCGGTATACATGGCTGCCGGTATTGCCGCGCTGCCACGCATCTACATCAATGGCGGCAAACGCGGCTTTCTGATCGGTCTGGCACCCGCCGAGCTGCAGCGCGTGCTGCAGCCGGTACTGGTCGACGCCAGCGCCTGAGCGCGGCGGCTACACCGGCCGCTGGATACGGCGGCGGTAGGCGCTGCGCAACACAAAACCCGCCACCAGAAACACCAGCATGGTCAGCGCCAGGCTTTGCACACTGCCCCACACCAGCGGTGAAATCACCCCCGCCAGCAGGGTGGAAAACATGGTCTGCACAAAACCCTGCACCGACGATACCGTGCCGCGCAGGTGCGGAAACTGGTCCATCAGCGTGAGCGTCATCGACGGTGCCGACATCGACATGCCCGTGGTGTACAACGCCAGCGGCAGCACCGCCCACGGCACCGCCGGTGTCAGCAGGAAAGCCTGCAGCAGGTTGGCCGCAGTGGCGGTAAACATCAGCGTGTAGCCAATATTGACGATGGTGCGGGTGTCGCGCCGCCCCGCCAGCTTGCCGGACAAAAATGCGCCAAACATGATGCCGGACACAATAGGGCCGAACATCCACAGAAAGTCGTTATGCCCCAGCCCCAGGTGCTGCATGACAAACACCGGTGCCGACGGGATGTACACAAAAAAGCCGGCAAAATTGCACGACACCGCCAGCGCCAGCAGCTGGAATTCGCGCTTGCGGCCAACTTCCAGGTAGTTGGCCAGCAGCTGCCGCCAGGCAAACGGCGTGCGCGCGGCGACCGGGTGGGTTTCCGGCATGGCACGCCAGCACACGGCAAAAATCGTGAGCCCCAGCAGGGCCAGAAACACAAAGATGGACCGCCAGCCCAGTGCGCCAAACAGCAAACCGCCCACCAGCGGTGCCACCGCGGGTGACAGCGAAAACAGCATGGTGACCTGCGACATCATGCGCTGCGCATCATGGCCGTGGAAGGTATCGCGGATAATGGCCCGCCCCACCACCAGCCCCGCACCACCACACAGGCCCTGCAGGCCACGGAACAGCAGCAAGGTGCCCAGGTTGGGCGCCAGCGCGCAGCCTACCGACGCCACGGCGAACACCAGCGTGGAGGCCAGAATCACCGCGCGGCGGCCTACCGAGTCGGAAATGGCGCCGTGCCACAGCATCATCACCGCGTAGCAAAACAGGTAGATCGACAGCGTTTGCTGCATTTCGATAGGAGATGCGCGCAGCGACGCGCCCATATCGTGCATGGCCGGCAAAAAGGTATCGATGGAAAACGGCCCCAGCGATGCCAATGCGGCCAACATCAGCGCCAGCACGCCAAAACGGCGGTTTGATGAATCAGACATGTGAAAAAAGACTTTCTTGCCCAGAAAACTGCGATATAAAAGTGACACTCTCGCAGCACATGGAAAGCATCATGATTCGTTACTACCACAACCCGCGCTGTTCGAAATCCCGCGAGGGCCTGCAGCTGCTACAGCAGCATGGCGCCCAGCTAGAGGTGATCGAGTACCTGAAAACCCCACCCACAGCCACCGAGCTGGCCGCCATCATTGCCCTACTGGGGGGCGACCCGCGCAGCATGATGCGCAAGAAGGAAGAGGAATACACCGCCCTGCACCTGGACGATGTCACGCTGGAAGACAAGCACCTGATACAGGCCATGCTGGCGCACCCCAAGCTGATAGAGCGCCCGCTGGCAGTGAGCGACAGCAAGGCTGCCATCGGCCGGCCGCCAGAAAACCTGCTGTCCGTATTATAGGGCAAAGGCGCGGCGTGCTTGCGCCGTGGCCAAGCCTGAAGGCCTGTTGTGGTGGGCAAGCCAGCCCGCCGCCTCAAAAAAATCATTCGTTTCAACAAGATAAAAAAATCCCCGGCATGCCGGGGATTGTTCTTGCTGGTAGACCAGTGTGTTTACCGCCTTTTAGAACAGCTGGTCTTTCACATTTTCCACCGCATCCTGTACTGGTGCAGCGGGTTCTTCTGCCCCCGCTTCGGATGCATCGGTTTCGGCGCTGCGGCCAGCGCCAGGTACCGAGCCACGGTTATTGATGCGCAGCTCCGGGTTGGTACGCTGGAACTCTTCCAGATAGTACTCATCGTTACCGCGCAGGCCGGCACCAGGTTTCACCACCACGCCAGCAGGCGGCGGCAGCTCGACATCCGGCACGCCTTTCAGCGCGTTACCCATGTAATTGACCCAGATAGGCAGCGCCGCCGTACCACCGTAACCGTAGCGGCCCAGGCTACGCGGCTGGTCGAAGCCCACCCAGGTGACCGCCACCAGATTGGGGTTGAAGCCGGCAAACCAGGCGTCGCGGAAATCGTTGGTGGTACCGGTTTTACCGGCGATATCGTTACGGCCCAGCGCCATGGCACGGTTGGCCGTACCGTAGCGCACCACGTCGCGCATCATGTTGCTGATGATGAAAGCATTGCGCGGATCGATGGCCTGTGGGGCGTTCTGCCCGGCAATGGCCGGCAGGGTACGGGCCAGCACGCGGCCACCGGCGTCTTCGATACGGTCGATAAAGTAGGCACGGGTGCGGTAGCCACCGTTGGCAAACACCGAGTAGCCTTCGGCAATCTGCATCGGTGTCGCGGTGCCCGCCCCCAGCGCCATGGTCAGGTAGGCCGGAATATTCTTGCCATCAAAACCGAAGCGCTGCACGTACTGCTGGCCAAAATCGGTACCGATCGACATCAGGATGCGGATCGACACCAGGTTTTTGGACAGCGCCAGCGCACGGCGCATGGTGATCATGCCGGCGTAGCGGCCGTCATCGTTTTTCGGATCCCAGCTCTGGCCACCGATGGTTTGCGGGTCGACCGTGATCGGCGCATCGTTGATCATGGTCGACGGGGTAAAGCCCCGGTCCAGCGCCGCCGAGTAAACAAACGGTTTAAAGGTGGAGCCCGGCTGACGGATGGCCTGCGTCACGTGGTTGAACGGGCTGCGGTTAAAGTCGAAGCCGCCCACCAGCGAGCGGATGGCCCCGGTGCGCGGGTCCATCGATACAAAACCGCCTTCCACCTCCGGCATCTGGGTAATCTGCCAGCCACCCTTGGCGTCTTTCACCACGCGCACATGGGCACCGGGGCGCAGGCGCTGCGCGGGGGTTACCCGCTCGGATAGCGCCGAGCGGGCAAAGCTCAGGCCGCTGCCGGTGATATCGACTTTTTTGCCACCGCGCAGATAGACACGCACGCGGGACGGGCTGGCGGCCAGCACGATGGCAGGCTGCATATTGCCACTATCGCGGATGGCAGCCAGCGATTCGTCCAGCGCTTCTTCCAGCTCCTCCGGTGCAATGGCCGACAGGTCGGTAAACGATTCCGGGCCACGATAGGCCTGGCGACGGTCGTAGTCGATCAGGCCGGCGCGCAGCGAATCGAATGCCCATTGCTGATGCTTGCTATCCAGCGTGGTGTACACACGATAGCCCTCGGTATACGCCGCCTCTTTATAACGGCCATACATGGCCTGGCGCACCATTTCGGCCATGTACTGCGCCGGCAGGCTGGCCTCTAGCGTGGGCTTGGCCAGTACCAGGGGTTCGACCTTGGCCTGCTCGTACTCGTCCGTGCTGATGAAGCGCAGTTCGTGCATGCGACGCAGTACATATAGCTGACGCAGGCGTGCGCGTTCCGGATTAACAACAGGATTGTAGCTGGAAGGGGCCTTGGGCAAACCGGCCAGCATAGCCATTTCCGCCACGCTCAAATTGGCCAAAGGCTTGCCATAATAGGCTTGAGCAGCCGCAGAAAAGCCGTAAGCGCGTTGTCCGAGATAGATTTGATTGATATACAGCTCTAAAATTTGGTCTTTCGATAAAGTATGCTCAATTTTGAATGACAACAAAGCTTCATTGAATTTACGCGTGAAAGTGCGCTCACTCGATAAGAAGAAATTTTTTGCCACTTGCATAGTGATGGTGCTTGCACCAGAGTGCGCGCGACCGGATACTATATTGCCTACCGCCGCACGCAGTACGCCCAGGTAATCGATACCACCGTGTTGATAAAAGCGTTCGTCCTCGGCAGCCAGCAGTGCTTGCTTCATGTGCTGCGGCACATCCTGGATGCGGGTAAAAGAGCGGCGCTCTTCGCCAAATTCGCCAATCAGGACGTTATCGGCCGAGTAAACGCGCAACGGCATCTTGGGCCGGTAGTCGGTCAACACATCCAGACTAGGCAAGCGCGGGTAGGTAATCACCACGGCAATCAGCAACAAGCCCGCTACAATAACGGCCAAGCCGGCGAGCAGGCCTGCGGTAACGGTAAAGAAGCGCTGGAGCATCATTGTTCTAGCCTATAAAAGTGATGGCGCATTATAACCGCAAGGCAGCGCCTTAAGACGAATCGCAAACGTGCACCCTCGTGTGCGCTGCAACAAGGAGGTTGGTGACCAGCCCGTGATGGCGGCACCAGATAATGATGCCCGGAGAAAAAAGTCGTTTCGATAGAAACCGCCTTCAACAGCTGCTGAGCAGCTGGCTCCCCTCCTCACGTCAATCCATGCTTGGCCTGGATATCAGCTCCACTTCCATCAAGATGGTAGAACTCAGCCGCAGCGGCCGTACCCCGCAGCTGGAACGCTATGTGGTGGAGCCGCTAGCCAAAGACCTGATTACCGATGGCAACATCAATAATATGGACGAAGTGGCCGACGCCATTCGCCGTGCCTGGCACCGCCTGGGCTCGCCGACACGGCGCGCCGCCATTGCCCTACCTACGTCCATGGCCATTTACAAGAAAATCCTGGTGCCGGCCGGTGCACTGGGGGATGACCTGGAAATGCAGGTTGAAAACGAGGCCAACCAGTACATCCCGTTTCCGCTGGACGAAGTGAACCTGGACTATCAGGTACTGGGCCCCTCCAGCAATAGCGCCGACGACCTGGACGTGATGATCTGCGCCTCACGCAAAGAAAAAGTGGAAGAGCGCGTAGCGGTAGCCGAAATGGCGGGCCTGAAAGTCGAGATTGTCGATATCGATGCTTTTGCCATGATGACCGCCTTCGAGCAGATTCAGCAGCAGCTGCCAGACCAAGGCATGAACCAAACCTTTGCCTTGTTCGATATCGGTGCCAGCAAGATTCACTGCTCGGTCATACGTAATGGCCAACAGCTTTACTATCGGGAACAGGTGTTTGGCGGCGTGCAGCTCACCCGCGATATCCAGCGCCGCTATGGTTATACCTATGAGGAAGCGGAAACGGGCAAACGCAGCATGTCGCTGCCGGACGGCTACGAATCCGAGCTGCTCTATCCCTTTGTGGATTCGCTCGCGCAGGAAATCCAGCGCGCCTTGCAGTTTTTCTATACCACGGTGAGTGTGTCGCAATACCTGCGCGTGGACTACATTCTGCTGGCAGGCGGCTGCAGCATGCTGTCCGGCCTGGACGACGCCATCCTGAACCGAACACAGATCAGCACCATGATTGCCAACCCGTTTACCACCATGACACAGGCACAGGGCATACAGCTCAAAGAGCTGCTACTCGATGCGCCGTCGCTCCTGGTGTCGTGCGGCCTGGCCCTGCGGAGATTTGACTAGATGATCCGCATTAACCTGCTGCCGCATCGCGAACAGAAAAAAGCGGCCCATCGCAAACGCTTCCAGACCTTGCTGCTTTGCAGCGTACTGGTAGCACTCGGCCTGACTTACCTGTGCCATATGGCGCTGGAAGACCAGAAAGCCAGCCAGCTAGCACGCAATCAGCGTCTGGAAGAAGAGATCAACAAGATCAATAGCAAACTCAGCAATATCGAGTCGCTGCGCCAGAAAAAAGCCGTTCTGTTGTCACGCAAGCAACTGGTAGAAAAGCTGCAGTTCGACCGTACGCAGGCAGTCTACGTTTTTGACGAGCTGATCCGGCTGGTGCCGGAAGGCGTCTACCTGAAAGACTTCCGCCAGACCGGCAGCAGCATCGCCCTCAGTGGCTATGCCTTATCCAGCGCCCGCGTGTCTGGACTCATGCGCAATATGGCCGAATCCAGCACATTTGCCGACCCGGTATTGATCGAAGTCAGCGCGGCCAACGTCGACAAAATACGCGCCAACCAGTTTAGCCTGAGCGTGGCACTCAAAGCCCAGCACGCACCCGCTACCGGAGCAGCACAATGACCCTAGACGAAGTACGTAACCTCGACTTCAAGGACATGCCGAACTGGCCCCTGCCCGGGCAGCTGGCCGCCCTGTGCCTGCTGGTTTTGCTGGTATTGGGTGCGGCGTATATGGCCGTGTTCTCGTCGGTGCAGGACGAGATCGAACAAGCCCGGCTACAGGAAGAACAGCTGCGCCAGACCTTCGTCGACAAAAAGCGCCAGGCCAGCAACCTGGTCGCACTGGAAAACCAGCTCAAACAGATCGAAGTTTCGTTTGGCACCCTGCTCAAACAGCTGCCGACCAAGTCGGAAATGGATTCGCTGCTCACCGAGATCAACCAGGCGGGTATCGGCCGGGGCCTGCAGTTCGAGCTGTTCCGCCCGGCTGGCGAGGTAAAAACCGACCAGATGGCCGAGCTGCCCATCCAGATACGCCTGACCGGTACCTATAACGAGTTGGCCGCGTTTGTTACCGACGTCTCCCAGCTGTCGCGCATTGTTACGATCAGCGACATCTCGCTCACCCCGGTGGGCGATGCAAAAAGCAACCGTCTGGTCATGATGGCCACCGCTAAAACCTACCGCGCGCTGGAGGCAGAAGAGAAACTCTCTGCACCGAAATGACCATGACGCGACTCATTCCACTGCTACTGCTGCTGGCTGGCTGCAGCTTTACCGAGCAGGACGACCTGGAACAATGGATGCAACAGGCCGGTAGCGGCCTGCACGGCCAGGT
>JAIXTB010000044.1 GCA_027484385.1 Neisseriaceae bacterium | reverse complement strand
TGCCGTACTGACCGGTACGGCATCAGCAAAGCTGGCATTCACCACATTGACCGAATCACCACGATCTTTATTGTAGCCGATGGCCTCTTGCACCAAGCTCTGGATTTGGGCTGACTCTTTATCGGTCAGCGGTGTCGGTTTGGCTTCGCCATTGGCATCCGGCACCATCTTGTAATTCACCACTACCGCAGCTGTCAGGCGCTTGATATTGCCTTTGGGCATCTTGGTGTGCTGGATAGTCTTGTCAACTTCGTAGTTGGTAGTGATCTCGCGATGCGTCGTCCCCGAAGCCGTACCCATGGGTAGGCCGGACAGCGTAGCGGTACCCGGTGCCGCGCCGGGCGGTAGCGTCAGCGGTGCAGACGCAGCAGACGGCGGCTGGTTGGTCAGCGCACCCGGCACACCCGAGGGCAAGCTGGCATCTTTGCCCAGCGATTCGACAATCTGCTGGCTGCGCGTAGCCGATGGGTTGGGCGTAGAGTTGGGGCGGTAGGTTTCCGAGGTTTGCTCCACCTCGGCAAAGTCCACCGCAGCGGTCACCTGGGCACGGGCATTGCCCTTGCCAAAGATGGGCTCCAGAATAGCCTCTACCCGCTTGGCGTAGTCAGCTTCGATCTGGCGCACGTAATCCAGCTGGCGGCGGTCCAGGCCCGAAGCGTTGTTCAGGTCTGGCAGGCTGGACAGCAGGTTGCCGTCCTGGTCCACAATCGACACATTGCGCACCGGCAGGTTAGGTACCGAGCTGGACACCAGGTGCAAAATACCAGCGATCTGACCTGCATCCAGAATGCGCCCGCCGCGCATGCTCAGCATGACCGACGCAGTAGGCAGCTGCTGCTCGCGCACAAAGACGCTTTGCTTGGGCATGGCCAGGTGAACACGCGCGGTTTCCACCACGCCGACCGATTCAATCGTGCGGGCCAGCTCGCCCTCGATGGAACGCTGGTAATTCACCTGTTCGGCAAACTGGCTGATGCCGAATTTCTGCTTGTCCATCAGCTCGAAGCCGACACCGCCAGCCTTGGGCAAGCCCTGACTGGCGAGCTTCAGCCGGACATCGTAGACCTTGTCGCTAGGCACCGAAATGACCCCGCCATCACTGATCTGGTAGGGCACATTCATTTGCTGAAGCGATGCGGTGATCTGGCCACCGTCACGGTCGGCCAAGCCGGTAAACAGGACTTTGTAAGCGGGTTCGCGATTGAATGCGAAAAGGGCAATAGCAATAGACAACACCGCTGCGACAGCGGTGAAGAAGAGAATTTTTTTATTGTTGGGAAGGGCCTTGAAGCGCTCTAGCACTTCATTCAGGCGCACTTTCCAGGCAGGCGCAGCGTTGTCTACCAGATCAGCCATACAGTGGTTGTTTCGTTATTGATCTTCCGCTGCAAGCCAAACCGGGGCAGCGCAGCGCTACACTTGCGTATTCATGATTTCCTGATAAGCCGAAACCAGCTTGTTCCTGGCCTGCACCATGGTCTGGAAGCTCAGACTGGCTTTCTGCATTGTCACCATCACGTCCTGGATGTCGACCCCCTCTTCACCCAGCTCGAAGCGCTTTTGCAGCTCTTGCGATGTTTGCTGCACCTGGTTGACCTGCTCCAGCGTCGATTTCAGCACATTGGAGAAATCAACTTCCGGTGTTTCTTCGGCGGCGGGTGCCTGCTTGCCTGCGGCAAGCGCAGACATGGCTCGAAGTTCTCCCAGCAGCTGATTGATGCCTTGCGTAGACATGTTGACCTCTACCCGTGAACGAATCTGCCTAGACAGATTCTCCATCTTCTTCGCGGTAGCGCTGCAGCTTGTACCGTAAGGTGCGTTCGCTGATGCCCAGCCTTTCGGCTGCCAGCTTTTTTGCACCGCCCGTTGCTGCCAGCGCATCCAGAATATGCC
The DNA here is from genome assembly GCA_027484385.1 of Neisseriaceae bacterium. Lineage (GTDB taxonomy): Bacteria > Pseudomonadota > Gammaproteobacteria > Burkholderiales > Chromobacteriaceae > Vogesella. Next base: position 11,974 of record JAIXTB010000044.1, on the reverse strand, counting down.
GTTTTTCCACCGAACGCATATCGGTTTCCTGCGGCGCCTCTTGCACTGCTTCTGGCGGGGTAACAGTTTTGGCAAACGAGCCAATATTCAGCATCAGGTCAGCGGCAGAAACCTCCGTACCTGCGGCAAGAATTGCCGCCCTTTGCATTACATTGTCCAGCTCGCGGATGTTACCTTCCCAACTATAGGCCGTCAATTCTCGCTCGGCATCGCTGCCTAGCGCCAATCGCGGCTTATCCATTGCATCACCGTGTTTACGCAGCAATTTTCGTGCCAAAGGCAGGATATCTTCCGGGCGTGCGGCCAAGCCGGGCAGATTCAGCGGGAACACGTTCAGGCGGAAATACAGGTCTTCGCGGAACCGCCCGGCGGCCACCTCGGCCTGAATATCGCGGTTACTGGTGGCCAGCACACGGATATTCAGCTTGATGGTTTTTAGCCCGCCCACGCGCTCCACCTCGCGTTCCTGCAGCACACGCAACAACTTGGCCTGCAGCGGCAAGGGCATTTCGGTGACTTCGTCCAGCAAGATGGTACCGCCCTGCGCCTGTTCGAATTTACCTGGCAGCGCGGTGGCCGCACCGGTAAAGGCACCCTTTTCGTGGCCGAACAGCGTGGATTCCAGCAGGTTGTCGGGTATGGCCGCGCAGTTCACTGCCACAAACGGGCCATCCTTGCGGCGCGAGTGCTGGTGCATGAAACGGGCCAGCACCTCTTTACCCGCGCCACTCGGGCCGGTAATCAGCACACTGGCGTCGCTGGGTGCCACCCGGCTGGCTACCGACACGATCTGTTTCATGGCGGGCGATTCGGCCACCATGGATTCGGCCGCCACCTCAGGCGCATCAAGCAAGAAGCGCTCAACCTCGTCGATAAGGCGTTGCGGCTCGAAGGGCTTCAGCAGGTAATGGCTGGCACCGGCACGCAGTAGCTCGATGGCGCGCTCGATCACGCCATAGGCTGTCATCAGCACAAAGGGCAACCCCGGGTAGCGGTCTTTCACGTGGGTAAACAGGGTATAGCCATCCATGGGCTGCATCTGGGCGTCGGACACTACCAGGCCCACCGGCTCGCGGCGCAATACCGCCAGTGCGGCTTCACCATCGCTGGCCTCTACCACGCTGAAGCCGGATAGCTCCAGCGTATCCACCAGCGCCTCGCGCAGGTCTGCGTCATCTTCTACTACCAGTACCGGCAATCGTTTCATGCGTTTCTACATCCGTCCTACTTTAGTCCGCGTGCGCACGGCCTGCGCACAGCGCGATCAAACGCGGGGCAATACCCGCCAGGGGCAATACTTCGTGCACGCCACCGCAGGCAATCGCCTCTTTGGGCATACCGAACACCACGCAAGAGGCTTCATCTTGGGCGATATTGTGCGCACCCGCTTCTTTGAGCTCGGCCATGCCTACCGCGCCATCGCGCCCCATGCCGGTAAGAATCACGCCGATGCAGTTTTTACCGATCACGTTGGCCGCAGAGCGGAATAGCACATCCACCGATGGCTTGTGGCGGTTTACCGGCACCCCGTGGTGCAAGCTGGTGGCGTAGCCGATGGTGCTGGCGGGCTTGACCAGCAGGTGCGAGTGGCCAGGGGCAATATACACATGGCCTGGCTGCAGGCGCTCGCCATCTTCGGCTTCTTTCACGGTCAGCTTGCACAGGGCATCCAGCCGTACGGCAAACGACTTGGTAAACATTTCCGGCATGTGCTGGGTAATGACAATGGGCGGCATGCTGGCGGGCAAGGCGGTCAGCAACACGCGCAGTGCCTCGGTGCCCCCCGTGGAAGAACCAATCACGATCACCGTTTGACGCCCCAGCGACAGCTTGCCCGGCTGGCGCGGCAGAATCATGTCGGCACTATGGCTGGGGGCCACTTCTATGGGCTTGGACGCAGCTGTTTTTTTATCGAGGGCCATACTTTCCCTTAGTCATTTTGCGGCAAACAAACACTATTCGCGCCCGGCTTGGCGCAAGAACGCCAGACACCACGCCTCGCACGCCTGCTCTATCAGATCCAGCACCTGCTCGAAGCCCTGCGGGCCACCATAGTACGGGTCGGGCACGTCGGCCTCTGTACCCAATATCGACAACAATAGCTGCGGTGTCACACCCTTTTGACGCATGGCCTGCAAGCTGGCCAGGTTGGCGCGGTCTGCGGCCAACATATAGTCAAAGCGGCTAAAGTCAGCCGGGCAGACCTGGCGGGCGCGCTGCTGGCGCAAATCGTAGCCGCGTGCCAGTGCCGCTTGCGTACTGCGTAGATCGGGCGCCTCGCCTATGTGGTAGGCATGCGTGCCGGCGGAGTCTACTTCAAGCTGGTCTTGCAGGCCATGCTTTAACAACATGCTGCGCATCACCCCCTCCGCGGTAGGCGAGCGGCAGATGTTGCCCATGCAGACCATGAGTATGCGTTTTTTGCTCATTGCTTTCCCTATGCGGCCAACTTGGCGTGGGCTGATGGCTTACAGGCCGCTCATCCAGGCTTTTTCCTTGAAGGCCTTCAGTTCGTCGCGCAGCTTGGCGGCTTTTTCGAACTCCAGATTGCGCGCCGCCTCCATCATGTCTTTTTCCAGACGCTTGATTTCTTTGGCCAGCGCCTTTTCGTCCAGCATGGCAATGCGGGCGTTTTCGGCCAGGGCTTTCTTATCAACCGGCTCGTTCTGGTACACGCCGTCGATGATGTCCTTGATCTTCTTGCTCACCCCCTGCGGCACGATGCCGTGCTCGGCGTTGAACGCCAGCTGCTTGGTGCGGCGGCGCTCGGTTTCATCCATGGCGCGCTGCATGCTGTTGGTGATACGGTCGGCGTACAGCAGCGCTTTGCCGTGCAGGTTACGCGCCGCGCGGCCTATGGTCTGGATCAGGCTGCGCTCGCTACGCAGGAAGCCTTCTTTGTCAGCATCTAGAATCGCCACCAGGCTGACTTCCGGGATATCCAGCCCTTCGCGCAGCAGGTTGATACCGATCAGCACATCAAACATGCCCAGGCGCAGGTCGCGAATGATCTCCACCCGCTCTACCGTATCGATATCGCTGTGCAGGTAGCGCACCTTGATGCCGTGCTCGGTGTAGTAATCGGCCAGCTGCTCGGCCATGCGCTTGGTCAGTGTGGTCACCAGCACGCGCTCGCCGCGCTCGATGCGCAGGTGGATTTCCGACAGCAGGTCGTCCACCTGCGTGGCCACCGGGCGGATCTCGATCACCGGGTCCACCAGGCCTGTGGGCCGCACCACCTGCTCTACCACCTGGCCGGCGTGCTCTTTTTCGTAGTCGGCTGGCGTGGCCGACACAAAAATGGTCTGCGGCATCAGCTGTTCAAACTCGTGAAACTTCAGCGGGCGGTTGTCCACGGCAGACGGCAGGCGGAAGCCATAGTCCACCAGGTTTTGCTTGCGCGCCGCATCGCCTTTGTACATGGCACCCACCTGCGGCACCGTCACGTGGCTTTCGTCGATGAACATCAGCGCGTTTTTGGGCAGGTAGTCGATCAGCGTGGGCGGTGCGCCGCCCGGCTCGCGCCCGGAAAAGTGGCGCGAGTAGTTTTCGATGCCCTTGCAGAAGCCCATTTCGTACAGCATTTCCAGGTCAAAGCGCGTGCGCTGCTCGATGCGCTGCGCTTCTACCAGCTTGCCTTCTTTCAGGTACCAGGCCACGCGGTCGGCCAGCTCCAGCTTGATCTGCTCGCAGGCGCGCAGCACGGTGTCGCGCGGCGTCACGTAGTGGCTGGACGGGAACACCGTAAAGCGGCCCACGCGCTGCTTGGTGGTGCCGGTGAGCGGGTCGAACAGCGTGAGTGTTTCCACCTCGTCGTCAAACAGGCTGATACGCACGGCGGTGTCGTTGCTTTCGGCCGGAAACACGTCGATGACGTCGCCGCGCACACGGAAGGTACCGCGGGCAAAGTCGGTATCGTTACGGTCGTACTGCATGGCCACCAGGCGGCTGACGATGTCTTTCTGCGGCGTGGTTTCGCCCTCTTTCAGATGCAGGATCATCTGGTGGTAGTCGGACGGGTCGCCGATACCGTAAATGGCCGACACCGTGGCCACGATCACGCAGTCCGGCCGCTCCAGAATGCTCTTGGTGGCCGACAAACGCATCTGCTCGATGTGCTCGTTGATGCTGGAGTCTTTTTCGATAAACAAGTCGCGGCTGGGAACGTAGGCCTCGGGCTGGTAGTAGTCGTAGTACGACACAAAATACTCCACCGCGTTTTCGGGGAAAAACTCGCGCATCTCGCTGTACAGCTGTGCTGCCAGGGTTTTGTTGTGCGCCATGATGATGGCCGGGCGCCCGGTTTGCGCAATGACATTGGCCATGGTGTAGGTTTTGCCAGAACCAGTAACACCCAGGAGTGTCTGGTAGCTCAGGCCGTCGGACAGGCCCTCTACCAGGCTGGCAATCGCCGCTGGCTGATCGCCCGCCGGGGCAAAAGGCTGATGAAGCTTGAAAGCGCTGCCTGGATAGCTTACGACCATGAAATTTCACTCATTTGTCACGCTTCATGCCGGTAACTAGCCCACATTTCATGTGTTTTGACTAAAAGTAATGCCGGACAAAGCAGGGGAATCAATTTAAAATAAAAGGGCTCGATAAACCAACAACAGGGTAAGCCTGACAGGCCGTGCCAAGACACGGCGCTATTGCGCATCACCGGGTGTGATACAGCCCTGCCAGCGCCTTACCTGCCGCATGAACACTGCATCGGAGCCATGAATGATGCTCAGAACCTTTGCCCTGCTAGGCTGCCTGGCCGCCAGCAGCATGGTGGCGCATGCCGCCCAGCCTGTAAACCTGCAAACCCAGGCATTGACCAGTAGCCCGCGACTGAATTCCCAGTCGGTGGCCGTGGTGGACTCGCAAACCGGCAAGCTGGTTTACGAAAAAAACCCGCTGCAAGCCCAGCCCATCGCGTCGATCACCAAGCTGATGACTGCCATGGTGATGCTGGATGCCGGTTTGTCGCTGGATGAACCCATCACCATTACCGAAGACGAAGTAGACCGCCTGAAAAACACCAGCTCGCGCCTGAGTGTGGGGTCTACCCTGACCCGCCGCGAGATGCTGCTGTTGGCGCTGATGTCGTCGGAAAACCGGGCATCGGCCTCGCTGGCGCGCACCTACCCCGGCGGCAAGGCTGCGTTTATTGCCAAAATGAACCAGAAAGCCCGCAGCATCGGCATGCGCAATGCCGTATTCCATGATGCCACCGGCCTGGACATGCGCAATACCGCCACCGCCATGGACCTGGTGCGCATGGTGAAAGCAGCCTACCAGTACCCGCTGATCCGCCAGTTTTCCACCACGCACGAATACATTGCCCACCCTAGCCCTACCCGCGTGCTGCACTATAAAAACAGCAACCCGCTGGTCCGTGAGGGCGAGTGGGATATCGGCCTGTCCAAAACCGGCTACATCGAAGAAGCCGGCCGCTGCCTGGTGATGGAAACCACCATGGGCAGCCAGCGCCTGATCGTGGTGCTGCTGGCGGCCAATGGTTCGGCTGCCCGCGTGAACGACGCCAAGTCCATCAAGACCTGGCTGGAAGCGCACCCCAATAGCTGGCTGTCGGGCTAAGCCGGCGCAGTACGACAAAAAGGTTGGCCGCGGCCAACCTTTTTTGTTTTACCCGTGCACTCAGACGCGGCGGAACGCGATCAGGTGATCCAGCTCCAGCCGGATGCCGATGGCCTCGCCAATGGCGTGGTTGTGGTGGCTAGGCACCTGTGCCAGCACCTGCTGGCCGGAGTCCAGCTGCAGCGTGTACAGGAACTCGGAGCCACGGAACACCTTGCCCAGCACCTTGGCCGTCACCGGGCTGGCATCGTCGTGCACCACGTCATCGGGGCGCAGCAGCACGTCTACCTGGTCGCCCTCGGCAAACTGGCGCGGCACCGCGCTGCAGTACTCGCCCAGCTCCAGCGTGACGCAGCGCGGGCCGGTGACCCGCCCCGGCACAAAGGCGCCCTGGCCGATAAAGTCGGCCACGTAACGGCTGGCCGGCTCGTGGTACAGCTCGTACGGTGGCGCCCACTGCTGCAGCTGGCCCTGGTGCATCACACCCACCTTGTCGGCCATGGCAAAGGCTTCGTGCTGGTCGTGCGTGACCAGAATGGCCGTGGTGCCCTGCGACTTCAGAATATCGCGCACCTCGCGCGACAGCCTTTCGCGCAGATCGACATCCAGGTTGGAAAACGGCTCGTCCAGCAGCAGCAGCTGCGGCTTGGGTGCCAGCGCCCGCGCCAGCGCCACGCGCTGCTGCTGACCGCCGGACAGCTCGTGCGGAAAGGCCTGGGCATACGCCTGCAAGCCCACGACTTCCAGCACCGCCATCACGCGGGCCTCGCGCTCGCTGCGTGGCAGCTTGCCCAGGCCAAAGCCCACGTTTTCCTGCACATTCAGGTGCGGGAACAAAGCGTAATCCTGAAACACCATGCCGATCTGGCGCAGGTGCGCCGGCACACTATCGGCCATGCTGGCCAGACGGCGGCCCGCCAGGTGGATCTCGCCGCCAGCCAGCGGCTCAAAGCCGGCGATACAGCGCAACACCGTGGTCTTGCCGCAGCCGGAGCTACCCAGCAGGCAAGCTATCTCGCCCTGCTGCAGGGCAAACGACATGTCATTGACAACGGTTTTGTCGCCATAGCGTTGCGACACCGACTGTAGTTCAAGCAAGGCACTCATCAGGCAACATCCCGTTGGCGCGACAGCAATATGGTGGGGATCAACCCCACCAGCACGATGGCAATGGCCGGCAGCGCGGCCTGATCCCACATGCCTTCGGCTGTCATGTTGTAAACGCGTACCGATAGCGTGTCCCAGCCGAATGGCCGGGTCATCAGGGTGATGGGCATTTCTTTCATCACATCGACAAACACCATCAGCACGCCGGTAAACAGGCCGCCGGACAGCAGCGGCAGATACACGCGGCGCAGCAGCGCCCAGCCCGAGCAGCCCAAGTTGCGCGCGGCTTCATCGTGGCTGCGGGTGATGCGGTTCATCGCCGTGTCTACCGACGAGTACGCCACCGCCAGAAAACGCGCCACAAAGGCCAGCAGCATGGCCAGCAAGGTGCCTTTGAAGACCGCCGTTACGTCGCCGCCCCAGCCCATCAGGGCAATGATCTGGTTATCCAGCCACGCCACCGGCACAAATACGCCCACCGCCAGCACGGTGCCCGGAATGGCGTAACCCATGGTGGCCACCCGTGCCAGGTTGCGCATGGCCTGGCTTCCCTGGCGGCGTACCAGGTAGGCCAGCACCAGGGCGATAGCGGTCACCAGCACGGCGGCAATCAGCGACAGGCTGACCGAACGCCAGGCGTAGCCCAGGAAGTCACTGCTGAACTGGTTGGCAAAATCCAGCGATGCCCAGTACGCCAGCTGCAGCATGGGAATGACGAACGCCACCAGCACCACGCTGCCTGCGGCCAACGTCGCCGCCCAGCCACGCCAGCCGGCCAGCAGCAAACGCGGCTGCGGGGCGGCACGACCCGCCTGGGCGTAGGCACGGCGGCCACGGCTGCGCTGCTCCAGCACCAGTACGATGAACACCAGAATGACCAACAACGAGGCGATCTGCTTGGCGGTATCCAGCGAGAACAGCGCAAACCAGGCCTTGTAGATAGCGCTGGTAAACGTGTCGTAGTTAAACACCGCTACCGTGCCAAAATCAGCCAGGCTTTCCATGATCACCAGAATCAGCCCGCCGGCAATCCACGGCCGCGCCATGGGCAGGGCGATGCGCCAGAAACCCTGGCTGCGCGACAGCCCCAGGCTCTGCCCTACTTCCAGTGCGCGCCGGCCCATGGTGGCAAAAGCATTACGGCTGAGCAGGTAGACATAGGGGTAGAACGCCAGCGTCATCACCAGCACCAGCCCCCAGGCACTACGGATTTGCGGGAACCAGCGCATGTCCTCGAAGTGCGGCCGCAGCCAGGTTTGCACCGGCCCGGTAAACTCCAGCAGGCCGACCTGGGCAAAGGCCAGCACATAAGCCGGCATGGCCAGCGGCAGCATCAGCGCCCAGTTGAAGATACGGCGGCCAGGAAAGTCGTATACCGCCACCAGCCAGGCCAGGCTGACACCCAGCAGCAGCACACCAGCCCCCACGCCCAGCAGCATGATGGCAGTGTTCTTGAACAGTTCCGGCAGGGTGAAGTCGATCAGGTGTGACCAGATAGCCGGGTCGGGGGTGAGCGCCGACAGCATCACCACGCCCAGCGGCACGATGGTGCACAGGGCTATCAGGCAGGCCAGCAGCCAGGGAATCACAAGCGTGTGCAGGCGGCTCATGGCAATAAAGGGGCAAGGGAAAGGGGCATTATCGTTGCAGGCATGCAATTTAGGAAAGACAGCGCCGCGCAAAAAGGCCGCAGCAACAAAACAGGGGCGCCGCAGCGCCCCCGCTTATCGGCCACCAGCGGTGGCTTGCCGGCTTACTTGTAGCCCATGCGGTCCATCAGTTTCACTGCTTCTGCCTGCTTGGCACCCGCTTCGGATACGTTGATCAGGTCAGACTTGAAGCTGCCCCACGAAGCCACGGTCGCATTGGCTTTTACTTTGGGGTTGGCCGAGAACTCCATGTCGATATCGGCGTACAGCTTCTGCGCTTTTTCAGACGACAGCCATTCCAGCAGCTTCACGGCGCCTTTCGGGTTTTTGGCATGCTTGGTCACACCAGCGCCGGATACGTTAACGTGTACGCCGTTCTGTTTCTGGTTGGCCCAGAAGATGCCTACTTGCAGATTCGGGTTCTTTTTCAGCAAGCGGCCATAGTAGTAGGTATTGGCAATGCCCACGTCACACTGGCCAGCGTCGATGGCTTCCAGCATCTTGGTATCGTCCGGGAACACAGGCGCCGCCAGGTTATCCACCCAGCCTTTCACCACTTTCTCGGTGGCGGCCACGCCCTTGTCTGCGATCATGGTGCCCACCAGCGACTGGTTATAGACCTTCTTGGAAGTACGCAGGCACAGGCGGCCTTTCCATTTGGCGTCGGCCAGGTCTTCGTAGCTGGACAGCTGCTCCGGCTTCACGGTTTTCTTGTTGAAGAAAATGGTACGGGCACGCACGGACAAGCCAAACCAGTTACCGGCCGGGTCACGCAGGTTGGCCGGAATGTTGGCCGCAAGTACGGTGGATTTTACCGGCTGGAACAGGCCCATATTGCTGGCTTGCCACAGGTTGCCGGCGTCTACAGTCATGAAAATATCGGCAGGGGTATTGGTGCCTTCGGCTTTCAGGCGCTCCATCAGCGGGCCTTCGCCGCCGCTGACCACGTTGACTTTCACGCCGGTTTCTTTTTCGTAGGCTTCCAGAATCGGCTTGATCAGCTGCTCGGCACGCGCGGTGTACAGCGTGACTTCTTCTGCCATGGCCACGCCACTGAACGCTGCCAGTACCGCAGCCAACATTACTTGTTTCTTCATGACCCGCTCCTGTTCATTGCCCGGCAAGGGCAAGGTGTTTCAACATGGGGGCCGAGTATAAACAGTGAAGAGAACCGTTATCAACACCATTTCGTATTTCAGTATTATTTAGGCAAAACAGGGAACCTTACCCAGTCGCCGGCGTCTACTTTCAGTTTTCCGTTGCGCAAACGGGCCACCGCAAAACGCGGCTGCACCTGCTCGATTTCCACATCGCCCAGCTGTAGCTCGGGCACCCCCAACACCTCGCCGTCGGTACGGCGGATCTCGGTAGCCGGGCGGGGTTTGTACACCACCAAGCGGTCACGCACGGCCAGGCCATCCAGCGCCCCGGCAGACAGGTACACCTTGTCACCCTCTACCCTGGCAACACGAGTGGCAAATGGCAGGCACTGCACGGCACTGGACACCTTGGCGGCTATTTCTTCCAGCACCAGGCCCATCACCTGCCCGTACTCCGACTCCACCATAGCGTCTACGTTAAAGACGCGGCTGGATTGCGGGTGCACATCGCCACGGGCCACGCGGCGCAGGTTATCGCGTAGCAAAATGCCGCCACTCAGTGTGTCGTACAGCCAGTATTCGATTTCAAAACGCCGCTCGACCGGCACGTTACGCACCGACAAGCCCAGCAAGCCCGACAGCGGCCCGCTGTAATACGTGCCCTGCCCGCTTGGCGTGCCAGTGCCAAATACATCGACACGGGGTTCGCGGCGAGTCACGGCGGTATCGACAATGCGCCCGGCCAACACAAATTGCGCGCCCTCACGCCGGCCTATCTCGCGCACGGTGTCGGCGGCGGTGCTCGCTTCCAGCATGCGCCCGCCAGGAAAAACCGACATGGTGCCCGCGTACAGCGCCTGGGTTTCGCGACGCAGGTTGAATAACCTTACCAACTCCCCCGGAAACCAGTTGGCAATGCTGCCCAGGTCGCTGGCGTCTGTCGGCCGCTCCAGCTGGAAATAGCTGGTAACGATACGGCGGGCCAGAAAGCGCCCGGGCGGCATGGCCGCGCGCTGGCAGGTATCGGCCTTTTGCTCACCGTCGGCCGCATCGGTATCGTGCTCCACCCGCACCAGCAGCAGGCCATCGCGCAGGGTTTCAGACAGCACGCGTGTTTTGCCCGGCAAGCTCAATGGCCCCAGCATCATGCTTTCCGCCGTTTGCAGCCCATCCACCACCTGGCTGGACGCCAGCATGCCGCCACGGTGGGTAATGGCAATCTGGCGCAAAGCGTCGCCAATGGCCGCTTCGCGCGCGGCCACACGGCCGGCTTCCAGCGAAGCCACACCCTCGGCCTGATACACCTCGGCCCGCGCGCCGGGCAGCGCGAAAACAAACGCCGCCCAGCAGGCGGCGCGTAACAGTATGGATAGTCGCATCATGTCCTAGTGCGAAACGTAGAAGTCCCCGCCGTATACACAACCACTGTCAGTGCAACCCAGTTTGCTGCCATCCGCCGCAGGCAGTACCCGCGCCGCGGCGGCAACATTCCCCGCGCTGACCAAGGCTGTACGATACGCTTTGAAGAAGCCTTCATCCAGTACCACTTCGGCAATGGTTTCGCTGCTGCCGTCGGCCTTGAACTCGGTAGACAGCAGACGTACGCCGCGCAGATAGGCATCCACATACACGCGGAAGGTATCGTTGACCGTCACCAGGTTACCCACCGAGCTGCTACCGGACAGCTTGAAGCCCTGCACCTGTTCGGCCACCGCACGGTAAGCATCCAGCTGCGAAGCGCGCATCGCCAGCAGGCGGCGCTGCACCGGTGACAGCTCTTTGCTGTTTGGCGGCGCGCCATAGCCCACCACACGAATACGCAGTGCATTGAACGACTCTTGCTTGTGCTCGGCTGGCGGGTCGGCCAGCGGGCCGACATAGGCGCCACCCATCATCACGCCACCAGGCGACATCACCGGCTGGCGCGAAATACCGGGCTGCTCGTGGCTCCCCCCCACGGCAGGGGCTTGCGCCACCGCGCCGTGCGCATCGGCAGCGGCCGGGGCCACGGCTACCACAGACCAGCCTTCACCCGCAGTGTTGGCCGCAGGCGTGGAGGCGCAAGCCGACAGCACGGTCATGGCCAGCAAGCCGGGAATCATTCGGGTGATATTCTTCATTATTTCGCTCCGCCGAGTATGCATATCATTTTATAGCCACATCGGCTTATCGGACATCAAATAAAAATCTTGAGCCAGCTTACACTTTTAATTTAGAAAGCTGCCCTGACCTTGCGCAATCTACCGCATGGTGGCCGGCGTGATAAACTGCCAACCGCCCGCATTTTAGGACTTTAGTTCACCATGAAAAAACTGCTGTGCTCCCTGCTGATGCTGCTGCCACTGTCGGCACTGGCTGCCCCTACCGTGGAACTGGCTACCAACAAAGGCCTGATCACCATCGAGCTGGACGCCGCGCGCGCGCCCAAGTCGGTAGACAACTTTGTTGCCTACGTGAAAGCCGGCCACTACAACGGTACCCTGTTCCACCGTGTCATCGACGGCTTCATGATCCAGGGTGGCGGCTTTGCCATCA
>JAIXTB010000313.1 GCA_027484385.1 Neisseriaceae bacterium | reverse complement strand
GAGCGATCTGACCATTGGCGCCAAGAATAAGGATACGAGTCATCAATTTTCCATCTTTGAAAAGAGCTGACCTAAGGGCCAGCTCTTAGCAGTTAAATATTAGTTTGGCACTGTCAGCTCACTAATATCACGCCATGTAAAGCGCGCGACACGCTTTGCAATAAGCCATTTACCTTCAATTCTGACGTACTCGTCTTTGTAGATAACGCCATTTGTATTTTTCAACTGCTTTTCTCCATCTTGCGATATCAGCACAACCTGGCAGTAATGATCCGCAGTAGCATGGTCGCCATCAACCTCGACAGTCATCTGGCCATTGATATGGTAAACCGTTTCAAAGTTGGCAAGAAAGCCAGAAAAAACTTGGGAAATCTCATCGCGCCCCGTCATAGAAGCAAACAGCGTATCCCCGAAATAAGTGTTAACAGTGGCATCTTCGGTAAAAAGAAGCATCTGACTTGCAACATCTTTGTTATCGGCGAGATTGGCAAAAGTATCTACAAGGCGCTTAAGTGCAACCTGATCTTCCAGACGCTGAATACGTTGTTCGATGTTCATGGTGATAAAATCCTTCTATGCATTATTAAATTGATAAATTTATTAAAAAATCAGTTATTACAAGCAAATACGTTTGCTTGCGCAGCATCGATAGTCTTCTGCGCCTCCTCAGGCAACAGCACACCATCGCGCACATTGGTTCTGACGATGGCTTTTACCCGTGATACGTATGCAGCGTGACTACCATAACGCTGACACATTTGTGCCGGAGTAAAATCGACATGATTTCCTGATGGCCCGCAAAACCATGGTCCCTTACCGATGCCCGCATTACTGGACATAGGCGCATCCTGTGCGGCAGTACGGATACCACCCAAAATCTGGCCATTGGCATCTCGCACGTAATTGTTCTGATCATCAACGACGAAGCGCGGAGCATTCGCTGGTGCATCACCGCCATCAATCCAGGTATTCAAGGACTTCAAGGCGGCCTTCATCACATCACCATTCGGTACCCGGCTATAAATGGTGCCTGGCGTACACGGCCCCTTACTCTTTGTCAGCTCCGAGAGGCTCAGTGCATGACCATTGACATCGCGGAAGGCAGCGTCACGTTTTATAAAAGGATCGACATAATCCTGAATTTCATCGCGTGAGAAATGCGATGCTCCGTTGATCTCCCACCAACGCTGATGGCCTGTATCTTTTTGTGGAGCAAAGCCCATCAGCGCTGTAAAAATCTCAGTACCGATAGCGATGCTTTTGGCCTTCACATCCGTTCTCAACAGTCCACTACGGTCATAGAACAAGAAACCGTCATACACATTGTGCAGTGGCTGAATACTGTTGTAGTAGGTAGTAACTTTAAGAGTCGACTGAGACTCCGAAGCTGCAATGAGTCGCTTAGGCTTCAAACCACCTAATATTCCCGACGAACCGGTCGTGGCGAGCTTGCCAACCTGCGAGAAAATATCCCAAGCCAATACATCGCCACCAACCGCCATAATTTGTGGATCAGCAGGGTCTACAGCCTTTCCATTGGACGCATCTACATTTGATGCTGCTACATTAAGAACGCGATAACGGGATGGATTCCACTTCTTCAGCGCTTCTACGCCATTTCTCTGGGCGCTGACACCAACCCAAGCGTACCCCTCCCTCAATAGCAATTCACGCGTAGCGCCAAAGACAAAATCGATGTCTTGATCAAGCGAAACATTCAGCCATTCGACAACGACCGTGCCGTTGAACCGAGCAGGATCCGTCGGGTGTCGAACCAGAACGCGGGTAACATACGGGTGGCCAGAGTCGATAAGCTGCGCATCACGCATAGGGTCGGCAATGCGATAGCGGTTTGCCTTGCCGTTGAGAAAATACTCCTGCTCCAAATAACCGCTCTCTTGCAAAGAGATGGGCGTTGCACTCATTGCCGTGCCGATCTGGGGAGCCGTCTCCGCCGTAGGCAATGAGACAGGCAGACTGGTGCTGGCACTGGCGAATCCAATGGCACCCACACATGCCAGCGCAAGTGCGCCTCTTCGAAAGAGGGTTGCAGTAAAACTGCTGGCTCTTACTTTTCCTGAAAGCGTCTGCAGTGGTGGTGATGGACTATTTGCTAAAAAAATTTCACTCATCTGTGTTTATCCTTGGTTTTCGGCACTGGATGATTACTCCGCCCCATCGATACCATTTAGGTGAATGCGGCCAACATGACGATATTCATCACTACCGTTACTTCACCGGCAAAGAGGCAACGGTGTTTACATCGTCGGAGCAAAGCAGTCATGACTTAGCCGTCTTGATCTTGTCAGGCCGAATCGGAGACAGGGGCATCGTGGATGAATCCCCTATAAGGCTTGCTTCAAAATCGTGGCCAGTACTTCTTGCGTATAGGTTTCAGCCAAACCGAACCACTGCGCATTACCTTGTAAGTTTTCCAGTACGACAGGCAGGTGCGCTTCAGTAATGCCAAGCTGAGAGAGACGGGTGGGCGTGCCTATCTTGTCAAACCATTTTTCAAGCGCCGCAATACCCTCATTGCCAGTCTTCAGACCGAATACCTGTTGAGCGAAACGTTCGAACTGCGCAGGGTTACGATCGTGGTACCACTTCATCCATGCAGGCATTACGACCGACAGGCCTGCGCCATGCGGCACGTTGAACAGTGCAGATAGCGAGTGTTCAATCATGTGGTTTGGATAGCCGAAGCCTGCAGTACCCGCATAGGTAATACCATTGAGCGCCAGCGTCGCGGCCCAGGCGAATTCAGCCCGGGCGTTGTAGTCGGCCGGATCTGCGAGCAACGACTCGGTGGTTTCAATAACCGTACAAATGACAGACTCAACCAGACGCGACTGAATCCTCGGTTGCACGGTGGCGGTGAAGTACCCCTCGATCGAGTGCG
>JAIXTB010000016.1 GCA_027484385.1 Neisseriaceae bacterium | reverse complement strand
CTATACGGATTGGCAATATTGCGTACGCGGTAAACGTTGGGCTTCGCAAACTCAGCCCAACCTACGGCCTTGGCTACTGGCTACTAAGCAAGCCAGTCTTGGGTAGGTTGGTGCTGAACGAAGTGAAGCCCAACGCCGACCACGCGATTTACACCCATACGGATTGGCAATATTGCGTACGCGGTAAACGTTGGGCTTCGCAAACTCAGCCCAACCTACGGCCCTGCCGGCAGACGATGCGGCCAACACTAGCCAGGTGAGGCAGCTGAACAGCTTTGGCGCTTTCTTTGCAGATGACGAGCAAACGGTGGTGCGCAACTACGCCAGCGCCCGCTACGAGGCGGCCAGCTGGCTGGCCAGCACCGGGCGCCACACGCTGTACCAGCGCCTGGCCCGCATGCAGGCGGGCGAGTCGTTTGCCGAGATCAGCGCGCCGTAAAAGCCGGCATGACATTTGCTTTTCATGGCCACTCGCCACGCCAGGAGAAGGCCATGCAGATCAACCCGTTTGCCAGTATGTACAGCAACCCGGCTAGCAGCAGCCAGCCCCGGCAGGAAACCGCCGCAACAGGTGCCGGTTTCAGTATGACAGACCAGATAGTGGAGATCGCAGGAGCCACCCCGCGCAGTGCCTTGCGCTTGGCCGGCGGGGATACCCTGCTGCTGCCGACACCGGCCAATGCCGCGCTGATGGCAGAGCAGGCCGGCGCCATGCTGCGCGACAAGATGCAGCAAGCCGGTATACCGCTGTCCCCGGACTTTACGGTGCAGCAAAGCGGCCAGCCGCCGGTGCTGAAAGTTGCCGGTGGGCGGCAAGATGCTGCCGCTATCGAAACCATGCTCAACGATGACCCGGCGCTGTCACGCGCCTTGCACAATGCCTCGGCAGTGGCATCGATGTTGCCCGAGCTAGCCGCCGCATCGGAGGTTAGCGCGGCGTTGCAAGCGGCTGGCTCGGATGCCGAGCGCCAGGCGATCTGGGGCTACCACCAGGCCCGCATGGCTACCTTGCGTAGCGATGTGCGGCTGGAAATGCGCCATGGCCAAATGACGGTATGGGTAAACGGTGAGCAACAAATGAAACACCGCGCGTAGCACAGCCGGGCACGTGGCCGTGTCCGGATTGGGTAGCAAAGACCCAAGCAACTGAGCCCCTAGCACGAATAAGGCACAGCTGTATCCGGGATTGCCACTCAAGACCTGGGCGCAGCTTGGGCTGAAATGTTATTCGCCGTGCCACGGTTACCGTTTGGCTTCGCCACACGCAAGCCAAACGCACCGCACTTGATCATTCCCCCCAATAACAAGGCTGGCCGCATGCCGTGATGGCGTGCGGCCAACCTTGTGTGGTGTATGGTGGTGCTGCCCGGGCTGCAGCCAAACCTGCCCGCCCGTGGCCTCGCGCTTACTGGTCCTTCTGGTTTTTTTCCTGCAGTGCTTCGTTGATGATGCTTTTCAGGCCGCTAAAGTTGCAGGGCTCGGCGTAGGTCAGCAGTGCTTGCTCTACGTCGTAGTAGCTGCCGGCAAACAGCTCGGGCTTGTCCAGATCGCTTCTGAGCTTGCGCTTTTTGACTTGCACGGCTTTTTGCAGCAGGTAGATATCGGGGGCCAGGGCCAGGGTGGTTTCGTAGGCGCTCATGGCGCTTTGGCCAAACGAGAACGACGACGCGGTGGCGCTGATGACCTTGGCACTGACCCCGGTGACGCCTTGCACTGCCGAGGTGAGCCCGGCCAGCAGCTGGACTTCTTTGCCCCAAAAATCACGCGAGGTTTGCTGGCGGCTGGCGGCGTCAAAGAACCGGGCACAGCTGAGGTCGGCAAAGTTGATTCCGGATTGCCACATTTCCTGCAATGCCTGGTAGCGGGGCACCGCCAGCAGGCCCCCCCCTTGCAGCATGGTGAGGGTTTCCGGTGTTGTTTGCTTCTGCAGCGTTTTCAGAATGGCCAGGTTGCGCTTACTGTCATCCAGCAAGACTTGATGCTGTGGCTTTTGGGCTGCTGCTGCACTATTGACGTTGGCAGTCTGCTTTTTTTCCAAGGCCTCCCAGTACTGCAGGCTTTGCGCAAGGTTTAACGGCACCACCTCACGGTATTGCAGTGCCTTGCCTACGGCCCAGGCAAAACGATAGCCGGCGTGGGTCAAATTGGTTTCGGCAGAGAGACGGTCCGGCTGTCTGCCAGCCGGGGTGTCGTCGGTGTAAGTCCAGCTGTACTTGGCGTCCACTGCCGGGTTACGCAGGTAGTCTATGCTGGGGTTCAGGCTACTGCAGGCGGTAAGGCCAAGGGTGATGATCATCGGCAATAAGGCAGGTTTCATGACATTGATCTCCCGTTTGTGGAGATGCTGTTGTATACCCTGTGCTTTACCTCTATAAAAATGCCCCCCGCTACTCTGCCAGGTATTTCTGCCGCAACGTGTGCATGCGGCCATCGGCGCTGATCTGGTTCAGCGCGGCTTGCAGGCGTTTTACCTTCTGCAGCGGGGTGCTGCGGTTGAGGGCAAACCAGTATTGGCTACCACCGTCCAGCAACCAGATGGGGCGGACCAGACGGGGGTTGAGGTTTTGTTGTTTCAGCTGCCAGGCCATGGCCCAATCCAGCATGGCTACGGTGTCGGTACGGCCTAGCAGGAGTTTTTTCAGGGTGATTTCGTCGGTAGCGCCCAGGTCCAGCCCGCGGCCTGGCTGCAGCCCCAGGCCGGCCAACTTCTTGGCAGCGGCAGATTCGAACATGGCACCGTGGGTGTAACGCATCAGGTCTGCTTCGGTCTGGAGACTGATGTCGCGGCGGGCATTCAGGCTATACAGCTTGATCTGGCGCGGGCTGATGGGGCCTACCCAGTAAAACAGCGGCTCGCGCTCCGGGGTGCGGGTAATACTGAAAATGACACTATCCGGGGCTTCCAGTACGGTGCGATAGGCGCGCGCCCAGGGTTGCAGCTCGATGCTGAGGCTCAGGTCGGCATCGTGCGCGACCATGCGCAGCAGGTCGGTGGCAAAACCGGTGATCTGCGCGCCGTCCTGGTAGTTGAGCGGCGGCAGCTGCTCGGTGTAGGCAGCCAGATCAGCAGCCCGGGCTGGCAGTGTGGCGAGGCAGGCCAGGCAAAGAGCGATAAGGGCAGGTTTCATGCTGGTTCCGGCAAGGACTATATCTATAGCAATCTAGTGCACGCGGGCACTTTGTCACGCGCGAAGGCAGGCCACGCGGACCAACACTACATCACACGTTTTGCGTGATAATGACAACTTAACGAATCACTAGGCGCTACCGTGGATTCCAGCACCAACCCACCCTTGCTCCAGCCAGACTTCGCCAGCTACGAGGCCTATTACAGCGGGCGCCTGCTACCGGGTGCTGCCCAGCTGTCCTATGCCGGGATGGGGGTCATCGGCCTGTTTTTACTGGCCGACCTGTGGCATATGGGCTTGGGTACGCGCTTTGCGGGCATGGCACTGGCCAGCGCGCTAGGCTGCGGGCTTATCGTGTGGATGGCGCGCACCATGCAGCACCCTAGCTACGAATCACGCCGCATCCACTGGGTATTGTGGCTGGGCAATATGGCGATGGTGGTGATGATGGCCGGTAATATTATGGTATTGGGCCGCTTGTCCTACCTGCCGATGATCTTGATGTATTTCATGATGGGGGTATTGCTGATTGCCCCCCTGGTGTCGCCCCTGGCTTTCATGTGGCCCCACCTTGCCAGCGTGCTGCTTGCTGGCGCCACACTCTGGCTGGCTGGCTACCAGCTGAGCCACTGGCTGCAGTTATTGCTGTTCAGCATGCCCGCCATGGCTTTCATGCTGATCATTCTGAGCGTACAGCGGCGCACGGCCTTGCAGTCCTACCAGATAGCGCGGCAAAACTGGCTGTACGCCACCACCGACCCGCTCAGCCAGCTGCAAAACCGCCGTACCTGGTACGAGGCAGCCGAAGCAGCACTGGACCGTGCGCAGCAGCAAGCACTGCCCCTGGCGCTGCTGATGCTGGATATTGACCATTTCAAAACCATTAACGACCAGTGGGGCCATGTGGCGGGTGACCGGGTGATCGAGCAGGTTGGCCGCACGCTGCAAGCGCATTGCCCTGCGGGCGCACTGGCAGGCCGCCTGGGGGGCGAGGAGTTTGCCGTGCTGCTACCGGATACCCGGCACGGCGATGCGCTGCTGTCAGCCGAGGCACTACGCGCCAGCCTGGCCGCACAGCAAGTGATCGAGCACGGCCAACTGGTGCGCATCACCGCCAGCATTGGCGTGGCCAGCCGGACAGCAGGCAGCCTGGACGAGCTGGTGCGCGAAGCAGACCGCCTGCTGTACCAAGCCAAGGCAGCGGGCCGCAACCGGGTGGCTGGTTAGTCACCCCCTGCCTCTTACCCGCTCGTTTTTTGATGCATCATGCGGCTATCTATCTGGCCAGCAGGTTGGTAAAACCGGCTTGCGCCAGCCGGTCGATCGGATCTTCTTTGGCGCAGGTGTTAAAGCGCCCTGCCAGCACAATGCTGCGCCCTGGCCGCCTGGCTG
>JAIXTB010000058.1 GCA_027484385.1 Neisseriaceae bacterium | reverse complement strand
GCCCAAGAAAGCGCTGGGTGGTTTGACGCCAGCGGCCTACGCCAAATTACTGGCGGAGAAATCCGGTAAATTAGCCTTGGACTCTAAAGCGTAGTGCTACTGAGATTGGGGGGACGTCGGCTGTGCCAAACTTCTGTCGTCGCGCTATAGTGGCGCTGACGGTTCGCCGGCATAGCTCAGTTGGTAGAGCAGCGCATTCGTAATGCGAAGGTCGGGGGTTCGATTCCTCTTGCCGGCACCGTGCTTGATACAAAAAAGCCCGATTTTTGGATCGGGCTTTTTGCTTTATGGCGGTTTGGGCCTTGGCACGGTTGGACTCATGGCGTGCGCTGGGGAGCTTGCTGGCGCATTGTGCTGTGCTTAATGGCCTAGTGCGCTGCGGTAGCGTGCGGGGTGAAAGCGCAGGGTCATGATTAGCAGGATCAGTACGGTGCCCGCCAGCATTTGCCACGACAGGCTGTAGCTGGCCGTAAGATCGCGCAGCCAGCCGGCAGCAAACGGGGCGATGGCGGCCAGCAGGTAGCCTATGCCTTGTACAAAGGCAGTCAGATCGCCGGCGGTTTGTGCATCGTCTGCGTGTTGCAGTGTCAGGATCATGGTGAGCGGGAACAGGCCGCCTATGCCCGCGCCCAGCAGGGCGACAAAGAGCAGGCTGTGCTGGCCGGGTAGCCACGCCAGCCCTGCCAGGCCGATAAGGTTGGCCGCCAGGGTAAGCAGCAGCCAGGGGCGCAGGTCGTGGTGGCGTGCGGCGATGATGGGCAGTAGCAGGCCGGTGGCGACTTCGAAGGCTGTCATGTAGCTGAGCATCAGGCCGGACTGTTGTGCGCTATAGCCCATAAAGACAAAGAAAGGGGCGAGCCATGCCAGGGTGCAGACATACACGCCTGTGCCAATGCCAAAGTACAGCGCTAGCGACCAAGCACGGGCTTTGCCAAACATGCGGCCGATATGCGATGCGCTGCTGCTGGCGTGGCTGACTTCAGCGGGTGCTTGGCTGTGCCATAGCAGGGCGGCCAGCATGGCGGGCAGGGCCCATAGGGCCAGTGCCGGGCTCCAGCCAAGCTGGCCGGCTAGCCATGGTGTGCTGCCTGCAGCCAGGGTAGCGCCGCCCATGATGGAGGTGACATACAGGCCCATCATCAGCGATACCCGGCTGCCGCCGTGCTGTTTGATCAGTGCCGGTACCAGGGCTTGCACAATGGCAATGCCCAGGCCGGCAATACCGGCAGAGAGCATCAGCGCGCTGGTGGTTTCGCTGAAGCGTAGCAGGCAGGCGGCGGCAATCAGCAACACCCCGGCCAGGATGCCGCCTTTGCTACCCAGCCAGCGTTTGAATAGCGGCAGGGCGAAAGCGCACAGGCCGATCATGGCGACCGGCAGGGTAGTAAGCAAGGCGGCGCCGCCAAAACTCAGGCCGGTGGCGGCGCGGATGGGCTCCAGCAGTGGGCCGGTGCCGGCCAGAATGGGGCGCAGGTTGAGCCCGCACAGGATGATCAGGAGTGTTAGCAGGGTGCGTGTGTGTGATGGCATGGTATTCCCCATCGGCGGCACACGGCGTCAGGCCGCGCGCAGCCTGACGGTATTAAAGGTGGAGTCAGGTGTTTTCCAGCGCGACCAGCCAGCGTTGCAGCAGCGTGGCCAGGGCTTGCTGGTCGCTGGCGGGCAGGTGGGCGAGCAGGTCGAGCTGGGCGTCGGTGTGGGGTGTCAGTGCCTGGTTGACTTTGGCCAGGCCGCTGTCGGACAGGCGGATCATCACGCCGCGACGGTCGGCATCATCTGGCAGGCGCTCTACCAGACCGGCGTTTTCCAGCTTGTCGATGCGTTTGCTGATGCCGCCGCTGGTCAGGAGCAGCGATTGTGATAACTGCGACGGGCTCAAGGTGTAAGGCTCGCCCTGGCGGCGCAGGGTAAGCAGTACATCGAATTCGCCATACTTCAGCTGATGCTGCGCCAGTACGCTATCGCGTACTTGTTCGAAGTAGCCCATCAGGCGCGCAATGCGCCCCAACACCGCCAGCGGGGTGGTGTCCAGGCTGGGTAGGCTGTGTTGCCACTCGGCAATAATGCGGTCGATCTGGTCCATGTTGCGTAGTGTAGACAAAACTTCCCCGGAAGTCACTTCCTTGGAAGTTAAAAACATCACCCGTCGCTGGTCATTCATCCCTGCCAGCAACCGTTTGTCCACGTATTTCACCCTTGGTCGCACGCTAGTACAGGGCTATGCCATACGGCTTAGCCTGTTGGCATCGACCGTGAGGAGTGAACCATGTCAGCCATCGAAGTTGTTGATCTTAGCCGCCATTACCGCCTGGGCAGTGTGGATGTGCCAGCCCTGCGCCAGGTTAGCCTGCACATTGCGGCCAACGCCTTTACCGTACTGAGCGGCCCCTCTGGCAGTGGCAAATCTACTTTGCTGAACCTGTTGGGCGGGCTGGACCGCCCGGATAGCGGGTACGTGGTGGTTGCTGGCCAGCGCCTGGATGCACTGGACGATAACCGTCTGAGTGATTTCAGGGCTCGGCATATCGGTTTCGTGTTTCAGCATTTCAATCTGCTGCCAGTGCTGAGTGCGCGCGAGAACGTGGAGTACCCGCTGCTGCTGGCTGGCGTTGCTAGCACCGAGCGCCGCCGCCGTGCCGCCGAGCTGCTGGACGCGGTAGGCCTGGCGGACCGTGCGGCCAACCTGCCGGGCCAGCTGTCCGGCGGCCAGCGTCAGCGCGTGGCCATTGCCCGCGCCCTGGCCCTGCGCCCGGCACTGGTGCTGGCTGACGAGCCCACGGCCAACCTCGATAGCCATACTGGTGCCGCCATCATTGCGCTGATGCGCGACATGCAGCGCCAGTACCAGACCTGCTTTGTGTTCTCGTCGCACGATGCCCAGCTGCTGGCGGCAGCCGACCACGCCGTACTGCTGCGCGATGGCCAGCTGCAGGCAGCCGTTGCCGTACAGGAGGCCGCATGAACACGCTACAGTTGGCCGCACGCAACCTGGTGCGCAACCGCCGCCGCACCCTGACTACCTTGCTGGCGATGATCGTTGGCGTGGTGGCGGTGCTGATCTTTGGCGGCTACGACCGCAATATCCGCCTGGGTCTGGAGACTGACTTTGTGCGCGCTAGCGGGCACTTGCAGATTCAGCATCGTGATTATTTCTTGTTCGGCAGCGGTAACCCGGCGGCGTATGGCATTCGTGACTACGCGCAATTGATGCAAAAGTTGCAGGCCGACCCGCAGCTGGCCCCGCTACTGCAGGTGGTGACGCCAGTGCTGGACCTGGGCGGCATTGCCGGTAACTTTGCCGCCGGTGT
>JAIXTB010000140.1 GCA_027484385.1 Neisseriaceae bacterium | reverse complement strand
CGGCCCACAGCCAATAAAAAGCCGCTTCAGACGAAGCGGCTTTTTTTATCTACGGCCTAACGTTGGCCGCATACCGGGCAGTCCGGGTCGCGCGGCACTTTCAGCTGGCGAAAGCTCCCCTCCAGCGCCTCGTACAGCGTCAGCTGCCCCAAGGCCGGGCGGCGGCCGGCCAGCAGCTTGACCGCCTCTACCGCCTGCAGGCTGCCAATCACCCCTACCAGCGGTGCCAGTACGCCGAAAGTGGCGCACGGGCCATCGCTGGCTTCGCCCTCCTCCGGAAACAGGCAGTGGTAACACGGTGACGCCGCGTCGCGCACATCGTATACCGCCAGCTGCCCGCTAAAGCGCACAGCAGCGCCCGACACCAGGGGCACGCGGGCGGCGACACAGGCGCGGTTGATGGCGTGGCGGGTGGCAAAGTTGTCGCTGCAGTCCAGCACCAGGTCGTGTGCGGCCACCTCTGCGGCCAACCTATCGCCGGCCAGGCGCTCGTTCAGCAAGCGCAGCTGTACCTCGGGGTTGATGGCGGCCAGCCGCGCTGCTGCCGACGCCACCTTGGGCTGGCCCAGCGTGTGCATATCGTGAATGACCTGGCGCTGCAGGTTGGTCAGCTCCACCGTGTCGTCGTCCACCAGCGTGAGCTGGCCCACCCCGGCACTGGCCAGGTACAGTAGCGCAGGCGCGCCTAGGCCACCCGCCCCTACCACCAGCACACGTGCAGCCAACAAACGCTGCTGGCCTTCGATATCGATTTCGGGCAGCAGGATATGGCGGCTGTAGCGCAGCAGTGCGCTGTCGTTCAGTTCTTTTGTCATCATGTAAAACGGCCGCTTGCGCGGCCGTCCGGGTAGCTCCCGCAGGAGCAGTAAAAAAGCAAACTTACTCTTCGGCCACTTTGCGGCTGAATTTCACGCCCAGCTGTTTGAGCTTGCGGTACAGGTGGGTACGCTCCAGGCCTACCTTCTGCGCCACGCGGCTCATATTGCCGTTTTCCAGCACGATGTGGTACTCGAAGTAGCGGCGTTCCAGCTGTTCGCGCAGTTCGCGCAGCGGCAAGCTGAAATCGAAGCCGGTTTCTTCCACCGGTTTCTCGTGGCGGAACTGCGCCAGCACCTTGTTCACTTCGGCTGCATCGATATCATCCGACTCGGCGGTCAGGCCCAAGCTCTTGATGATGCTGCGCAGCTGCTCCAGATTACCCGGCCACTCATACTGGCGCATGGCATTCAGTGCCGCCGTGGTCAGGCGGCGCGTGGGCATCTGCTTGGACTCGATCAGCTCGTGCAGGATCTGCTCGGCAATGAAGGTGATGTCTTCTGCGTGCTCGCGCAGCGGCGGAATCGGCACAATCACGCTGGACAGCGCGGTCAGCATGCGGTTATCGCATTCCGGGTCTACCAGCAGCTCTTGCAATGGCCGGCTGCAGGAACAGACGAGGCGAACGTTGAAGCGGTCCAGTTTGGACAGCAAAAACAGCAGGCCTTGCTGCGTACGGCGGTTGTACTGGCCGATTTCCGGCAGGAACAATACGCCGTTATTGGCTTTTTGCAGTAGCTCCAGCGGCGCATCGGCCAGCTGTTCCAGCTTGGCTGGCGTCACCCACGGGGTATTGCCGTGGTGGAAAAACCTGGCGACCAGCTCGAAACCCACCCCTGCCTCGCCGGTAAGCAATACCGGCGACTTCACTTTGGAAACGCGCTCCAGTTGGCGCTTCAGCTCGTGAATGGGTGCACTCTTACCCAGTTTGTCCAGGTTCAGCGAGGTATTGGCTTGCATGTCGCCATACTTCAGCGCGCGCTGCACCGTGGTGAGCAGTTTCTGTAATGCAATCGGCTTTTCGAGAAAATCGAAAGCGCCGATACGGGTCGCTTCAACGGCCGTGTCGATGCTGGCATGGCCAGACATCATCACTACCGGCATATTGAGCTGCCCGGATTTGGCCCACTCCTTCAGCAAGGTAACGCCATCACAATCCGGCATCCAGATATCCAGCAGCACGAGGGCTGGGCGTGTCTGGTTCCGCAATTGGCGGGCAACTTCGGCATTCTCGGCCAGGGCGACGGTAAAGCCTTCGTCCTGCAAGATTTCCGAGAGCAACTCCCGGATACCGATCTCGTCATCAACAATCAGAATATCGCTGCTTCGCATTAAGCCTCCAGCAATGGCAGGGTGAGATGGATCCGCGCACCGCCACTGTCTGCATTGGCCAGATGAATCTGGCCGTGGTGTTCCTCCACTATTTTTTTCACCACCGCAAGGCCCAGGCCGGTCCCTTTCGCTTTACTGGTTACGTAAGGCTCAAAGGCACGTGGCAGTATGTCTGCACTGAACCCGGCGCCGTTGTCTTGTACACAGACGAGCGCGTTCCTTCCTTCTAGTCGGCTGCTAATTTGAATCATCGGGATGCTAGCGTCAAGGACTGCATCTTGCGCGTTCTGCAGCAGGTTATGCAAAACCTGGCGCAAAAGCGCGGCATCACCCATAAACGGCAAGGGTTCCAGACTCAAATCCACTCTCAGGGCAGGGTTGCTTTCGTAGAGAATCAATACCTCTCGCACCAGCTCATTCAGGTCCAGCGGCACCAGTTTTGTCCTGGGCGCGCGGGCGTAATCCCGGAATGCATCCACCATGCCTTTCAAGGCCGTTACCTGTTTGACGATGGTATCGGTGGCACGCCGCAGCATCTCCGCATCGCTGCCTTCGAGCTTGTCGGCCAGTTTCATGGCCAGGCGCTCGGCAGAGAGCTGTATCGGCGTGAGCGGGTTGCGGATTTCATGTGCCAGCCGCTTGGCCACCTCGCCCCAGGCGGCGTCACGTTGGGCGCGCGCCAGCTCGGTAATATCGTCAAACACCACAACATAGCCGGTAGCGGACTGCTCTGGCAATACCGCCCCCCGCGCAACCAGCTGGCGGCTACCCTGGGAACCCAGGTAATCCACCTGCTGCTGCCAGTCGTGCGGGCTAATGTTGGCCGCTTCGCGCAGGATGGTATCCACCAGCGGTGACAGCTCCGGGCGCAGTGCCGGCCATACCTGGATCTCGTGCGCGGCCAGCTCGGCAAAGTCCACCCCCAGGATACGGCCGGCACTGGTGTTGGCCGCACGCAGGTTCCAGTTGCTGTCAAACGCCATCACACCGGCGGACAGGTTGGCCAGAATGCTTTCCAGATAAAGTTTGCTGGATTCCAGCAAACGCCGGCTTTCATCGGCGGTATGCCGTGCCTCGTCCAGCTGCTGGGTCATGCGGTTGAACATGGTGGTGAGAATGCCCAGCTCATCCTTGCGGTACACAGGGTGGCGCTTGGAGAAGTCACCCTGCGCCACTGCGCGGGTACCTGCGGCCAACTCGGACAGGGGTGCGGACAGGCGCTCGGAAATGAACAGCGCAAAGGCCAGTGCCGCAGTGAGCGCCAGCAGAAAAACCAGCGCCAGGGTCAGCATGTAAAACGTTTTGAGCCCATCCCGCGCCAGCACCAGCTGGCGGTAATCGGTACGCGCGTCTTCGATCAGCTCGGCATCGCGGGCAATATCAGCCGGGGCGGGCTGGATAACCTGCAGGATCAGCTGCTCGCCGGTGATGTAGCTGCGATAGGGCATCAGCACTTTCAGCAGCAGGCCGCTGCGGGCGTCGTTGTCGATGCTCTCGTGGGTCTTGCGCCCTTGCAGCGAACGCAACAGCTCGTAGTCAGGCGCACGTGGCAGGTAGCGGGTATCGTCCGGGCCGGCAAAGCTCACCAGCTGGCCCTGGCGGGTGTACACCGCCACTTCTTCTACGCCCAGCTGCTCACGCAGGCGGGATAGCCGGCTATTGAGCTCGCGCTCGCGCTGGTCGGCCACGTCCAGCGCAATCACGCGGGCCTTGCGCGATACATCGGTGAGCACATAGCCCAGCGCGTTTTTACCCAGCTCCAGCCCGCGGTCCAGCGCGCTTTCTACCTGTACGTTGAACCAGCTTTCGATACTGCGCGTCAGGAACTGGGCCGAGACAGTAAACACCAGCATGCCCGGCAGCAGGGCCACTACGGCAAACATCACCACCATTTTCTGCGTGAGCTTGGCACCGAATTCACGGCTTTTCACCCGGCGACGCAGGCGCAGCAGCTGGCGCAGTACCACACCGAGCAGGCCCAGCAGGCCCAGTACGTTCAGGCCGAATACCCACCAGTAGTATTCGGCCAGTTTGGACGTATTGCCGGTAGAAATAGCCAGCAGGTAGAGCATGACGACACCCAGTGCCGCCGCAATCACCGGATAGCGCATCAGTTTGTTACCTCGGGCGCAACGGTTACCCATTCGGACTCGAGCTTCCAGTCTCGCGAGCCCAGTGCGTTCAGCTGGAAGGGTCTGGGCAGCTGGCTGATATCCAGCTCCAGCCGCACCCGGCCACGCAGATCACGCTGGCTGTCACTGCCCAGGCCGGATACGTCCATGACGCGCCAGCCGGCAATACTGCCTACGGCAGACAAGGCTTCGTTCAAGGAGCCGTAATTGCTGGCCAAACCGCCAATGGCCACCCGGTAACGGTTAGTCAACCGGTAGTAAACCAGCTTGAAGCTAAGGGTGGCAGTAGGCTCGAAAAAGGTCTTGAGTTGCAGCCACCAGGCCGAGGTACGCGGCCGGGTCAGCTCGAAGGTAAGCTGGAAGGTCAGCGGCACGCCCTGCTGCAAGGCGTCTTGCAGCGGTGGCGGCAGCGTGGTCTGGTAGCGGGTGGAGATTTCGAGGGCACCCTCTTCGATGTTGGCCGCCAGACGGCGCACCACAATGCCCTCTGCTGCCTGCGCAGGCAGCGCAGACAGCAGGCACACGATAAAAATGCCTAGCGCAAGGCTAAACCTTTTTAACCAGCAGGGCGTAGTAGAAGCCGTCATGTTCCGAGGTAGGCAGCAATTGTTCGTCTTTCAACAGTTTCGCATCGCCATGACGCTTGAGGAAAGCATCGACTTGCTGGCGGTTTTCCTCCGGCATGATGGAACACGTGGCATACAGCAGCTTGCCGCCTGCGGCCAACGTTGGCCACAGTGCATCCACCATGGCGGCCTGTTGTTTGCCTAGTGCGGCAAAGTCATCCGGGCGACGCAGCCACTTGATATCCGGGTGGCGGCGCACCACACCGCTGGCCGAGCAAGGCACGTCTGCGAGGATGCGGTCGAAGGGCTGGCCGTCCCACCAGGTTTCCGGCTTGGCGGCATCGGCAGCTTTCAATGTGGCAGAAAGGCCAAGGCGCTGCAGGTTGTCTTCCACACGCTGCAGGCGCTCGGCATCGACATCCAGCGCCACCAGCTTGGCCTGGGCCAGCTCCAGGATATGACCGGTCTTGCCACCCGGTGCCGCGCAAGCGTCCAGCACGCGCATGCCGTCGGCGACATCCAGCAGCAAGGCGGCTTTTTGCGCACCAAAGTCCTGTACCGACACCACACCTTCGGCAAAGCCCGGCAGATCACGCACATTGCACGGCGCGTCCAGCAGCACCGCCTGGCCTTTGATGACGCGGGCCTTGATGTCTTTTGCGGCCAACTGCGCCACGTAGTCTTCGGCGCTGAGTTTGCCGGCGTTCACGCGCAGCGTCATGGGCGGGCGGCGGTTGGACATCTCCAGCACCGAGGCCCACTGCGTAGGGTAGGCGGCACGCAGGCGCTGCACCCACCAGCGCGGGTGGTTGTAACGCGCTTCGTTATCGCGGCCGGCATCGGCCAGCAGGTTGTCTTTATTGCGCAGGAAGTTACGCAGCGTGCCGTTGACCAGGCCTTTCAGGCGGCCCATGGCGATGTCTTCTGCACAGCGCACCGCCTGGTCTACCACGGCGTAGGGTGCAGCGCGGGTATGCGCCAGCTGGTAGAGGGCGACCAGCAGCAGGCGTTCGATATCGTCGGAAGGCAGGCGCTTGGGCACCAGCTCGCGCAGGATAAAGCGCAGCTGGCCCAGGTGGCGCAGGGTGCCGTAGCCGATGTCCTGCAGCGCACCGCGCTCGCCAGCGCTGAGCTCGGTACTGCGCTGGGCGGCCGCCAGTGCTTCGGTGAGGGTACGGCCTTCTTCGACACGCGCGATCAAACCCGCGGCCAGTTCCTGAATACGATGCATGCTGTTTGGGTCTTTCCAATAAAACCGGCCACCGCCCGGTTGGGCGGTGGCCGCAAATCAAATTTAAGGCCGAATGATACCGTTTCACGCGCCGCCGCGGGCAATCTCCTGCAGGCGGGCGATACGTTCTTCGGTGTGCGGGTGGGTGCGGAACAGGCTGCTGATGCCACCACCACCGGATAAGGGGTTGATGATCATCATCTGCGCAGTCTCCGGGTGAGCCTCGGCGGCGGGCATGGTGCGGTACTGGGCGTAGTACTCGATCTTCTGCAAGGCGGCGGCCAACGCTAGCGGGTCGCCACTGATTTCGGCGCCGCCACGGTCGGCTTCAAACTCGCGCGCACGGGAAATGGCCATCTGGATCAGGCTGGCGGCCAGCGGTGCCAGCAGCGCCACGGCGATGCCCGCGATGGGGTTCACCGGCCGACCGTCTTCGTCGCGCCCACCAAAAAACATGGCAAAGTTGGCCAGCGCCGAAATAGCACCGGCCATGGTAGCGCTCACGGTAGAAATCAGCGTGTCGCGGTGCTTCACGTGGGCCAGCTCGTGCGCCATGACGCCGCGCAGCTCGCGGTAGTCCAGCATGCGCATGATGCCGGTGGTGGCGGCCACAGCGGCGTGCTCGGGGTTGCGCCCGGTAGCAAAGGCATTGGGCTGCTCTTCGTGAATCACGTACACGCGCGGCATGGGCATATTGGCGCGCTGCGCCAGCTCGGCCACCATGCCGTACAGCTCGGGGGCAGATTGCGCATCCACCTGCTGGGCGTTGTACATACGCAACACCATCTGGTCGGAGTTCCAGTAGGCGTACACGTTCATGCCCCCGCCCAGCAGCAGGGCAATCAGCATGCCGGCCTTGCCGCCGATCATGCCGCCTATCATCACGAACAGCGCCAGGATGGCCGCCATCAACAGCGTGGTCTTGAACCAGTTAAAGCCCATGTCTTGCTCCTTTCAGGCGTTCTTTACTGACTATGAGGGCGGCTAGCCGGCAACTCAAGCACCCAGTACAGCGCCTGCCAGTGCCGGGCGGCCGGCAATAAAGTCGCGTGCGGCCAACCTTTTGCCACCGGCGGCCTGCAGTTGCGTTAATACAACAAGCCCGTGACCACTGCCCACGACCACACCGTCTGCATCGGCGCGTACCACCTGCCCTGCCGGTGCCTGGCCGTCGATGGCGTGAGCGTGCCATAGCTTGAGCGCCTCGCCCGCCAGCAGGGTATGCGCCCCGGGGGCCGGGTTGTAGGCGCGAATAGCGCGGGCGATGTCGGCGGCGGGCCGCTGCCAGTCGACGCGGGCTTCCTCTTTGGTGAGCTTGGCGGCGTAGGTGACACCGGCCTCCGGCTGTTTGACGGCCGGGCAGGTGTCGAGTGCCGCTAGCGTGCTCACAATAGCCTCGGCACCCAGTGCGGCCAACTTGTCGTGCAGGCTGGCGGCGCTGTCTTCTGCGGCGATCGGCAACGGGTGGACCGACAGCATGTCGCCGGTATCCAGGCCTACGTCCATCTGCATGATGGTGATGCCGGTTTCCGCGTCGCCCGCCAGGAT
This sequence comes from Neisseriaceae bacterium, assembly GCA_027484385.1. Lineage (GTDB taxonomy): Bacteria > Pseudomonadota > Gammaproteobacteria > Burkholderiales > Chromobacteriaceae > Vogesella. Next base: position 35,553 of record JAIXTB010000140.1, on the reverse strand, counting down.
GGCGCGCTGGATAGGCGCGGCACCGCGCCAGCGCGGCAGCAGCGAGGCGTGGATATTCAGGCAGCCGCGGGCGGGCATGTCCAGCACGGCTTTGGGTAGCAGCAGGCCGTAGGCTGCCACCACCATCACCTCGGCGCCCACCTCGGCCACCAGTGCCTGCGCCTCGGGGGTTTTCAGCGTCAGCGGCTGCTCCACGCGCAGGCCGTGCTGCAAGGCCAGCTCTTTTACCGGGCTGGGCTTGAGCTTCATCCCGCGCCCTGCCGGGCGGTCTGGCTGGGTGAGCACCAGGGGAATCTCGTGGCCGGCGTCAATCAGCGCCTGCAGCGCCTGGGCAGCAAAAACCGGCGTACCGGCAAATATCAGTTTCATCGGGTGTCTTTCCTGGCAGCGTGGCCTGGGCCAGGGCTAAAAAGCCAAAGGGCACGCTTGCGTGCCCCGATCCACTACAGCAGCAAGAGGCTGCAGCAGCTTACATGTTTTGTTTTTCGCGCTTTTTCAGCTTGGTCTTGATACGGCTTTGCTTCATCTCGGACAGGTATTCCACGAACACTTTGCCGTCCAGATGATCTACCTCGTGCTGCAGGCAGATGGCCAGCAGGCCGTCGGCCTCCAGCTCGAAAAACTCGCCCTTGGCGTTCTGGGCACGCAGCTTTACGCGCTCGGCACGGGTCACTTTGTCGTACACGCCAGGCACCGACAGGCAGCCTTCTTCGTACACGGTTTCGCCGTCTTTTTGCAGGAACTCGGGGTTGATCACCACCAGCGGCTGGCTTTTGTCTTCCGACACATCGATCACCAGCAGGCGATAGTGATAGTTCACTTGCGTGGCTGCCAGGCCGATACCTTTGGCCTCGTGCATGGTTTCGAACATATCATCGACCTGCTTTTGCAGCGCCGCGTCGAAGAGGGTGACCGGGGCGGCTACCTTGTGCAGGCGCGGGTCCGGGTAGTGCAGGATGTTAAGCAGTGCCATGATTCAAACAGATTTCCAGTTGTGGGATGGCGGCAGCCAGAACGATAATGTTGCCAGCATCCGGTTAGCCTTTTTCTCAAGTGCCGGTCAAATGGGGTCACTTTCTGATGTTTAAACCTATTATATCGCTACTCATTGCCATTGGCCTGTCTGCACCGGCTTACGCCGACACACTGGTGCTGCGCGAGGGCGCACCGCAACGCTACGTGGTCAAGAAGGGCGATACCCTGTGGGATATTTCGGCCCGCTACCTGAAGTCGCCCTGGAAGTGGCCACAGCTGTGGCGCCTGAACCGCGACGAGGTCAAGAACCCCCACTTGATCTACCCCGGTGAAACCCTAGTATTGGACATGATAGACGGCGAACCGGTTCTGCGCCGCGAGGGGAATCGTGTGGTGAAGTTGTCACCCCAGATTCGCAGCCAGTCGCTGGATGCCGCGATCAGCACCATCCCGGCCCGCATGATCGAGCCCTTCCTGAAGCGCCCGCTGCTGCTGGACGACCTGTCCAGCTACAACAACGCGCCACGCATCATCGCCGGCCAGGACAACCGGGTGATCCTGTCAACCACCGATGTCGCCTACGGGCAGGGCCTGGATGCCGGTGGCACCTGGCAAGCGTACCGCCTGGGCCGCACCATTACCGACCCGGACACCAAAGAAGTGCTGGGCCATGAAGTCACCTATGGCGGCGAGCTGACAGTGAGCAAGCTGGACACCATCAGCACCCTGATGGTGGGTAAAGTGGCAGAAGAAGTCCTGGTAGGCGACCGCCTCATGAAAGCCAGCCAGTTCACCGTACCGCAATATTCCCCGCACGAAGCACCGGCAGCGCTGGAAGGCCGTGTGGTCAGCGCCTACAACGGCGTGAACGAAATCGGCCAGAATTATAATGTAATGATCAACCGTGGCCTGCGCGACGGGGTAGAAATCGGCCACGTCTTCGGCATCTACCGTGCGCCGCGCAGCGTGCAGATTGCGCCCAAGCAACACGCGTTGCTGCCTACCCAGCAAGTGGGCCGCCTGATCGTCTACCGCGTCTTCAACAAGGCTTCCTACGCCCTGGTGGTCGATGCCACCCAGCCTGTCATCGTGGGCGACCGCATCGCCCAGCCCGAATGAGTTACAGCCTGCAAGACTGGGCCACCCTGGCACTGTCGCCCGGCATTGGCCCGCAGCGTTTTTTGCAGCTTCTGCAGCGCTTTGGCAGCGCCAGCGCCGTACTGGCGGCCAACCGTAGCCAGCTCGCCGGCGTACTGGAAGGCGAGGCGCTGGATGCGCTGGGCGGCGAGATCGCCCGCCAGAGCGCCGCCGATGCCCTTGCCTGGGCACAGCAGCCTGGCTGCAGCCTGCTCACCCTGAATGACCCGGACTACCCCTGCCAGCTGGCCGAGGCCGGTGCCGCCCCGCCACTGCTGTTTGCCCGCGGCCAGCGAGCCCTGCTCGCCACACCGATGCTGGCCATCGTGGGTAGCCGCAATGCCACCCCGCAGGGCGAAGATAACGCCCGCACCTTTGCCAAAAGGCTGGCCGCACAGGGCTACACCATCGTCAGCGGCCTGGCCGGCGGCATAGACGCCGCCGCCCACGAAGGCGCCTTGGCCGCTGGCGGCGGCACCATTGCCATCATCGGCACCGGCATAGACCGCGTGTACCCGGCCAGCAACCGCAAGCTGGCGCACCAGATCGCCGAGCAGGGCCTGATTTTGTCCGAGTTTGCGCTGGGCATGGGCCCGCTGGCGCAGCACTTCCCGCGCCGCAACCGCATCATTGCCGGCCTGTGCCGTGGTTGCCTGGTGGTGGAGGCTACCCTGCAAAGCGGCTCGCTGATCACCGCCCGCCTGTCACTGGAAGCCGGGCGCGAAGTCATGGCCATACCCGGCTCCATCCTGAACCCGCAGGCCCGCGGCTGCCACCGCCTGATCAAGGACGGTGCGCGGCTGGTGGAAACGGTAGACGACGTACTGGACGAAATCGGCAAGCCATCCGCCCCGCAGCCTGACAGCGCCGCCGCAGCAGAACCCGCCCTCACCCAGGGCCCCGATATTCTGCAGGCCATGGGCTACGACCCGGTAGACGCCGACACCCTTGCCAGCCGGCTCGGGTTGACGGCGGGGGACGTTTACGCGATGCTTCTTGAGCTCGAACTACTGGGCCATGTCGACAGCATGCAAGGCGGGCGCTACCAGCGCCGAGCCGACGCCCACTAGCCAACCCCTACAAGTGACTGATTCCTATAGATGTTTGACGTTCTCGCCTTTTTGCTAGAAGAATTCAATGACCCCGATCATTGCCCCGCCCGTGATGATCTGGGGCGCCAGCTCGCCGCAGCAGGTTTCGAAAATGAGGAAATCAGCGACGCACTGGACTGGCTTGACGGCCTGAACGAGCTGAATGAAGGTGCCTATCTGGGTGCCAACGAAGGCAGTGGCATGCGTGTTTTTCACGAGTACGAAATCTCGCGCCTGCCCAGTGATGTACGCGGCCTGATTGTGTTTCTGGAACACAATGGCGCCCTGTCACCCGCCCAGCGAGAAATGCTGATCGACCGGCTGCTGGTCATGCCGGACGACGAAATTACCCTGCCAACAGCCAAACTGGCCGCGCTGATGGTACTGTGGGCACAACGCGCAGAGCTGCCGGTGCTGGTAGGTGAAGACCTGCTCAGCGCCCTGCACGGCGAACCCACCATGCAATAAGCACACACTGCGCGCCATCAAGGTTGGCCGCAGTGTCAGGATTCGACAAGAGCGCAAAACCTTGCGCTCTTGTTTTGTTTGATGAATACACAATATGTCGCGCCCCATGGCGTGCTACTGAAAACAAAGCAGACATGCCCTCCAGTCTCCTGATCGTCGAATCGCCCTCCAAGGCGAAAACGCTGAAAAAATACCTGGGCCCGGACTTTGAAGTCCTGGCTTCCTACGGCCACGTGCGCGACCTGGTACCGAAAAACGGTGCCGTGGACCCGGAAAAAGACTTCGCCATGAAGTACCAGCTGATTGCGCGCAACAGCAAACACGTGGACGCCATCGTCGAAGCCGTGGGCAAGGTAGACCATGTCTATCTGGCAACGGATCCGGACCGCGAAGGCGAAGCCATTTCCTGGCACCTGGTAGAAATCCTCAACAAGAAAAAACTGTTGAAGGACAAAACCGCCCAACGCGTGGTGTTCCACGAGATCACCAAAAACGCGGTACTGGAAGCCATCGCCAACCCGCGCGCTATTGCGCAGGACCTGGTAGACGCCCAGCAAGCACGCCGCGCACTGGACTATCTGGTAGGTTTCAACCTGTCCCCGCTGCTGTGGAAGAAAATCCGCCGCGGCCTGTCCGCCGGCCGCGTACAAAGCCCGGCGCTGCGCCTGATCTGCGAACGCGAAAACGAGATCAAGGCCTTTGTTGAGCAGGAGTACTGGACCGTACACCTGGACAGCCATAAGAGCCGGACCAAGTTCAGCGCCAAGCTCACCCAGTTTGCCGGTAAAAAGCTGGAACAATTCGACGTGCCCAACGAAGCGGAGCAAAGCCGCATCCTGGGCTTGCTGGCCGGCCATGCGGCCAACGTCACCAGCATCGAAAAGAAAAAGAAATCGCGCAGCCCTGCCGCGCCGTTCACCACGTCCACCCTGCAGCAAGAGGCCGTACGCAAGCTGGGCATGACCACTGACCGCACCATGCGTACCGCGCAGCAGCTGTATGAAGGTATCGACATCGGCCAGGGCACCGTGGGTCTGATTACCTATATGCGTACCGACTCGGTGGCGCTGGCCAATGAAGCGGTAGAAGAAATCCGCGGCTACATCGCCGAGCGTTTCGACGCCGAGCACTTGCCCAAAAACGCTGTCAGCTACAAGAACAAGTCCAAGAATGCCCAGGAAGCGCACGAGGCGATCCGCCCGACGTCCATCCTGCGCACGCCGGAATCGGTAAAACCGTTCCTGACCACCGACCAGTTCAAACTGTACGACATGGTATGGAAGCGCACCCTGGCCTGCCAGATGGCGCCGGCACGCTTTGACACCACCAGCATCGATATCGCCGTAGGCGACGGCATCTTCCGCGCCAGCGGCCAGGTACAGGTGTTTGCCGGCTTCCTGTCGGTGTACGAAGAAGACGTAGACGACGCCGAAGACGAAGAAAACGCCAAGCTGCCACTGCTGACCGAAGGCGAGACCCTGCCGGTAGACAAGCTGTACGGCGACCAGCACTTTACCCAGCCGCCGCCACGCTTCTCGGAAGCCAGCCTGGTCAAAGCGCTGGAAGAATTCGGCATCGGCCGCCCGTCCACCTACGCCAGCATCATCTCCACGCTGAAAGACCGCGAATACGTCATCATCGACAAAAAGCGCTTCTTCCCTACCGATACCGGCGACATCGTTAACAAGTTCCTGACCGAGCACTTTGCTCAGTACGTGGACTACAACTTTACCGCCAAGCTGGAAAACCAGCTGGATGAAATCGCTAGTGGCAGCCGCCAGTGGGTGCCGGTGATGGATAGCTTCTGGAAGGGATTTTCCAAGCAGATCACCGAAAAAGAAGGTATTTCGCGCGCAGAAGTCACCACCGAAAGCCTGGACGAAGCCTGCCCGAAATGCAGCAAACCGCTGTCGATCAAGTTTGGCAAACGCGGCCGTTTCATCGCCTGCACCGGCTACCCGGACTGCGACTACACCCGCAACGTGGGTGAAACCGCCGAGCAGGCAGCGGCAGAAGCCGAAGCGCCTACCGTAATCGAAGACCGCACCTGCCCGGAATGTGGCGGCGAGCTGCACATCAAAAAAGGCCGCTTCGGCAAATTTATCGGCTGCGCCAACTACCCCAAGTGCAAGCACATCGAGCCACTGGAAAAGCCACGCGACACCGGTGTACAGTGCCCGGAATGCAAGACCGGCAGCCTGATCGAACGCAAGAGCCGCTACGGCAAGCTGTTCTACAGCTGCAACACCTATCCCAAGTGCAAATACGCCACCTGGAACCCGCCGATTGCCGAGCCTTGCCCTAAATGCAACTGGCCGATCCTGACTCTGAAAACCACCAAACGCCGTGGCACCGAGAAAGTATGCCCGCAGAAAGAATGCGGCTACGCCGAGCAGATCGCCCCGCCGGAAGGCAAAGCGGAAGCCTGATGCTCCGCCACACACAAGCCAGCCTGCGGGCTGGCTTTTTTTATGCCTGGCTCATCCACACAGTTCACGCAAAACTCATGATGATGTGGCGGATTTCACGCAAAAATCATGCAGAAAAGCCACTAAGCTTCAACTCTAGCCGCCCGCCTGTGGCCAGCATGGCCACGCAAACACCTACCGCGTTTGTCAGACGGACAGCCCCACCGGGCCATGCATCGCCCTGCTGCGCTGCATGACATGGCAAACCTGCACCTCTAGCCGGGTGCGCTGCGGACACTCAGCATGAACAGCCAATTTTTTCTTAGCGGCAGCAGCGTGCTGACCGTGGTGTTTGCCATCGGAGGCGCCTGGCCACTGCTGGCACTGTCGTTTCTGGTGATGATGATCGGCATCTGGCTGGCCGAGCGTGAGCAGATCGCCGCCCAGGCTCCGGATACGCTGGCCATGTTCGTGCAAGACGACCGCCCGCTACTGCCGCTGGATTACTTTCAGGGCCAGCAGCTGCTGTGGTACCAGGCTGGCACCCCGGTTTACCGCCTCTTGCAAACACACGATACCACCTGGGAACTGGTCGGCAATGAGGGGGAGGTGCCTTTCGAACCTGGCATGATCCGGGTCGTACCCGGGTTGCTGTACCGGCCACGCGCCGATAGCTGAACCCCGGTGGCCAGCGGCCACATTCAGCAGCACCATTAGTCAGCGTTTTAAAGATATGCATAGTGTCTTCTCATAATGAAGCCTGCATGCCCACACGGCAGCAGCGCCCACATTACACAGGAGAGCGCCATGTTCGGTCTGGAATTCAGCAAAAGCAGCCGGCAGCGGCTGGATGCCTTCATCTCAGCGGTAGAAAGCACGGTAGGCACCCACCCGGCAGCGGGCCAGAAAGACAGCAGAGAACGCATCATCAGCGTGCTCTCCACGCTGCAAGCCAAAATGGAAACCTTGCAGCAACTTGGCCAGGCGCTGAGCGAAGCCCAGCGGGATGCCGCCACAGAAAAAGCCCGCAGTGCCGCCGACAGAAAAAACCTGGCCGACCGGCTGGAGCTGATGCAACGCGCTACGGCAGATGGCCTGTGGGATATGGAAATCAACCCGGCGCAGCCCATTCATGAGCACTATCCGTTCTGGTGGTCACCCGCCTTCCGGCACTTGTTGGGCTTTGACTCGGAAAACGAATTCCCCAATACGCTGGGCAGCTGGTCGTCACGCCTGCACCCGGAAGACAAAGAGCGCACCCTTGCCGCCTTCAGCCGCCATCTGAACGACCATACCGGTGCCACACCTTACGATATTACCTACCGGCTGATGCTGAAAAACGGAAGCTATCGCTGGTTTCGCGCCCGCGGCGAAACCAAACGCGACGCGCAAGGCCAACCATTGCGCGTCGCGGGGGCGCTAACCGACATTCAGGCGATACGTGATCAGGAACAGGCACTGCACACCACACTCACTCGCTTTGAGCTGGCCACCGAAATGCTGTCTGACGGGCTGTGGGACATGGAAGTCATCGCAGGCGACCCGGTCAATGCGGCCAACCCTTTCTGGTGGTCGGACCAGTTCCGCTATCTGCTGGGCTATCAGGATGAAAACGATTTCCCCAATGTGCTGGATAGCTGGGCATCCCGGCTGCACCCGGAAGACCGCGACCGCGTGGTAACGGCATTCAAGGCTCATCTGGTAGACCGTAGCGGCCATACCCCTTATGACATTACTTACCGGCTTATGCTCAAAAACGGGGAATACCGCTGGTTTCGCGCCAAAGGCCAGACACGGCGCGCGGCAGATGGCACCCCCTTGCGCGTAGTGGGTGCACTGACCGATATCGATGCCAGTAAAACACAGGAACAGCTACGCCAGCGCGAGCTGACACACCAGCAGCGCATGACCGAGAACTATCAGAAAGTGACCGGCCTGGTCAGCATCATCCGCGATATCTCCGAGCAAACCAATCTGCTGGCACTCAATGCCGCCATCGAGGCCGCCCGTGTGGGTGAAGCCGGGCGTGGCTTTGCCGTGGTTGCCGACGAAGTACGCAAACTGGCCGAGCGTACGCAGCAAGCCACCAGCCATATTGCCGAGCTATCTATCGGCACGCTGACAAACGAAACCACCAGCCCACCGTAGTCATGCACCCTGCCCGCCCAGGGCGCCTGGCGCATGCTGCATCTGTTATGCGGGGTCTACACTAGCCAAACAGCACCAGGCCCCAGACCAGCGCCAGGTTCACAAGGCCCAGCAGCTGGGCTGCACTGCCCATATCTTTGGCCCGTTTGGCGAGCGGGTGGCGTTCCAGCGAGGTGTGATCCACCGCTGCTTCAATTGCCGAATTGAAAAGCTCGATGATCAGTGTCGCCAACGAGCTGGCGACCAGTAGTGCCCGCGCCAACGGTGTGGCAGGCACCACAAACAAGGCCAGTGGAATCAGCACGATGGCCAACAAGGTGAGCTGGCGAAAGGCGTCTTCGTGCCGGTAAGCGGCACGTAAGCCATCCAGCGAGTAGCCAAACGCATTGATCAGGCGCTTTACGCCGGTTTTTCCCTTGAACGGGCTTTCCTGATGCGAACTCATGATCATCCTGTGTGGTGAATACGGGTGGGGGGGAGCGGCCACTGCAGCCGTTTGTCAAAAGCCCGCGGCAGCCACGCTTCGCCACGAGAGTCGATTAACAGCCAGCCTGCCAGGCCAAAACGGCTGGCATAGCTTGCCGCCACGGCTGGGCCGTTGAAATACAAGGGCTTGGAGGCCACATCGGACAGCAAGCCGGCATGCGGCCCCGGGCGGCTTAATACGGACACGGATTGTACGTGACAGCGGCTTTGTGCGTCGCGTGGGTCAATCAGGTGGCAATAGCGCCGCCCCTGCAGCTGGAAAAAACGCTGGTAGTCGCCCGAGGTGCCGACCGCCTCGCCATCGGCCAGCGCCAGCGTGGCCATGGCATCGGCCTGGCGCGGGTGGCGCAAGCCTACCCGCCACGGTTCGCCACCCGGTTTGCTACCCAGCGCAATAATGTTACCGCCGATATTTAACAGCGCCGAGCTGATGCCAGCCTTAAGTAAACGGGCCCGGCTACGGTCTAGCGCCCAGCCTTTGGCCATGCCGCCAAAGTCCAGCTGCACCGCCGGGTTACGGCTGAGCCAGCGGCCATCTGGCTGGCGCAGCAGGTCTGCCATGCGTGGCCGTGCCGCAGCCAGGTCTGACAAGGTCTGCGCAGCAGGCAGGCGGGCAGCGTACTGGTCCGCATGAAACCCCCAGGCCGCCACCATGGCGCCGATGGCGGGCGAGAACAGCTGGGTGCTTTGTTGTTCCAGCTGCTGGCCTAGCGTAATCAGCTCGTCCAGCTCGGGGGATGCCTTGAACGGCTCGCCAGTGGCAATGGCCTGGTTGGCCGCATAGACCTCCCCTGTCGCTTGCCAGGCGTGCAGCCGCTGGTGCAGCTGGTCCAGATCGCCCAGCACCTGCGCCATGGCTGTTTGTGCCTTGGTGTGGTCGGTATCGTAAATGGTCAGCACCACACGGGTACCAAACACAAAGCTTTCCTGCTGCCAGGCCTCCGGCTGCGGGCTGCAGCCCGCCAGCGCAGAAACGACAAAGGCGGCCGTAGCCGCCTGTTGCCAACCCCCGTGGCGCATCAGGACACGTGGCCGGAGGCACGCTCCAGCGCATCGATGAACAACGCTGCCACGTTAATGCCTGCTTGGTCCATGATCTCGCGGAAGCATGTCGGGCTGGTCACGTTGACTTCGGTGAGGTAGTTGCCGATCACGTCCAGACCCGCCAGCAAAATACCGCGGCGTTTCAGCTCGGGTGCCAGCGCGGCGGCAATCTCGCGGTCACGCTCGGTCAGCGGGCGAGCTTCGCCACGGCCACCTGCAGCCAGGTTGCCACGGGTTTCGCCACCCTGGGGAATACGTGCCAGGCAGTAATCCACCGGTACGCCATCGATTACCAGTACACGCTTGTCGCCCTCGCGGATTTCCGGAATGTAACGCTGGGCCATCACGGTTTGCGTACCGTGCTGGCTCACGGTTTCAATGATCACGTTCAGGTTCGGGTCGTCTGGCGTCACGCGGAAAATACCGCTACCACCCATGCCGTCCAGCGGCTTCAGGATGGCATCCTGATGCTGGCGCACAAAACGCTTCAGCCGGTCCGGGCGCGACGTCACCATGGTGGGCGCGGTTTGCTCGGGGAAATTCAGGATCGCCAGCTTTTCGTTAAAGTCGCGCAGCGCTTGGCCTTTGTTGAAAACGCGGGCGCCTTCTGCCTCGGCCAGCGTCAGCAGCTGGGTGGCGTACAGGTATTCCAGGTCAAACGGCGGGTCTTTACGCATCACCACGGCCGTAAAGCCCTGTAATGGCAGGCGCTGGCTGTTGCCTTTCTTGAACCACTCCTTGCCACCCTGGCCGGTAAACGTTACCGGGCGGGCTTCGGTCAAGATGCGGCCGCCCTCGACATACAGCTCGCCCGCCTCGCAGAACCAGATGGCGTGGTTGCGCGCATGCGCCTCTTCCATCATGGCGTAGGTGGTGTCCTTATGGATCTTGAAGCTTTCCAGCGGGTCGGCAATAAACAGTATCTGCATAGATTTGCTCTCAAGGTTGGCCGCAGCAGGCGCTTATTCAGCGTCCGGGTCGGTGGCTTCCAGCTCGCGCGAGGCGGCCAGCAGCGCCAGGCGCGCGACCACGCCGTAGGCGTAGAAGCGGTTTGGCGGGGCATCGGGGCCGACTTTATGGTCTGGCAGGCAGGCCGTTTCGAACGACAGCGGGACAAAGTGCATGCCTGGGGCGTTCAGGTTTTCGTCGACACCACGGCCGGTGTGTACGCGGTAGAAGCCGCCGATCACGTAGCGGTCCATCATGTACACCACGGGCTCGGCCACGGCATCGTTGATGGATTCGAAGGTGTGCACGCCTTCCTGCACGATCACCTCGCTCACTTCCAGGCCTTCTTTTACCACCGACATCTTGTTACGCGCTTTGCGGTTCAGGCCGATGACCTCTTCCGGCGATTTCACGCTCATCACGCCCATGCCGTAGGTACCGGCGTCGGCTTTCACAATCACGTACGGGTCGTGGGTAATGCCGTATTCACGGTACTTGATGCGGATCTTGTCCAGCATCTGCGCCACGTGCTCGGCCAGCGCATCCTCACCCTGACGGGTGTGGAAATCCAGGCCGCCAGCGGCGCTGAAATAAGGGTTGATCAGCCAGGGATCGATGGAGATCAGCTGCGAAAAATCGGTGGCGACCTTGTCGTAGGCGGCAAAGTGGTTGGTTTTGCGGCGTACGGCCCAGCCGGCGTGCAGCGGCGGCATCAGGTTCTGCTCGATACCGGCCAGCACGTCGGGCAGGCCGGCAGACAGGTCGTTGTTGAGCAGGACGATGCACGGGCTGAAGCCGTCGGCCAGTACCACGCGGTTGCCACGTCGCAGCAGCGGCTCGACGGTGACCACGGCACCGTTGGCCGCCGTCAGGGCGGTAGGCTCGGTAATGTCCGGGTTCAGCGTACCCAGGCGTACTTTCAGCCCGGCTTGTTCAAAGATATGCACCAGCGCCGCCACGTTCTGCAGGTAGAAGGTGTTACGGGTATGGTTTTCCGGGATCAGCAGAATGCTCTTGGCTTTGGGGCAGACGCGGTCTACCGCGCTTTGTGCTGCCTGCACGGCCAAGGGCAGAAATTCGGGGTTCAGGTTGTTATGGCCACCCGGGTACAGGTTCATGTCCACTGGTGCCAGTTTGAAACCGCTGTTGCGCAAGTCTACCGAGCCATAGAACGGGGCAGCATGGTTGTGCCACTGGCTACGGAACCAGTGCTCGATATGTGGCTGGGCTAGCAGAATGCGGCTTTCCAGCTCTAGTAAAGGGCCAGTCAAAGCGGTGGTCAAATGCGGTACGGTCATGGTGCCCTTTCTGCGGGGAAAGCGGTAATGGGTGCATGGTGGGGCCGCCGCGCGGCTTATTCAACCCCGTTATCACTTTGTGACGCTTTGCCACAAAAAGAAAATGGCCATGCATCAGGCGGGATTTTTGCAGGCTAGCGGCCCCAGCCCAGTCAAAATCCACCCAAGATATTGATTTTTATAGCCTACCAAGCGATTGCAAAAGCTAGCGCAGGCATAACAATGCATAAGGCACGCCAAAGCGTGCCTTATTGAACAGTGTGTACAACACCCAGGATATTTCTTACAGCGGCCAGGGGTCGCCATAGGCCTGCTGGTACAGCGACTTCAGCTTGTCCCAGTCAAAGAAATGGTTCTGCGGGCCATGGCTGGTGACTTTAATGGCGCCGAGCACATTGGCCAGACGGCCGGTGATCTTCCAGTCGTAGCCGTGCTTGATACCGTACAGCAGGCCGGCGCGGAAGGCATCGCCACAGCCCATCGGGTCTACAGGCTTGATCGGCATCTGTACACGCGGAATCAGGTGGATGGTGTCGTCCACGTAGATTTCGGCACCTTTGGAGCCGCGGGTCACGATCAAGGCCTTGACCTTGTCTTTCAGCACCTCTACCGGCAGGCCGGCGCGCTCGCGCATCAGCTCGCTTTCGTAGTCGTTAATGGCTACATACGTTGCCAGCTCCACGATTTCATTCAACTCGTCACGCGACAGCAGCGGCAGCTCCTGACCCGGGTCGAAGATGAACGGAATACCGGCGGCGTGCAGCTCGCGGGTGTGCTGCAAAAAGGCGGCGTGCCCGCCTGGCGACACGATGGCCACCTGTACCGGCTCGGGGACGTCCGCAATGTGGTTCACGGTAGCGTGGTCCATGGAGCCTGGGTGAAAGGCCATCAGCTGGTTGCCATCCTTGTCGGCAATACCAAAGCATTGCGACGTATACTGCCCGCGAATGGTGCGGATAAAGCGGTCATCCACGCCTGCGCGCTTGAGGTGCTGGCGATAAGGCTCGAAGTCCTCACCCACGGCACCCATCACCAGCGGCTTTTCGCCCAGCAGGCACAGGCTGTAGGCAATATTGCCTGCCGGGCCGCCAAACTCGCGGCGCATGGTAGGCACCTTGAAGGTGGTGGAGATCTTGTGCAGCTGATCGGGCAGGATATGGTTATCGAAGCGATCTTCGAAATTGAACAGGGTGTCGTAGGCCAGCGCCCCGCAAACGAGAATAGACATGACTCGCGCGCAAACAAAAAAGTAATCGGCGAGTTTATCATGAACGTTTGTTTAAAGGCAGCGGCGAACTGCGGCCAACTTGCAGATATCTAACAACTTTTTACTATCAAAATGGAATAAAAATGCACAAGATCACCACGCTGTTACGCCATGGCCTGCTGCTGATTGCACTGGGTTTGAGCCTGCCTGCGCAGGCGGCCGGGCCGCTGGACAAAGCCAGGCTAACGCTGGTGAGTGGCCAGGCTGCCGCGTTTGCCCCGTTTCAGGGGCGGGTGACCGTGGTGAACTTCTGGGCAACCTGGTGCGCGCCGTGCCGCCAGGAGATGCCGATGCTGTCGGCGCTGTCGGTCAAGCTGGGGCCCAAGGGCATCAAGACGGTAGGCATTGCGCTGGACCAGCCGGAGCAGGTGCAGGCTTTTCTGAAGCAGACACCGGTGAACTACCCCATCCTGATGAGCGATGGTGACGGCATTGCCGTCATGCGCGAGCTGGGCAACAAGAGCGGCGGTCTGCCTTATACGGTCATCCTGAATGCCCAGGGCAAGCCGGTGAAACAGCTGCTGGGCATCCTCGACGAGAAAGCCCTGGGCAAGGCACTAGCGGGTCTATAAAGGCAGGCTGTGGTTGTCTTCCCGCAGCCGTGGCATACCCGATAGCAGGCTGTGCACCGCCTGCTCGTGCTGCTGGCGCAGGCTGAAAATAACGGGGATATGCTGCTGGATCGCTTCATCGTCGCCCAGCTGGCAGGCTTGCCACAGCTGCTGGCAATGCAGCATCAGGGAAGACTGCAGCTGGCCCAGCTGGGCAAAGCTGGCGTGGCCACCGTAGCGCATCTGGCCGTCGGTGCCGTACCAGCGCAAAAAGCGCTCGCTGACATCGTCGTCCCAACACCCCGCCACGCCCGGTTCCTGGGCCAGGGACAGCAGGTGCGACAAGGCGCTGCGCAGGTTCAGCTCCAGGCCAAACAGGAAGATGTCTTCTTGCGACCAGCGCTTGCGCGCCGCCAGCCACTCCGGCGGGCTATGCCAGCTACGGCACCAGGCCACCACCTCGCCAGCCGGCATGGGTTTGGCTACGCCGTAGCCCTGTGCCACGTCGCAGCCCAGGTGCAATAGCAGGCTGCCGTGCTCGACGGTTTCTACCCCCTCGGCCACCAGCTCACGGTTGAAGGCTTCAGACAGCCCGATAATGCCCTGCACGATAGCGAGGTCGTCGCTGCTTTCGTGCATGCCACGAATAAACGACTGGTCAATCTTGAGTTTGTCAGCCGGCAGGCGTTTCAGATACAGCAGGGACGAATAGCCGGTACCGAAATCATCTAGCGAGAAACGTACCCCCAACCCCTGGCAGGTTTGCATCAGGCGGCCAACGTGCTCCACATCAGATAGCGCCGTACTCTCCAGCACCTCGATTTCCAGCATGCCGCGTGGCACATCCGGGTGAGCATCCAGCAGGCCGGCCAGACGGGCGGCAAAATCCGACTGCTGCAGGTGGTGGGCGGAGATATTCACACTGACCGACAGCACCCGCCCTTCACCACGCCACTGCGCCATTTGTTGTAGTGCTGTAGCAATCACCCACTCGCCCAGGCGGATATCCAGCTGGCTATCTTCCACCTCCGGCAAAAAGGCGCCGGGGGCCAGCACGCCACGCTGGGGGTGGTGCCAGCGCATCAGGGCTTCCATGCCCACGATCTGCCCGTCGCGCATATTGACCTTGGGCTGGTAGTACAGCTGCAGCTCGCCCTGCTCCAGTGCTTGCTCCAGCCGGTGCAGGCTTTGCAGGCGGCTGCGACTCTGGCGGTCGTGCTCGGCGTCAAAAATCTGGTAGCCGTTGCGCCCCAGGTCTTTGGCTTTGTACATGGCCTGGTCGGCATGGCGCAGCAGGGTATCGGCATCCTGCTCGTCCTGCGGGTACAGTGTGACGCCGATACTGGCTGATACTTGTATCTGGATATCACCGATATCGCAGGGCTGCGCGACGGTGTCCAGAATGTGATGCAGCGTCTGGTGGCAGGCCTCGATATCGGGCAGGCCGGATAACAGCAGCGCAAATTCATCACCACCCAGCCGTGCCACGGTATCGCCACCGTGCATGGTCTGCTGCAAGCGGTCGGCAATCTTGATCAGTAGCTGGTCGCCTACATCGTGGCCATAGCGGTCGTTGACGCGTTTGAAACCGTCCAGGTCCATAAAACAGATGGCCAGCCATTGGCCACTGCGGCTGGCCTGGGCAATGGCGACACGCATGCGGTCGCCCAGCAACACGCGGTTCGGTAGCTGGGTAAGCGGATCGTGGTGCGCCATGCGGTCCAGCCGGGCTTCCTGCTCTTTCATCACCGTGATATCTGCAAACACGGCAATGTAATGGCGCACGAGGCCCTGCTGGTCGTAAATGATGGAGATCGATAGCAGCACCGGATAGAGGCTGCCATCCTTGCGCCGGTTCCACACTTCGCCCTGCCAATGGCCTTTCTGGCCCAGGGTGGTACGGATGGCCTGATAGAACGCCTCGTCGTGCCGGCCTGAATAAAAGTGGCTGGGCATTTGCCCGACGACTTCGTCGCGCTCGAAACCGCTGATCTCGCATAGCGCACGGTTGACATCCACCACCCTGCCGCTGGCATCGGCAATCACAATGCCTTCACGCGAGTGCTTGAACACCCCGGCCAACAGCTGCAACCTGCCTTCGGCGCGGCGCAGATCGGAAATATCGTTCCAGGCACCGATAATGCCGGCGATCTGACCCAGATCGTCGTAAAACACATCCTTGGAAAAAATCACGTGGCGCTGCAGGCCGTGCTGGTCGGTCAGCAAGCCGGCATACTCTTGATGCCCCAGGCCAGCGTTAAGTGCCTCATCGTGCCGCATGTGCAGTGCGGCCAACTCGGCGGGCCATAGCTCGGCGGCCACCTTGCCACGAATATCGCGCCGGCTCAGGCCGGTAACGCGCGCAAAGGCATCGTTACAGCCCATGTAGCGCCCTTGTGCATCCTTGTAAAACACCGGCATGGGCATGGCCAGCAACAGCATGTCGGTGAAACGCTGGCTCTTGGCCCACTTTTCATCTGCCGACTGTACCGCAGCCGCCATACGGTTAAAGGCCAGGCCCAGACGGCCCACCTCATCTGCCCCGTCTTCCGGCGCCCGCACCGACAAGGTGCCATGGCCGAGCGATTCGGCTGCCTGGGTCAAACGCTTCAGCCGCCGCACAATCCATAACGTGACCAAGACCATCCAGATGGTGGCCAGCAAACCCGCCACCACCACCATTGGCGCGGTACGCTGGATGAAGCTCAGAAAGATCTGCCGCGCCTCGGCCACGCGCAAACCCAGTTGTACCTCGCCCTGTGTCAGCGGGAATCGGGTATCGAACAAGGGGTCGTTGCTGCCGGCAATATCGCTATCGGGCGTAAAGCGCTGAATCTGTATGCCACTGCGGGCCATGATCTTGCCCGCACTATCACGCACCACCAGATAGGCCAGGTCACTGGAGCGGGTCAGCTCGTCGGTAATTTCCTGCAGTGTGCTGTAGTCGCGCTCCAGCATGGGTGCCACCAGTGCGGCGCGCAGCTCTACCTGCAGGCTGCCCAGGCGCACGCGCGTTTGCTCCACCGCCATTTCGCGCATCATGTGCACGCTCTGCCAGGCAATAATGCCGAACAGCAGCAGCTGCACCACGAACAAGGCCGGAATGATGATCCAGGTCAGCGAACGCGGCCGCAGGTCAATGGCCATTATTTCAGCATCGCCTTCAAATCCTGCACATACGGATCCAGCGCCTTCATGTCAGCAGCAGAGATCTCTTTCAGACCGCCATGCCCCAGCTCTTTACTGAACGCCTGGCCTTCCTCGGTGTGATTGGCAAACTGGAACAGCTGGCGACGCAGGCTGTCGATACGGCTGCTGCCTAGTCGCTTGTTGGCCAGGTAGAGCAATGGGGTAGTCTGCGGCAGGCGTTTCATGATGCGCACACGTACCGTGGTGCCGGGGTGTAACTGGCGCAAGGCGGTAACCGAAATGATGGCGGCGGCAGATTCACCGTTCAGCAGCGCCTGTACCGAGTTGGCATGGCTGCCGGCAGGGCGGATGGTGACGTCCTTGCCCGGGGTCAGGCCGTTCTGGATCAGGTAGCGCTGTGCGGCCAACGTCAGGTTGGCCAGCTTGTCGCTGGTGGAAACCACTTTGCCACGCAGGGCTTCCAGCGAATTCACGCCGTCCTTGCGGGTCACCAGCAGGGGCTCAAGATTGGTTTGCGGGCGGGCGAGCGGCTCGTAGCCTTGTTCCAGCTGCGCCAGGCGGCCGAAGTAGGGAGACGTGGCAATCACGTCGTAGCGGCCCTGGGCAGTACGTTCGAGATAGCTTTGGTAGTCCGGTGCCGACTCGATGACCACCGGCACACCCAAGGCACCTTGCAGCTGGGTACGCATGGGCTCGTACAGTTCGGCCAGCTTGCGTGCCGACAAGTACGGCACCACACCCAGCACCAGCATATCCGCCGCCTGCGCCAAGGGTGACAGGCAGCAGGCAGTCAGGCATAGCAGCAGGAATTTTTTGGCCATCCTGGCATTCCTTTATCGTTATTTTGGCGATTCACTCGTCGCGCAGACAGTAAACACCTCAGGCGAGACTTTAAAGTCAAGCGGCTGATGCTTATCAATGTACCGTCAACACGCCTTGGCAATCTAGCATTTCAATAAATATGAATTTTTGATTTGGCTAAATTCTATCGGTAATTGCTTCTTTTATGGCAAAAATGCCGCAACTCGACATTTTTAAATGCCAAAAGAATATAACAATGAAATAAAAAAAGACCACCAGGCACGCTGGCAGTCTTTATCACTTCATAAAATGTTTTTTTCCGAACCCGCGTCCGACGGGCTGTCGAACGTTTGTTCAGTAAATCAGATGCTGGCAGCCAACCTGGCTCCTTGATCAATTGCGCGCTTGGCGTCCAGCTCGGCCGCGACATCAGCACCACCGATCAGGTGCACCGGCTTGCCGGCATCCAGCAGCGGCTGCTGCAATTCGCGCAGCGGGTCTTGCCCGGCGCAGATCACCACATTATCCACCGCCAGCACCTGTGGCTCGCCCTTGATGGTAACGTGCAGGCCGGCATCGTCGATCTTGTTGTAAGTAACGCCCGGAATCATGGTGACATTCTTCATCTGCAAGCTGGCGCGGTGGATCCAGCCGGTGGTCTTGCCCAGGCCTTCACCCACCTTGCTGCTCTTGCGTTGCAGCAGGTAAACCTGGCGTGGGCTAGGGTGCGGCTGCGGGCCGCTGGCCGCCAGGCCACCTGCTGTCGCTACCGTCATGTCGACCCCCCACTCTTTCATGAAAGCAGCGGTATCCAGCGAGGGCGACTTGCCTTCGTGCGTCAGGTATTCGGACACGTCAAAGCCGATACCGCCGGCACCAATGACCGCCACGCTGCGGCCAACCGGCTTGCCAAACTTGAGCACGTCCAGGTAGCTGAGCACTTTGGGGTGATCGATACCTTCGATAGGTGGCGTGCGCGGCGCGATACCGGTAGCCAGCACTACCTCGTCAAACCCGGTCAGATCTGCAGCGTCTACGCGGGTGTTCAGTTGCAGCGTCACGCCGGTCAGCTCGATACGGCGGGCAAAATAGCGCAGTGTTTCGTAAAACTCTTCTTTGCCTGGCACCTTCTTGGCCACATTGAACTGGCCGCCGATTTCGCTACCGGCATCAAACAGCGTCACGTCGTGGCCGCGTTCGGCAGCGATGGTGGCAAACGCCAAGCCTGCCGGGCCGGCACCCACTACAGCCAGTTTCTTCGGTGCGTCGGTCTTCACGTAGTTCAGCTCGGTTTCGCGGCAGGCACGCGGGTTTACCAAGCAGCTGGTGAGTTTTCCCTGGAAGATATGGTCCAGGCAGGCCTGGTTACAACCGATACAGGTGTTGATTTCGTCGGCACGGCCTTGCTCGGCTTTGATGACGAATTCCGGGTCGGCCAGGAAGGGGCGCGCCATGGACACCATATCGGCACAGCCACTGGACAGGATATCTTCGGCCACTTCCGGGGTATTGATCCGGTTGGTGGTGATCAGCGGAATACCCACCTTGCCCATCAGGCGCTTGGTGACCCAGGCAAAACCGCCGCGCGGTACGCTGGTGGCAATGGTAGGCACGCGGGCTTCGTGCCAGCCAATACCGGTATTGATAATGTTGGCGCCGGCTTTTTCCACCTCGGCGGCCAACTGCTCCACCTCTTCCCAGGTGCTGCCGTTGTTCACCAGGTCCAGCATGGACAGGCGGTAGATGATGATGAATTCGCGGCCTACCGCCTCGCGCACGGCACGCAGTACCGCCAGCGGGAAGCGGATGCGGTTCTCGAAGCTGCCACCCCAGGCGTCGGTACGCTTGTTGGTATGCTGGGCGATGAACTGGTTAAGCAGATAGCCTTCCGAGCCCATGACCTCTACCCCGTCGTAGCCGGCGTCCTGCGCCAGCTTGGCGCAACGGGCAAAGTCGGCAATGGTGCGCTGGATGTCGTCTTCGGACATTTCACGCGGGCGGTAGAAGTTGATCGGCGCACAGATAGGCGAGGCCGAAACCAGGTTTTCCTGAAAACTGTAGCGGCCGGTGTGCAAGATCTGCATGGCGATTTTGCCACCTGCGGCGTGCACGGCATCGGTCACGATGCGGTGGTGCGGCACCTCTGCTGCGTCGGCCAGCATGGAAGCACCCTCGGCGACACGGCCTTCTTCGTTGGGGCCAACCCCGCCGGTCACAATCAGGCCTACGCCGCCACGCGCGCGCTCGGCGTAAAAAGCCGCCATTTTCTCGAAGCCTTGCGGGGCCTCTTCCAGGCCGGTGTGCATGGAGCCCATCAGCACGCGGTTTTTCAGCGTGGTAAAGCCCAGATCCAGCGGTGCCAGCAGGTGCGGGTAAGCCGTCATGATGTTCATCCTCGTGTTGGTTGGTGTGACGGCTCGTTTCGCCACCACAGCGCTGTCTTCGTTATAGGGGGTGCAGCATGAAAGCGAAGATACTTACTAGTTAGTAAGCTGTCAATTCTGCACGGCTGGCATACCGTAGACATACGACATGGCACCGTAAATCACCTAGAATGTAGCCAGGTTATTGATAAATTCAGGGAGAAAATCATGTGCCAGTGCCCCAACCACGCACAGCAGGATGCTGCGGCCAACCCTGGCCGTCGCCAGTTTGTACAGCTTGCCGCCCTGGGCGGCGGCGCAGCCCTGCTGGGCAGCTTCCTGCCGCAAGCGGCCTACGCTGCCGGTGGCACCGATGCGCTGCTGCTGTCATGCATGGACTACCGGCTGGTCGATGAAACCGAAGCCTTCATGGCCGGGCAAGGCATGAAGAACAAGTACGACCATATCGTACTGGCCGGGGCGGCACTGGGGGCGATCACCAGC
The DNA here is from genome assembly GCA_027484385.1 of Neisseriaceae bacterium. Classification (GTDB taxonomy): domain Bacteria; phylum Pseudomonadota; class Gammaproteobacteria; order Burkholderiales; family Chromobacteriaceae; genus Vogesella. Next base: position 14,914 of record JAIXTB010000140.1, on the reverse strand, counting down.
AAGTTCCCCGCCTGGAACCAGGCATTCTGGGAGCACCTGGATGTAGCGATCAGCCTGCACCATATCCACAAGGTGATGATTCTGGACCACCGCGACTGCGGCGCCTACAAAGTGGTACTGGGCGAGGACTTTGGCAAAATGCCGGAGAAAGAAACGCAGACCCATGCCGAAACCCTGATGACGCTACGCAAGCAGATTCTGGCCAAATACCCGCAGCTGGCGGTAGAAACCTACCTGATGGCGCTGGATGGCAGCGTGCAGCAAATCGTGGCCAAAGGCTGAACGGGCCACCACGGCACAAAAAAAGCACCGTCTGACACGACGGTGCTTTTTTTACGACTAACACGGCTCAGGCGGTAATGCGGTTCAGCCAGGCCAGCAAATCTGCCTCCAGCTGGGCACGGTTGGTTTCATTGTGCATTTCGTGCCGCCCGCCCGGGTAGACGGTAACGCTCACATCCCGCATGCCCGCTGCACGGTAGCGGCTGGCCAGCTGGCCCAGACCAAACTTGCCCAGGCTTACCGAGTCGCGGCTGCCGGCCTGTAGCCACACCGGACAGGCCTTGGGCAGCGCGCGGCCATCGGCCTCACCCAGCTCCAGCTCGATAATGCCGCCAAACAGATCGATCCACAGCTGCGGGGTGGGATGTTGGCCACATAAGGGGTCGGCAATATAGGCATCCACCTGCGCCGGGTCGCGGCTTAGCCAATCCAGCCGGGTACGGGCGGGTAAAAACCCCAGATTGAAGCTGCCGAACACCAGCGCCGTCATGAAGGTACTGGGCTTATTTGCCCCGCCCAACCGGGCCGCCAGCCTGGCGACACCACGCATCACACGCGACAGGTAGCGCTGGCGGTAGCCCGTGGCAGACAGTACGAGCCCGGACAAACGTTGGCCGTAACGCAGCATGAACGCCCGTGCAATAAAGCTGCCCATACTGTGGCCATACAACACGACCGGGCGCTCGTGCTGCTGCCGGGCGTAGTCCACCACCTCGCGCAGATCATCTACCACCTTCTGCCAGCCACCTTGCTCCGCAAACCAGCCGGGAACCGGCGCATGCTCACCATGGCCGCGGTGGTCGTGGGCATACACCGCGTAGCCGGCCAGCGACAGCTTTTGTGCCAGCACCTGATAGCGCCCGCCGTACTCGCTCATGCCATGGCTAATCACCACCACCGCGCGTGGTTCACCAGCGGGTAGCCAATAGCAACCATGAATATCGGCACCATCACTGGCGGTCAAACGAAAGGTTTGCGTCATGTTTTCCCCCTGATGTCTGGCAGGCTCGCACTAGAATTTGTCTGCGCGTAGCACCCCTACATCCGAAACATACAGGATCAAACCGTAATCCGGCAGATAGCTTTGTTCACAACGGCGTGCAATCGCCTCGGCCACCTGCGCATCGCATACCACATCGATGCGGATATTGCGGTCGAAACTCCACGCCCCGCCCTGCACGCCATGCGCGCCGCCACCGCGTGCATCCACCACGGTGTAGCCATGTGCGCCCAGGCGCTGGATATCTTTGACCAGCCGTGCCTCCAGCACAGACTCGGTAACAATCGTCAGCAGCTTCTTAGTATGAAATGGCATCGAGCTTCCTTTCAGGCGTAAACCTGCTGTGCCAACCACAGGTACAGCGGTATACCGAGCAACAGGTTAAACGGGAAGGTGACCCCCAGGCTGGCTGCCAGCGATATGGCCGGGTTGGCTTCCGGCACGGCAATACGCATGGCAGCGGGGGCGGCAATATAGGATGACGAGGCACACAGGGTGGCCAGCAGCATGGCACCGCCTACCGACAAGCCCATGCCCACCGCTGCCGCCAGGCCAAGGCAGGCAAACAGCAGCGGCATCAGCGTGGAAAAGGCCACGACAAACAGCCCCTGGGCACGCAGGCCGGCCAGCTTGCCCGCGGTGAGTAAACCCATTTCCAGCAAAAACAGCGACAACACCGGCTTGAACATATCGATATACAACGGAGACAGGCTTTTGATGCCCTCCGCGCCGGCGATCCAGCCTATCAGCAAGCCCCCCATCAGCAGCACCATGCTCTTGCCCAGAAACACCTCGTGCGCCAGGCGGCCCCAGTTCACGCGCTTGTCGCCACCCATGCGGGCCAGCAGCACGCCAACCACCAGCGCCGGCATTTCCATAACCGCCAGAAACACGGTGAGCTGCGGCTCGGCCTCCACGCCCTGACGTGACAGGTAAGCACTGGCTACGGCAAAGGTCACCACACTCACCGAGCCATAATGCGCCGCCGTGGCCGCCGCATCCGCCCGGCCCAGACGCCAGCGCAACACGGCAAAAGCCAGCAGCGTGAGCGCCGCGCCCAGCAGGATCACCGCTACCACCTGCCACAGTACCGCGCTGCCAGAAAGCTTGGACAAGGCCACGCCCCCCTTCAAACCGATAGCAATCAGCAGAAACACCGACAGGGTCTCGTAGAGCGCGGGGGGGAGTTTAAGATCGGACTTGGCCAGCGCAGCCAGCAAGCCCAGCACGAAAAACAGCACGACAGGGTCTAGGGTCATCGGAACACCTTGCATGATGAAGAGGCCACATCATAACGCATGCAAAAAATCCGCCAACCCTATGAGGAATAGGCCTTTTCCGCCATGCGGCCAACCCTGCGGGACGGCGGCCCGTACGCGCGCTCAGGCGCGCAGCGGCGTGCTGTCAAAATCCGGGTTGCGGCGCGAGGTCAGCACATGGTCGCGCCAGGCACCGTTCAGGAACAGATAATCCTTGGCCTCGCCTTCAATGGTAAAGCCCAGCTTGGCGAGCAGGCGCGCGCTGCGCTGGTTTTCCGGCTGATAGTTGGCCTGTACGCGGTGCAGGCCCAGGTCGCGGAAGGCAAACTGCACCACCGCCTCGACGGCCTCGCTCATCATGCCCTGCCCCTGATAGGCATGGTCGATGTTGTAGCCCAGGTGGCAGGCCTGAAACACGCCGCGCACAATATTGCTCAGGGCGATAGTGCCGATCACTTGCCCTGGCTGCTTGTCGTGCATCACCAGAAACATGGCACCGCGGCCCAGCTTGAAATCCTCGATGCGTTCGCGCAGGCGCATGCCCCAGAACAGCTCGGTGAAGTACATATCGCCGTGGGTCGGGTCCCACGGGGCCAGGTGCTCGCGGTTACGCAGCTGGTAGTCGCGAACGGCGCGGGCCCAGGCCGCTTCTGGCGGCAAAAGCTGTAAACGGGCGGTGCTGAGCGCGGGCTGGCTACGGGCCATATGAGCTACTCCCTTGGCAAATTCGATAAAAACGCAAGTATGCCACCAGTGCGGCAACCAGGCATGAAAAAGCCCGCGCAAGGCGGGCCGGGCAAGCGTCTGGCGTGGGCCAGGGCTTACTGTGCGGTCAGGCGCTCTAGCGCCTCGCGGTATTTGGCCGCGGTTTTTTCGCGTACGTCCAGCGGTACGGCCGGGGCTGGCGGTGCTTTGTTCCAGCCGGAAGCCTCCAGCCAGTCGCGTACGAACTGCTTGTCGAACGACGGCGGCGTGGTGCCTTCAGCGTAGCTGTCGGCCGGCCAGAAACGGCTGGAGTCCGGCGTCAGCGCTTCGTCCATCAGCACCAGGGTGCCGTCGGCATCCAGGCCAAACTCGAACTTGGTGTCGCAGATGATAATGCCACGCGTGGCAGCAAAAGCGGCAGCGGTCTGGTACAGCAGGATGGCGGTGTCACGCACCTTGGCCGCCAGCTCGGCACCCACGATGGCTTCGCACTGGGCAAAGGTAATGTTTTCGTCGTGGTCGCCTACTGCCGCCTTGGTAGACGGGGTAAAGATAGGCTCGGGCAGCTTGCTGGATTCCTGCAGGCCGGCCGGCAGAGCAATGCCGCATACCGTGCCGGACTTCTGGTATTCCTTCCAGCCGGAGCCGGCCAGGTAGCCGCGTACCACGGCCTCGATCATCACCGGCTTCAGGCGTTTGGCCACCACGGCTCGGCCGGCGACCAGCGGCAGCTCGGCAGCAGCGACCACGTCTTCTACCTGGTCACCGGTCAGGTGGTTGGGCACCACGTCTTTCAGGGTATCGAACCAGAAATTGGAAATGGCAGTGAGGATCTGGCCCTTGCCTGGGATAGGGTCGTCCAGGATCACGTCGAAAGCGGACAGGCGATCGCTGGCCACCATCAGCATGCGCTGATCGTCGATCTCGTACAGGTCGCGTACTTTACCCGAGTAGATTTTTTTCAGGCTGGTCAGTTGGGTCATGAAACTTCCTTCACAAAGCAAAAAGCGACGCCTTGTGGGCGTCGCCTGTTTTCATTACAAGGTGTCTTTCAGCGCGCGCGCCTGTTCCAGCGCGTCGTCTACGTTGGCCGCCAGCACACAGTAGTGCGCCATCTTGCGGCCTGGCCGGGCGTGTTTTTTGCCGTAGCTGTGCAGGTGGGCGTTGGGCGCTTCCATCAGCACCGCCCAGTTCGGCTCGCTACCGTCCTCGCCCCACACATCGCCCAGCAGGTTCACCATGACCACCGGCGACAGCAGGTCTGTCTTGCCCGGCAGCAGGCCGCACATGGCGCGCACTTGCTGCTGGTACTGGTCGGTGACGCAGGCGTCGATGGTGTAGTGGCCGGAGTTATGCGGGCGCGGCGCCATTTCGTTGACCACCAGGCTATCGTCGCCCAGCACGAAGAACTCCACCGCCAGTACGCCCACGTAGTCCAGCGCTTCGGCCAGCTGCACGGCGTACTGCTGTGCCCGTGCGGCCAACTCGGGCGCGATGCGCGCCGGCACGATGGATTCGTCCAGAATGCCGTTCTTGTGGATGTTTTCCGATACCGGGAACACCGCCACTTGCGCCGCACTGGTGCGGGTAACAATGGCCGAGACTTCCAGCTTCAGGTCCAGCATTTTTTCCAGCACGCAGGCCTGGCCGCCCAGGTTGGCGTAGGCAGCGCGGGCTTCGTCGGCGGTTTTTACGCGCATCTGGCCTTTGCCGTCGTAGCCCAGGCGGGCGGTCTTGAGAATGCCGGGCAAGTAGGGCGACAGCTCGACCTGGATGTCTTCCACGCTTTCAATCGCCAGATACGGCGCGGTAGGCAGGCCGGCTTTGCCTACCCAGCTCTTTTCGGCAATGCGATCCTGGGCAATGGCCACGCAGTCGCCGGATGGCGATACACGGGTGGTCTTGGCCAAGAGGCGCATGGCGTCGGCGTTAACGTTTTCAAACTCGGTGGTCACGGCGGCACAGGTACGCGCCAGCGTGGCCAGGGCGTCGGCATCGTCAAACGCGGCACACAGGTGTACATCGGCAAACTCGGCTGCCGGGGCGTTGGCGTCCGGGTCCAGCACGGTCACGCGGTAGCCCATGCGCTTGGCGGCGGTAACAAACATGCGGCCCAGCTGGCCACCGCCGAGGATGCCCAGCATGGCTGGCGGCAAAATGGCAGCCATTACTGTACCTCCGGCAGGCTCATGGCCAGCACGGTGTCTTCTTGTTGCTTGCGGAAGGCCTTCAGCTTGGCCGCCAGCTCGGGGTTGCCATTGGCCAGCATGGCGATGGCAAACAGGCCAGCGTTGGCCGCACCGGCTTCGCCAATGGCGAAAGTGGCCACGGGAATGCCTTTGGGCATTTGCACGATGGACAGCAGCGAGTCTTCACCACGCAGGTATTTGGACGGTACAGGCACGCCCAGTACCGGGATGTGGGTCTTGGCGGCCAGCATGCCCGGCAGGTGGGCGGCGCCACCGGCACCGGCGATGATGGCTTTCAGGCCACGCGCTTCGGCGGTTTCGGCGTACTGGAACAGAAGGTCGGGGGTACGGTGGGCGGAGACGACGCGGGTTTCGAAAGCGATGCCGAAGTCTTTCAGAACGCGCGCGGCGTTTTGCATGACTTCCCAGTCGCTATTACTACCCATCACGATGCCAACTTCGATCATGGAGGCTGATTCCGTCAAGAAGGGGAAAAAACGGAATTTTACCTGATTTGGCAAGGGCTTGCCGCCGGGATTTAACTTCCACGGAAGCATCTTCCCGGCAAGACAAAGCCGGCATCCCCATGGAAAAGCCGGCTTTCGATAGCGACAGGTGAGCTGTGGCCAGACTATAGCGTGGCCAGCTGTTGCTGGGCGCGCTGCGCCGCCGGGGTGCCGGGGTATTGCTTGATGATTTTACGCAGGGTCAGGCGGGCCTGGTCTTTCTGCTCCAGCTGTAGCTGGTTGCCAGCCATCAGACGCAGGGTTTCTGCGGCTTTGGGGTGTTTGGGGTATTGCTCGGCAAAACGGCGCTGGATATCAATGGCGGCGCTGTATTGCTTAAGTGCGGTGTGTGCTACGCCCATCCAGTAGGTGGCCTCCAGGCTCTGCTCGCTGCCGGGGTAGCCATCGGCCACGGCTTTGAGCAGAGGCAGCGATTTGGCAAAGTCGCGGGCGCGCAGCACTTCCAGCGCACGGGCCAGTGCGGTCTCGGCAGGGTTGGCCGCAGCGGGCTCGGCGGCGGGTGCCTCAGCCTGTGGCTGGCTGGCTTCGCGCAGCTGCTTTTCCATCTTGCCCAAACGCAAGTCGATGTCGTTGTACAGGTCGTTCTGACGCTTTTGCGTTTCGGCTACCTGGTGTTGCAGTACCTCGTTCTGCCCACGCAGCGTGGCCATTTCGCCTTTCAGCAGCGTGCCCTGGTTCACCAGGTCCAGCAGGCGCTGGTTGGCCAGCTTGGCTTCTACGTCGGACAAACGTGCACTGGCTTGCTGACTGGAGCTGGCCAGCTTGGTTTCCAAGTCCAGACGCGCCTGTTCCAGATCAGTGGTGGTGGCACACGCACCCAGTACGATGGGCAACAGCAGGGGGAGCAGTCGGTTACGCATGGTGGTTAGGGCTTTGCAGAATGGGCAATCCGGGCAGGTTGACGCCTTCCCGGATGCAGGTCAAGCCGGCGTAGCCGGCCGGGGTTTACTGGTAAGCGAAATCGGCGCGGCGGTTTTGTGCGTGATCGCTATCGGTGGTGCCGGTAGCACGGGGTTTTTCCATGCCAAAGCTCACCGCTTCTACCTGCTCCGGCTTCACGCCCAGCACTTCCAGCGACTGTTTCACGCTTTCGGCACGACGCTGGCCCAGCGCCAGGTTGTATTCGCGGCTACCGCGCACATCGGTGTTGCCTTGTACCAGTACGCGGCCTTTGTACTTGCCCAGATAGGCGGCATGCGCTTCGACCACACCCTTGTACTCGTCCTTGATGGCGAACTGGTCAAAGTCAAAAAACACGCTCTTGCCATTCACGCCAGCATACGCTGCGGCTTCTGCGCTCACTGCATCGACCTGTGGCAGAGGCTGCGCCGGGTTCAGGCTGCTGCCACCTGCACTGCCGGTGGTGCTGCCACTGTTGCCGGACACGATGGCGGCATTGCCGGCATTGGCTGTGTCTGCCGGGTTGCTGGTACTAGCGCAGGCACTGAGCAATACCGCCGCTGCGGCTACGACGAAGGGTAAAACTTTCATGCGACGCTCCTTGTTGTGGCTGGCCTGGTGTAGCCAGTGAAATGACTCGGGTAAACCATAAAGACTTTTGAACAAAACCAAAGTTCCACCGCCTTGGCCGTCAGGGGTTAAACGGCCCCCAGGCAGCGTCTTGCACCTGGCCTTCCAGCACGCCTAGCTTGACGCGGCCAGGGTGCTGGGTAGAGGCGGCATACAGCACGCTACGGCCGCCTTCGTCACTGGCGTACAGCACCATCTTGCCGTTGGGGGCAAAGCTGGGCGATTCGTCAAACGCGCTGTTGCTGATCATGCGCGCGTCACCGGTGGCCAGGTCTTGCAGCATCACCTTGAAGCGCCCACCCTCGCGGCGCACATAAGCCAGCTGGCGGCCATCTGGCGAAAAAGCCGGCGACACGTTATACGCGCCCTGGAAGGTCACGCGGCGGACGGTTTTGCTGCCATCCAGTGGCTGGATGTAAATCTGCGGCCCGCCGCTGCGGTCGGACACAAACGCAATCTGGCGGCCATCCGGGCTGAATACCGGTTCGGTATCGATGGCATCACTATAAGAGAAACGGCTTAAGCCTGTGCCATCGGCATTGATAATATACACCTGCGAATTACCGCTTAATGTCAGCACAATGGCCAGCTTGCGGCCATCCGGGCTCCAGGTCGGTGCCGAGTTGCTGCCCTTGAAGTTGGCCAGCAGGCGGCGCTGGCCGGTAGCCAGGTCTTGCACGTAGATCACCGGTTTTTTGTTCTCGAACGACACATACGCCAGGCGGCTGCCGTCCGGGCTCCAGGCGGGCGAAATAATGGGCTCGGCCGAGCGCAACACGGTTTGCGCACGGCGGCCGTCCACATCGGCCACTTGCAGGCGCGACTCTTTGCCCTTTTGCACGACAAAGGCAATACGGCTGGCGAACAGGCTCTTGCTGCCCAGCAGCGCCTCGTAAACCATGTCGGCAATGCGGTGCGCCACATCGCGCAGCTGCGAGCTGTGGACATCAAACTCGGCGGCCAGCTTCTGCTCGCGCGGGTTCACCGTTTCGGCCCAGAAGGTCAGGCGCAGCAGGCCGCCTTCCAGTTTGGTCACTTTGCCGTACAGCACGGCACGGCTGCCGTTTTGCTGCCATGGCGCGGGGTCGAATGCCTGTGGCGAGGCCGGCAGCACGGTGCCGCCCGGCGGCTCCAGCAAGCCAAACAAGCCGGTCATGGCCAGATCGCTTTTGACCGTTTGCGTTACCGCCTCGGGCAGCCATTCTTCGTTTTGCATGGGCAGAATGGTCAGCGGGTAGCGGCTGCTGCCGCCGCCCACGATATCTACGGTCAGGTCGGCACGCGCCAGCGGTGCGGCCAACATCATGGCCAGCAGCAGCATGCGCCAGCAGTAAGCAATCAGTCGGTGCAAGGCATTACTCCTTGGGGCGGAAATTAAGGGTGATACGGCGGTAGTCGGCAAAGTCTGCGCCCTTGGGTAGCGGCGGGAAACGCCGTACTTCGGCCAGGGCTGCCAGTACGGCCTGGTCCCACGCGGGCGAGCCACTACTGCGCAGGATACGCGTACTGCGGATTTCCAGCGTCGGCAGGATGATCACTTCCACCGACGCCTCGGGGTTACCCTTGATGCCGTCCGGTATCACGATGTATGGGCGCACGCGGTTCTTGATGGCCTCGCCGTACTGCTGTTTCAGATCTGGCTGGCCGGTGGCCGAACCGGTTTTCGCACCGGTTTTGGCACCGGCCTGGCTCACCTTGCCCTGCCCGGGGCCGGGTGGCAGCGCGTCCAGCTCGGCCAGCAGGTCGTCGGTTTTCACGGCGGCAGGTTTGGGGTTGGCCGCAGGCTTGGCTGCCGCATTGCTGGCAGGCTTCGGCGGCGGTGTCCGCTCTGGCGCAGGGGCCGCTGGCTTGGCCTTGGCCACTGGCGGCTCTTTCACCGCAGGTTTGGCTTCCGCTTGCGGCGGCTTTCTGGTGGACTTGTCGGCCTGTACTTTCACATCGGCAGCCGGGTTATCCACGACCGGAGCCGGGGGCGGCGCTTTCGTGCTCGCCACCGGCGCGGGAGCCGGGGCTGGCGCAGGGGCAGGCTTAGCGGCGGGCGCCGGCGTGGCCACCGGCGCAGCGGCCTGGCCGGTATTCCCCGCCCACAGTTCTACTGCCAGCGGTGGCGGAGTTTTCAGCTGTTCCGGGGCGGCAGACCACCACAGGCAGAGTAATACCAGCGCATGCAAGCAGGCGGACAGCAGCCAGGAGGCGGCACCGGGTTGGCGGGTGGCAACCATCAGCTACCCTGCTGGCGCACCGTAAGCGCCACACGCTGGATACCGGCCGCGTGCAGCTTGTCGGCTACTTTGACCACTTCACTGTATTTCAGGTCCTGATGCGCGGTGACCACCACCGGGCGGCCATCTTTCAGCCGCGCCTGCACCATGGCAATCAGCTCGTCCAGGTTGGCCGCAGGGTCACGCTTGCGCCCTTCCCCGACAAAGTAGGCACCACTGGCTTCAATGCTGATTTCCAGCGGCGTGGTATCTACTTGGGCGGCACGGCTCACACTGGGCACATCGATGACACCCGGGGTAAACATGGGCGCAGTGACCATGAAAATCACCAGCAGCACCAGCATCACGTCGATGTAGGGCACCACATTCATCTGGTTCATCATGCGGCGCGGGCGGCGTTGCAACATGGGTTTATCCTGTTTCAATAACATGCCGATGTTAACACCGGCAGCGGGCTAAAAGGCGTGATTAACAGACCAGCCCGGGAACAGCGGGTTCCTTGAGATGACCGCTCACAAACGGCGCAGCAGGGTCATGCCGTCACCCATGGGCAAGATGCACAGGCTGACACGCGGGTCGGCCAGCAGCTTTGCGTTGAATTCGTGCATGACGTGCACGCTGCGCGGGTGATCGGGCTGGGGTGCCACCACTCGGCCATTAAGCAGGATATTGTCGATGGCAATCATCCCGCCCGGGCGTACCAGCTGCAGGCAGGTTTCGTAGTAAGCCGGGTAGTTCTGTTTATCGGCATCGATGAATGCCAGGTCAAAGCTGCCGGCCGCGCCCTGCTCCAGCAACATGGCGAGCGTCTGTACGGCAGGCTGCACGTACAGGTCTATGCGCTCGGCCACGCCGGCTTGCTGCCAATAATCGCGGGCGATGGTGGTGAACTCTACGCTCATGTCGCAGCACACCGTGCGCCCCTGCTCGCCCATGGCCAGGGCAACGGTGAGCGCGCTGTAGCCCGTAAACGTACCGATTTCCAGATAGCGGCGTGCGCCGGTAAGGCCGACCAGCCAGCGTAGAAACTGGCCCTGCTCCGGGGCGATCTGCATCTTGGCCATGCGGTGGCCGGCAGTAAATTCGCGCAGGGCGCGCTGCACCGGGTGCTCGGTCACACCGATTTGCAGCAAGTAGCTCGCGACATCGTCGCTCATGGTCATGGTTTGTCTGGTCATTCTGATGCTCAAAAAACAAACGCCCTTGCGGGCGTGAAGGCTACTGACAAAGCGCCCCGTCCGGTTTGGCCGGGGCGGGCAGCACCGGGCTGCATGGCGGCCCCGGGCAAGCCCTGGTGTTGACAAGACAAACCCTGCGAGCGTGGCAAGCAGGGTTTGATCAATACGACGGGCCGGAACGGCGGTACGCCAGGTTTACTCGGGCTGGTAAACGTAGGGTTTCTGCGGCACGCGGGAGGCTTTCCAGCGGCGCAGGTCATCCAGGTCCAGCGTGCGTTCCCACCAGGTCAGGCGCAGTTCGCGACGTTCGGTATCGACTTGCGGGTTCTTTTCCAGAAAGCCGTTCATGAAAGCGGTAAATTCGGACTGATACATGTGTATTCCCCCGGTTGGCGATAGCGGCAATTGTACTGCAAAACCGGCAGGCCGGCATCAGCGCCCGGCCGCCCCCTGCCCCTGCGGGGCCAACGGAGGGGCCAGTGAGGCGCCAGCCAAGGCACGCTCCAGCTCGCCCACGCCTTTATCCATCTCGAAACACTGCCATATCAGGCCAGCCTCGTCGGGCCGCCCGCCCATGGCGGCTGTCAGCCAGTGCGAAAGCCGGGGGGCATTCACGACCATACCGGCCTCATCCTGCAGCAGCACCAGCACCAGCTGGCCATGGCGTAAACGGACAACCGTCAAGCCGTCAAATGGCGCGCTGCTCAACTGGCTGTCCAGCTGCAGCATGGCCTTTGCCAAATGAAAAGTACGACGGCGTACGCCCTTGCCATGCACCCACCAGACACGCATCAGGCACGCAGGGGGGAGCGTTTGCAGCTGCCGCTCCAGGGTTGCCAGCGCTCGCTGCGGTGAAACGGGTGCCTGCTGCATGGCGCGCACCAGCCATTGTTCTTGCAGGTGGCGTGCTTGCCGGGTCTGCCGCCGCAGGCCACGACTCTGTCGCCATGACTGCCACCCCAGCAACCACAGCAAAAGCATAAACGCCAGCAACACCACACTGCGCCACGACAGCTGGGCCAAGGGCTGCCAGGCACGCCACAGGGTAAGATTCAGCTCGAAAGCCCCACTGCGCAATGCTTGCTGGCTTAATAAATTACCTGCCGCGCTAGCCGCTGCTGGGGCAGCAGGCTGTGCTGACAGCGTGGCCTTGATATCAGCGGGCAAGCTGTCTGGCAGCAGCGCTTGAGGCGACAACCATAAAGCCAGTGCCATGCCCTGCTTGCCCGGCAAGATCAGCAATAGCTGCTCTGGGGCACGCGGCTGCCAGACCAATAGCTGCGCCTGGCCACGCTGCAAGGCCGGCACGACTGGCGTGACCAGTGGCTGCCGTGCCAGGTCCTGGGTGGGTAGCAAGACCCCACCCAACTGAAAGGGCACAAACGCCAGCACTTCCAGCTGTTTGCCCTGCGCCGGGTTGGCCGCCAGCAGGGCCACCTGCCCCAGCTGGGGGTAATGCTGGCGCAAGCTGGCGAGGTAGGGTGCGTACTGCTCGCTGCCTTGCGCACGGGTCAGCTCCAGGGTGCGCAATAGCTGCCGTGCTTCTTGCTGCATGCTATCCAGCTGGGTGCGTAGCTGCACCAGTTGCTGCTCGGCCTGGTCATCCAGCACCTGCTGTGTCGCGTGACGCTCACCGGTTTCCAGCCATACCCAGCCCATTGCCGCAAACAACAGCCAACAAGAAAACAGCCCCGTAAACAACAGGGGCTGCATACCGTGGTGCTTTGGCGGTATCACAACAGGAATTCCCGCTTCTGGTGCTGGTCGATCAGGCTACGCCAGGCCTGCAACAGCTTCTGGAATTTATTGTTGGTGGGTGCCATTTCGCGCACACGCTGCAGCAGCTCGTGGGCGTGCTTGATATTGCTTTCGTGCCAGCCCTGGCGGTGGCACTGGGCAATGATGGCGTTCACCAGGTTGAGCATCAGCTGCACGTTTTCCGGCATTTCCTGCAAGGCCTTCTGGAACAGGGCGATGGCCTTGTCGTGGTCGCCAGACTGGGCCTCGCGCACGGCCTGGTTGTTCAGGTCCACAATGCCCTGCACATTGCTGGCGATCAGCTCCCGGCCGGCATCACCGCGGCCAACCTGGTCAAACATGGTGGAGAGTTTTTGCAGCAGCTCTTCGTTATCGTGGTTATTGCGTACCAGGCCACTGGCGACCTTGTCGCCCATGTCGTGCTGGCCCTGCCCATAGCAGGCGCGGGCAAACTCCAGCCGGTCGCTGTCTTTCAGTTTGGAGAGCTGCGACATGCGCTCTTCTGCCGAACGCAACAACTTCTCGGCCGCGGCCTTGTTACCACTGTGGTTCTGGATGGTGCTATCGACCACATCTGCCATCCACTCGCCTTCCGGGTTGTGCTTGTAATCGCGGCGTAGCGAGGCCAGGGTTTTCATGGCCTCGGCCTTGTCCTGGCTGGCAAGCTGCGTACGCGCCAACGTAGCGTAATGGGTGGGGCTGCGGTGCCAGCTGGCTTTGGATAGCTCCAACGTGGTGTTGTAGGCTTTCTTGGCTTGCTCCAGATCGCCGTTTTCTTCGGCCACCTGGCCTAGCGCCTGGTGGCGGCGAATGGTGGCCGGGGATAGCTCGGTGGCGCGCTTCAGGGTTTGCTGCGCCTTGTTCAGGTCATGGTTGTCCTGGTACAGCTTGGCCAGCCAGTCGTAGGCTTCCATCACGCGGTCGTTTTCCACAATCACTTGCTGGAATAGCGCAATGGCCGGCTCCACTTTCTTGAGCCCGGCCATGGACTTGGCCATGCCCACCTTGGCCCACGGGATTTCCTTGATCTTCAGCACCTGCTGGTACAGGTTATGCGCCGAGTCGTAATCGCCAATCTTCATGCTCAAGCTGCCCTTGAGCTTCATGAAGTCCAGGCTGAATTCGTTACGCTCGCTGATTTTCTTGCCACACGCCTCAATGGCAGCCATGTAGTCGTGGCTCATTAGCGCCTCGTCTACCACTTTGAAGGCATCGCGGCGGCGCATGGCGACCTCTAGCCGTTTGGCCAGCTCTTCGCCGGTAAAGGGCTTGAGCAGATAGCCATCCGGTGCCAGCTCGGCGGCAGACAACACCTTGGCCGCACGGCGCTCGCCACTGACAATCATGAACACGCAGGACTGCTTCAGCAGGTTGCGCTCCTTCGCCTCCTCGTACAGATACAGGCCATCGCTGCCGCCGCCCAGGTCGTAATCGCACAGCACCACGTCAAAGTCGTAGCGCATCAGCTTCACCAGCGCGTCGCTGGCTTTGCCGGCGTATTCCACTTTTTCGGCACCAAAAGACTGCAGCGTCATGGACATGGCGCGCTGCATTTCCGGCACGCAATCCACCACCAGAAACTGCTTTTTGGCAAACGGGTTGGAGTAATCCCGACGCCCAGTGCTTTCTTTGGCACTGGTAATGGCATTGAACGTAGTCGATTGATTGGACAGCGAACTCATGTATTGCCCCGCTTTTGTTATGTTGGTGGCTTATAGAGACGTCAGTTTGTCTGCAGCGTAACGCAAATCCAGCCACTTGATGCCGTGCTCGGCAAAATTGATCTGCAAACGCACGTCGTCGCCTGCACCTTCCGCGTTAATCACGACCCCCGCACCAAACTTGGTATGGCTAAGCGACTGGCCCACACGCCAGCCTCCCTGCCGCGCGGCCGCCTTTTGCTGCACAAAAGCCGGTTCTGCCCAGCTGCTGCGGCTGGCAACAGGCGCAGCTTTTACCGTAGCAGATAAAACCTGTAACAGCTCGGCCGGAATTTCATCCACAAAGCGCGAACGGATAGGGTAACGGCTCTGCCCGTGCAGCATGCGGCTTTGCGCATTGGTGAGGTAAAGCCGCTGTCTGGCACGGGTGATAGCCACGTACATCAGCCGCCGCTCTTCTTCCAGACCCTTGGCATCATTAAAGCTGTTTTCGTGCGGGAACAGCCCTTCCTCCAGGCCACCCACAAACACGGCGTTGAATTCCAGCCCTTTGGCCGCGTGCACGGTCATCAGCTGCAGGGCATCCTGGCCTGCGTCGGCCTG
>JAIXTB010000018.1 GCA_027484385.1 Neisseriaceae bacterium | reverse complement strand
TGCCAGCAGGCCTGCTCCAGCACCCATAGGCCGATAGGCACGATCAAGCCGCTCTCTTCGGCCAGCGGCACAAAGCGCTGCGGCGACAAATCGCCCAGCACGCTATCGTGCCAGCGCAGCAGGGCTTCCGCACCGCAGATCTTGCCATTGGCGTCTACCTGCGGCTGGTAATGCAAGCTCAGTTGTTCTTCTGCCAGCACGCGGCGCAGCGCGCTCTCCAGCCGTGCCTGCTCTGCCACGCTGCGCTGTAGCGCCATGTCAAAAAAGCGTACGGTGTTACGCCCCGCCGCCTTGGCACTGTACAGCGCCATGTCGGCACGCTTCATCAGGTCGTCGCATTGGCGCGGGCCGTCGGCAAACAGCGATATCCCGATACTGGGCGTGCACTGGTAGTCGTGCCCGTTCAGGTCGTAGTGGGCGTTCAGCGCCAGGCGCAGGCTTTCGCCCAGGCGCTGCGCCACGGCAGCGGCGTCGGCCACATGGCTGCCCAGTGCCGGCAGCAGTACCACGAATTCATCCCCCCCCAGCCGCGCAACCGTGTCGTTCTCGCCTACCCCGGCCTGCAGCCTGCGGCCAACCTGTTGCAACAGCGCATCGCCATGGTCGTGCCCCAGGGTGTCGTTCAGCGTCTTGAAGTTGTCCAGGTCGATAAACAATAGCGCGCCCTCGCCTTCCGGGTGCGCCAGCGCCAGCTGCAGGCGCTCCAGCAGCAAGCGGCGGTTGGGCAGGCGGGTGAGCGGGTCGTAGTAAGCCAGCTGCTGGATTTCCTGCTCGGCGGCCTTGCGCTGGGTAATGTCGGTGAGCATGGCCACGTAGTGGCTGACTTCGCCGTGAGCATCCTGCACGGCGGTAATGGTGAGCCATTCGGGGTAGATTTCACCGTTTTTGCGCCGGTTCCAGATTTCGCCGCTCCAGCTGCCGTGGCTCAGCAGCTGGTGCCACAGCTGGGCATAAAACGACCGGTCATGGCGGCCGGAGCTCAGTAACGCGGGGGTCTGCCCTACCGCCTCGGCCTGGGTGTAGCCGGTAATGCGGGTAAAGGCGCTGTTCACGCGCAGAATCACACTACGCGTATCGGTAACAAAAATGCCTTCTTGCGAATCGAAGGCGGCTGCGGCGATGCGCAGGTCTTGCTCGTCGCGTGCCCGCGCCCGCGCCAGGCGCTCGAAACGCAGGAAATACAGCGTGGCCACGCCCAGCAGTATCAGCAGCACGCCGGCCACCACCCAGGCCGTGCGCCAGGCTTCCTGCCGCCAGGGGGCCAGCGCCCGCGCTTCGTCCAGGTGTACAGCCAGCACAAAGGGGTACACGCGCGAGGCGCGGTAGGCGGTGAGCACACGCTGGCCCTCCGGCCAAGTTTCGCGGTAGCTGTCGGCATCGGTCTGGGCCAGGCGAGCGGCCAGCAAGCGGCTGGTGCCGGGCTGACCGGGTCGGGCCTGCGGGTCGGTACTGATGATCAGGCTGCCGTCGTAACGCAGCAGCGCCACCTGGCCCTGCTGCGGGCTGATGTGATTGCTGTAGAAATTCAGGAAATAATCGGTATTGAGCGCGGCCAGCACGGTGACCCAGCGCTGGTCGTCCTGCATCACGTCCAGCGCGACGGGGATAAAGCTGATGCCGCTCTGCGCTGGCTGGCCGGCCAGCGGGCTATCGGCAAAATCGCGCCCGGCGGTGAGCGGGCCGGTGCGCAGCACACCCAGTGGCTCGGTACTTTGCGGCATGAACTGGCTGCGCGGCAGGCGCAGCCCCAGGTTGGCCGCATTGGTACTGGCTTCCACGACGCCCTGGCTGTTTTCCAGCGCGATGGAACGGATATAAGGCGCCTGCTGCAAAAACGCCTTGAGCTTGTCGCTGCGCTGCGGTGTGCTGCCAGACAGCAGCAAGGTGCGCTCCACCACGTTCAGGCTCTGGGTGAGCTGGTCTTCCAGCGCCCGCACGGTCAGGCTGGCCAGGGCAAACTGGCGCGCCAGCGCCTCGCTACGCAAACGCCACTGCACCGAGGCGGTAGCCAGCGCGGTAAACAGCAGCACCAGCACCACCACCATGACAAAGGTCGCGCGCTGATTCAGGCCCAGCCGGGTTTGCAGGCTGCTGTACTGACTCACTGGCTACCCTGCTCTAGCGCTCGGCTACCGGGTCCAGCTTGTGGCGTTTGATCGCCGCAGCCAGGCTGCCATCTTGCCGGGTACGCTCGAGATAACGCGACACCCGTTCATACCAGGCATCGTCACCCTTTTTCATGGCGTAGGCGTAATGGGTCAGGTGGTAAGTAGCAGGCGGGACCACCAGGCGTGCCCAGTCGGTGGTTTCCAGCATGCGGCGGCTAAACGGGTAGTCGGTCATGAATACGTCGGCACGGCCAGACTCCACCTCTTGCTCGCGCCCTTGCGGCGTATCGGTCACCAGCAGCGTGGCCTGCTTCAGTTTTTCACGCATCACCGGCTCGTGCAGCGTGCCTTTGGCTACCGCCACCACCATGCCTGGCTTGTCGATGTCTTCCCAGCGCTGGATGCGGCGGTTGCTTTTGGTGGTAATGGCGTAGATGTCGCTGATCAGGTGCGGGCGGGTAAAGCGCAGCTTTTCACTACGCGCCGGGTTGATGCCGATGGCAAACATGGCGATATCGCAGCGGTTTTGCTGTACGTCGTCGATCAGGCTGGCAAAAGAACTATCAACAAACTTCACCGCCACGCCCAGGTCGCGGCCCAGCCCCTGTGCCATATCGATATCCACCCCGCTGAGCTGACGGGTTTTCGGGTTGCGATAGGAAATACCGTAATAATCGGGCCAGATGCACACGCGCACTTCGCGTGCGGCCTGGACATCGTCCAGGCGGCTGGCACTAGCGCTGACAGGCAAGGTGGCCAGGGCGGCCAGGCAAAACAGGGCATATTTCATGGCAGGTTCCAGGCAGGCCAAGCAGCGGGCGTGATAGGCATTTAACAATCAAAATGGATAAAAATCGCCGCTTGAAATTAATACTTTCTATCTAATACGCACCTTACCAGCCGCTCTTTTCACCAGCCATGCACTAGATCAAGTATTGCGCTACAGGTGGCCACAGGCGGTGCAGCACCGGGTATGCACCACCGTTGGCAGCGTTCCGCTGCGGGTCAGGCTTCCCAGCGCTCTTCGCGCCATTCGGCCATGGCTTCTTTGTCCAGGAAGGTCCAGGCCACCACACGGCTGATCTTGTTGCCCTGCGCCATGTCCAGCGTGATCACACGCTTGGCATTGCACATTTCCAGCTCGCGCAGCAGGCCGCGGACGTTGTCCACCTTGGACACCAGCGAGCTGAACCACGCTACCTGATGGCCGTAACGCACGCTCTGGCGCGCCATGGTGGCCAGGAAATACTCTTCGCCGCCCTCGCACCACAGCTCGTGGTGGCGGCCGCCAAAGTTCAGTTCCACATTGGCCATGCGCTGGCCGGTGAGGTTGGCCACCTTGCGCCGCGCCGCGGCGTCGGCTTCGGCAGCAGAGCCGTGAAACGGCGGGTTGCAGATGGTCAGGTCGAAACGGTCTTCGCGCTTGATGATGCCGTCGAACACGTTGGCCGCATCGGTTTGCTGGCGCAGCTTCAGGCCACTTTTCAGCTGCGGGTTGGCATCCACGATCAAACGCGCCATGCGCAGCGCGTCGGCGTCGATATCGCTGCCGACAAAGCGCCAGCCGTATACGTGGCGGCCGACAATCGGGTAGATGCAGTTGGCACCCACACCGATATCCAGCACGGTGGCGCGCTTGGGAATGGTGCCTTTATTGCTCTTGGCCAGCAGGTCGGCGGCGTGGTGCAGGTAGTCGGCACGGCCGGGTACCGGCGGGCACAGGTAGCCGGGCGGGATATCCCAGAACAGCACGCCGTAGTGATGCATCAGCAGCGCGCGGTTCAGCGCTTTCACGGCGGCGGGGTTGTGGAAGTCCACGGTTTCGATACCGTGTTCGTTATGGCGCACAAACTCGGCCAGCTCGGGGTTGGCCGCAATCAGCGCCACAAAGTCATAGCGCTCGCGGTGCACACTGCGAAAGTGCAGGCCGGGTTTGCCGTCGCCGGCAGGAAGGGTAATGGTCATGGCAGATACCGCAAAATCAATCGGCGGATTGTACGGGCTTATTGCCATTTCGTGGGAACCGCTGCATCGGCAGGCTGGCGCAGTGCTGTCGTAGCGGCCCGGCAAAGCACAAGGCCAGCCCGCAGGCTGGCCTTGCTGTGTTCACTGCCAGCACTCAGGCAAAAATATCGATGATGTTGCCGGCCACCTTCATGCCGTTCACCACGCTCTCGCCGGTCGCAGCCACCGTTTCGTACACCACCTCGGCCGCCTCGACCGCCGTTTCTGCCGCGCCGGCAGCCAGGTTGAAGGCGCCGCCCGCCAGGTCCACCCCGGCTTCGCCCAAATCCAGCGCCGCCTCGCCCAACTCGCCCGAGACCGCATCCACCACCGCCTCACCGGCGTGGTACACGCCCTTGCCCAGCCCCACCATGCCTTTCAGCATTTGGCTGCCGCCTACGGCCATGCCGCTATAGCTCATCGCTGCTCCCCGCTACGCAAAGCCATCAGCATGCCGCGGCAGGCAGGGAGGCGGGTTGCCAGATTGTTGCCGCCGGTAACAAGGCTTTTACAAACCCGCCGCCACCTGCCCTGGCAGCTGCTGTTCGAACTTGGCCCACACGCGGCGCATATCGCGTGCCGAGGCAAAGCCTGCCCCCTCGGCGGCGCGCTCCACCGGCACGCCCTGCTGCAATAGCTGGCGCACCACGGCCACGCGCAGGCGCTGCTGGTATTCCACAATGCTCACCCCGGCCTGCTGGCGAAACAACCGCGTGAGGTGGCGCGGGCTCAGGTGCACCCTGGCCGCCAGGCTGTCCAGCGGCCAATGCTGCGCCGGGTCGCGCGCGATGGCATCCTGCGCGCGGTGTACCGCCGGGTGCAGGTGGTTGCGGTACGCCAGCCACGGCGACAGCTGGGCGTCGTCGCCGGCGCGGCGGCTGTACAGCACCATGCGCCGCGCCACCCGCGCCGCCACATCGGGGCCCGCGTGGCGCTCTATCAGTGCCAGCGCCAGGTCCATGCCGGTGGTAATGCCGGCCGAGGTGGCAATGTGGCCATCTTCCACAAATACGCGGTTATCCAGCACCCGTGCCCGTGGTGCCGCAGCGGCCAGCTTGGCAGTAATGCTGTGGTGCGTGGTGCAGGTGCGGCCATCCAGCAGCCCCGCCATGCCGGCCAGCAGCGCGCCGGAGCACACGGTAGCCAGCGCCACCTGCGGGCGGATGTGCTGGCGCAGCCAGGCCACCAGCTGCTGCGCCTCGGGCGTGGCGTAATCCAGGTCTTCAGACACCGTGCCCACCACGATCACCAGGCTGCCGTCGGCCACCGCCGCGGGCAGCGGGTCGATGCGCGACACCAGACCCAGCGAGCTGACGCACTCTGTCGCCGGGCCGGCAATGTGCAGGCGAAACGGCGCGCCCTCGTCCAGCGCCATGCGGAACGCCTCGGCCGGGCCGACAAAATCCAGCGCCAGATAGCGCGGGGTAAGCAGGAAGTAGATGTCTTTCATGCGGCCAACCTTGTCTGTGGGTGGCGGCTTACAGCTCGCCCAGCTTGATGTCCGGCTGATAATCGCCGTCCACCTCTTTAACGATGGCCTGGCCGGCGATGACGCGTTCGCCATTGAAGGTAAGCGTGGGCGCGCCGTGCAGCTGCCAGCCACGGTTCAGCGCCTCGGTCACGCGGTGGCAGAAAGCGCTGTCGTCGGGGCCGGTCAGCAGTCGGTACAGTTTCATGGTGTGGGTCCTGGGGTCAGAAAGTGTGACGATACACGACGAAGCCGGTATCCCGCGCCACGCGGTCGTACAGCTGGCGGGCGGCGGCGTTGTCGTGGCGGGTATGCCAGTGACAGCGGCTAGGTATCGCGCATGCGGCCAACCTTACGCCGGCTGCGGCTTGCGCCACAAGGCCAAGAGGCGCGGGCCGAACACGTTTACCGCCAGCCCGCCCAGCAGCAGCGCGCCGCCGGCCAGCTGCCAGAAGCTGAGACGCTCGCCCAGCACCAGCGCCGCCGACAGCACGCCGAAAAACGGCACCAGCAAGGAAAACGGCGCCACCACGTTGGCCGCATGGCGGCTCAATAGCTTGCTCCACTGGCCGTAGCCGAACAGCGTGGCTACCAGCGCCAGGTAGGCAATGGCAAACAGGCTTTGTGGCGTGGCCACCTGCGCCCACACGATGCGCTCGGCCTCGAACAAGCCGGACAACGCAAAGAACGGCAGCACTGGCGCCAGGCTGCTCCACACCACCAGCCCCAGCATGTCCGGCTTGTAGCCGGCCGCCACGATGCGGCGCACCACCACATTGGACAACGCCCAGCTGGCAGCACCGCACAGCGTCAGCACGAAACCGGCCAGCGGCAGGTTGGCCGCGCCCAGGCCGCCGATCAGGTAGAGACCGGCGCTACCGATCAGCAGGCCGGCCAGCTGCCACGGGGTAAAGCGTTCGCCCAGCCACAGCATGCCGATAATCAGCGTAAAGAAGGCCTGCGACTGCAGCACGATAGACGCTAGCCCGGCCGGCATGCCCAGCTTGATGGCAGTAAACAGGCAGGCAAACTGCCCCAACCCCACGCTCAGGCCGTACAGCGCCAGCCAGCGCCACGGGATAGCCGGCCGCCGCACAAACAGCAGGCCCAGGCCGGCGGCCGCGCTAAAACGCAGCGCCCCCAGCAGGAAGGGCGGCACACCCGCCACGCCCCATTTGATCACCACAAAGTTGAAACCCCATACCGCAACGATTGCCAGCGCAATCAGCCGGTCTTGCCAGTTCATGGCCTGCTCCCCAAGGTTGGCCGCACGCGGCCCGGATGAATGACAAGCAGCTTACGCAGGCTGGCTGCCCGCGCACAGCAACAGTGCGTTCCGTTTTGCAGGACACAGCGCTATCAACGTGCACCCGGCGGCAAGCCACCCTGTGCGGCCAACAGCGCAGCATGGGCGGCCAGGTCTACCGGGCGGTACGTCACGGTGGCCGTCGCCGGGTGCGCGGCCAGGCCGGTGCGGCCAACCCACTGCCGCGCCGGGCGGATGGGGCGCGGCGCAAAGCCCCCGCCGCAGTTGGGGCAAGTGTTATGCAGCACGGTGTCTACACAGCGGGCGCAGAAGGTGCACTCGTAGCTGCAGATACGGGCGTCGGGGCTATCCGGTGGCAAGGGGGTGTTGCAGTGTTCGCAGCTGGGGCGCAGTTGCAGCATGGCGTGTGTCCTTTCAGAGGATGGCCGAGTTGGCCGCATCGGCGTCCAGCCGCGCCAGCACGCTGGCCACGGTATGGATATGGGCAAAGCGGCCGGCCAGCACCAGCTCGGTACGCTGGCAGATGTCGTCGGCGCTGTATACGCGGCCGCTGTGCGGGTGGGTCATGTCAAAGGTCAACGTGGCCTCGGTGACAAAATCCACGGTAAAGCCCAGGTCGCTGCCGACACGGGTGGTGGTTTCGCAGCACTGCTCGGTGCGGATGCCGCTGATGATCAGCCGGTCTACGCCGCGTGCGGCCAACCACGCCTGCAGGCCGGTATCGGTAAACGCGTTGTGTACGTGCTTGGTAAAGCTAGCGTCGGGTGCCGGCGGCAGCCAGGCCATGGGCTGTACATGTCCGCTGGCGGCGGCAAACGGGCCATCGCCGTCCTCATGCAGTACGTACACCACCGGCACGCCACGGGCACGCGCCCCGGCGATCAGCGCCAGTAGCGCGTGGCGAAAAGGCGGCAGCCGGGTGTCATCCCAATAGCTGCGGTGCAGGAAAGACTGCTGGACATCGATCACAATCAGGGCAGAACCGGACATGGCGACATACCTGTATGCCAGTGGAGACAGGCTTATTGTGCCGGGCATGCCAGCCAGGCACCATGCCGTGCCAGGCCAAATACAGGACAAATCGCGCCATCACACCCGACAGCCGCCACCGCTATGTATCAGCCCTGTTACAAAGGGGACAAGGGCGCGATACAGCCCGGCAGGATACTGCCAGTATCGGCCCTGCGCCGTCTCCAAGGAGCCCTGTCATGAATAAGAAAACCCTGCTGCTGGCCACCGCCTTGCTGGCACTGGCCACCACCGTGCCCGCCCGGGCGGACGAGCCCGCCCCACCCCCGCACGGCCCGGCACACGGGATGCCGCACGATATGCCACCGCCACCGCTGGCTGTGGTACTGGAAGAAACCCTGCCTGCACTGCAGCTAAGCGATGCCCAGCAGTCGCTGTGGCTCAAAGCCGAGCAAGAAGACCTGAACCAGCGCACACGGCAGCAGCGTGGCCTGCAGCACGCCGGTTTCAAGCTGCAGGAAAAACTGGCGGATACCCGCCTGAGTTTGTCGCAAGCGCTACGTGCGGCCAGCCTGGCTGCACCCGCCATGCAGCCATCGCCCGCCTGGCTGGCATTTTTTGATAGCCTCACCAGCCAGCAAGCCGGCATCGTGCGCCAGGTGTTACAGTCGCCACCGCCAGCCCGCGATTTGCCGCCGCCAGGCTAAACGCTGATACCCGTCACAACACGGCCGTGCCGCCACCATGCAGGCGGCACGGCGCTTTCCCAAGGAGCATGCATGAACGAACACGGCATCCGCCTGCTGATCGTGGACGACGACCCCGACATCCGCAGCCTGCTAGCGCAATACCTGCAAGGCTATGGCATGCAGTGCCTGTGTGTGGGTGACGGCCACAGCCTGCGCAGTACGCTGGAAAGCGAGCAGCTTGACCTGATCATCCTGGACCTGATGCTGCCCGGCGAAGACGGGCTATCGCTATGCCGCTATGTGCGCGCCCAGGGCGACACCCCCATCATCATGCTCACCGCCCGTGGCGAATCGGCCGACCGGGTGGTGGGGCTGGAGCTGGGTGCCGACGACTACGTGGTGAAACCGTTCGACCCGCGCGAGCTGGTCGCGCGCATCCACACGGTGCTACGCCGGGTACGCGGCAAACCGGGCACGGCGGCCGACCAGGATACCGTGCAGTTTGCCGGCTGGCGGCTGAGCCACCAGAAGCGCCAGGTCACCACCCCTGCGCAGCTGCTGGTACCGCTATCCAACGCCGAATACCGCCTGCTGTGCGCCTTTCTGGCCCGCCCGCAGCGCATCCTCAGCCGCGAACAACTGATGGACGCCGCCCGTGGCCGTACCGTCGAAGCATTCGACCGCAGCATCGACCTGCTGGTATCGCGCCTGCGCCAAAAGCTGGGCGACGACCCGAAACAGCCGCAGCTACTGAAAACCGTGCGTGGCGAAGGGTACTTGCTGGACTGCAAGGTTAACTGAAAGCCACCGTATGAAATGGCCTGTGCCTGATACTGTTTTTACCCGCCTGTTTGGCCTGGTGCTGGCCGCGCTACTGTGCAGCCACCTGGTGATGACCGCCTTGTTCATGGTGTTTGCACCCGATGGCCCGCCACCAGAGAACAGACGCCCGCCAGACAAGGCACAGCACCTGGAAGCCCCCCCGCCAGACGGGGCACGACACCCGGATGACCCACCACCCGGCGACCACCAGCCGCGCGGCAAGGGCGAACGCCGCATGCCGCCGGAATTCTGGGCTGGTTTTGCCATACAGCTGGCCGTTGTCACCCTGCTGGCCTGGTATGGGGCACGCCGCCTGGTACGCCCCATCGAGCAGCTCACCCAGGGCGCCCGCGAGCTGGGCCGCACGCTGGATTCGCCCCCGATAGACGAAACCGGCCCGCTGGAAACCCGCCAGGCCGCACAGCTGTTTAACGACATGCGTGCCAAGCTGCGCCGCCAGATGGACGAGCGCAGCCATTTCCTGGCCGCGGTATCGCATGATTTGCGCACTCCGCTAACGCGCATCCGCCTGCGCGGTACGCAGATAGAGGACAGCACGCTGCAGCAGCGCCTGAACCAGGACATAGACGATATGGCCGCCATGCTGGACGCCACCCTGGCCTACCTGCGTGATAACAGCCAGCAAGAACACTGGGAACAGCTGGATATCGAAGCACTGCTGCAGGCCATGGCAGAAGACGCGCAGGAGCTGGGCCAGCCCGTTACCTTTACTGGCCAGGCCAGCCAGCTACGTACCCTGCCCGCCACCCTGCGCCGCTGCCTGGACAACCTGCTGGAAAACGCCTTGCGCTATGGCGTGCGTGCCGACATCAGCCTGCAGCAAAGCGACACCACGGTAGAAATCTGCATTCGCGACCACGGCCCCGGCATACCGGAAGCCGAGCTGGCACGGGTATTCGAGCCCTTTGTACGGCTGGAAGACTCGCGCAACCGCCACACCGGCGGCACTGGCCTTGGGCTGACCATCGCCCGCGATGCAGCGCGGCGCATGGGCGGCGAGCTCTACCTGAGTAATGCTGGCAGCGGCGGCCTGATAGCGCTGCTGGTACTGCCACGCTAGGCAGGTAGTTTGTATCGAGCATGATACAAAGTGGATAAATCATGCTTACAACAGCGCCATAAAGTGTCATAACCCGCTACGGGCTGTGGCAGGCATTCGCCCTGTGCGACCCGGGTGGGCTTTCTGACCCTTCAGGGAGAATGACCATGAGCAGCGTAACAAGCAGTACCAGCAGCTACATGCCCAATATGATGCAGGGCCCCGGCGGGCCCCGCGGCATGCGGCAGCGACCGGAAGCCAGCGAGGTCGCCCAGCAGATTTTCAGCAAACTGGATACCGATAACCAGGGCTATCTGGAAGCGGGCGATTTTGCCTCGGCCATCAGCCAGCTCTCGCGCAGCGGGCAAAACAGCAACACCGCCAGTAGCGACGAGGTGTTTTCCAGCCTGGACAGCGATAGCGACGGCAAGGTGACTCAGGACGAGCTCACCAGCGGCATCCAGTCGCTGCAGGATCAGCTGGACAGCCAGTTCAACGCCATGCGCATGCAGGGTGGCATGCCTGGCATGGGCGGTGGTGGCATGCCGCCGCCGCCACCGCAAGGCGGGCGCGGTGGCAAAGACGAAGGCCTGGACCAAAGCCAGCTGACCGACATGGCCACCACTGCGGCAGAGTCGGGCGATACCCAGGCCGCGAGCATGTTTAGCCAGCTGGCAGACAACTTTGACGCAGCCGACGCCGACGGTGATGGCAAAGTCACCTTCAGTGAAAGCGTGGCCTACCAGCGCCAGCAAGCGCAAGCCGGCAGCACCGGCAGCGACACTAGCAGCAGCGATAGCAGCAATACCGCCAGCAGCAGCACCGTGGCCAGTAGCCAGGAGGTACAAGGGCGTATCGCGCAGCGGCTGATGGAGATGATGCGGGCCTACGACGACTTTAGTGCGCCGGACGAAGGCAGCAGCATGCGCTCGGCTGCCTAGTACCGCTACCGATGCAGCACCGGCAGCCTGGCTGCCAAAAGACAAACCCCGCTTGCCGGGCAAGCGGGGTTTATTGCGGCCAACCTTTAGCCAGGCGGCAGTGAACTACTGGATAGCCAGGGTCACGGCCAGCTGGTAGCCCTGCCCGCGTACCGCTTTCAATGCATTATTGTCGCAGCCGGCTTGTACCAGCTTTTTGCGCAGGCGCACCAGCTGTACTTCCAGATTGGCTTTGCTGTATTCCTCCAGCCGCTTGCCCAAAAGCTCGATCATCTGCCACGTTTCCAGCTGCCGCCCCGGCGCGCGCGACAGGCCGGCCAGCAGGGCAAACTCGGACGATGTCAGCGCCACCTGGCCACCAGGGCCGGACAATTGCTGATTGTCGGTATGCAACAGCCAGCCATGCTCCGGCCCCTGGCCGGTAAGCCGGCGCGCCAGCGAACGCACGGCTGCCAGCAATTCTTCCAGCGAACAGGGTTTGGTCAGGTAAATATCCGCACCACTGGCGTAGCCTTCTACCTTGGCCGCAATGCTGTTGCGGGCGGTGGTCATGATGATGCCGACTTCGGGCTGGGCTGCACGCAGGCGCCGCGACAGGCTGATGCCGTCTTCACCCGGCAGGTTCAAGTCCACAATGTACAGGTCGGGCTGAAACGGCAGGTCGCCCAGCGCCTCGGCACAATCGACACCTTGTACGTGGTAGCCCTGTACGCGTAGCGCGTCCAGGGTGACTTCTCGCAGGACATCGTGGTCTTCGATGACGACGACGTTTAACGGGTTGATACGGGTAACCATACTTCGAATCTCACGATATTGGCTTCAGGCAGGTAAGACACCATCCCCTGCAGCTGGGTACACAGGCCTCGCACCAGATAGAGCCCCAGGCCGGAACCGGTTTTGCTATGGGCACCAGGACTTCGATAATACTTTGTAAACACCTTGCTTGCATCCGGCATGCCTGCAGATGACGCAACATTGTCAACAGATAGCCACAATCCGGCGGACTTCGCCCCCCATCTAACATTAATCACGCTGTTTGATGGCGAGTACTTCATAGCGTTATCTATCAGGTTTGATAACACTGTACGCAAGAGCTGGCTGTCGCTGTGTAGCAAGGGCACGGTACCGGGGTGCAGTACGACCCGCTCCGGCTCGCGGCTGTTATGGCACACATCCTGTACCAGCTCGGCCAGCACAATGGTCTCGCGCTGGATCTCCAACTGGCCTTGCTCGATACGGTCGGCCTGGGTGCAGCGCTCTACCACGGCATTCATGTCGTCTACCGCGCGCTCGGCGTGCAACAGGATGCGTTGCTCACCCAGCTGCATGCGCAAGCTGCCCAGCGCCATGCTGATCACCGACATGGGGGTTTTCAGCTCGTGCGTCAGCATGGCCATAAAGCGGGATTGCTCCTCGCTTTGCTGGCGTTCGATGGCGATCTGTTGCTGTGCCAGCTCCAGCTCTACCGCAAAAGCGTGCCGCTCACGGCGCAGCTGGGTGGAGCGGCGCTGCAGCAGTACAAAGGCCAGCGCGCTGATCAGCAGCGACTGCATCAGTTGGCCGTACTGGTTCATTTCCAGCACATTGCCGATACCGAGCAAGGGCAGCATGGTCAGCGCCACCACAGCGATAGACAGCGTATACAGCACACGCAGTAGCCGGCGCAAGGGGTGCGGCGGCACCAGCCAGGCGGTCACCGCCATCAGCAGTACCTGCACCGGTGCCATCATGGTATTGGTCTGCATCACGGGCTGAACCATGCCGAAAGCCAGCAGCAGAAACAGTAAAGGGAAGTAGCAAGGCAGCAGTTTCAGAATCCACTGCAGCAGCCGTGGCGGCGAAAACCCCAGGAGCAAGTGACGGTGGAACAGCAGGCTGGCCAGACAAAACAGGGTGGATGTCCAGCTGGTGGCCACATCGGCCAGCTGCGGGTAGCTGGCTGGTGCCAGCATGCTGTAGTAACCCATGAAAGCCAGGTTGAGCAGCAATGACAGTAGCTGATAAGGAATGAACAACCCCACCACGCGGTCGCGGCTTTCCCGGTAGTCGGCAATGGCCCACACCAGCAGCCACAACAGAATGGCGTAGTAAAGAATCTGCCAGGCAGATTGCCGCACATCAAACTGCAGCGCCTGCTGCAGCGGCTGGGCCTCTACGCTCAGCATGCTGGTGCTGGTGGTGTGCAGGCGCAGGTAGTACACGGCTTGCGCTTGCGCCTGGTGCACCAGAAAGCACGGGGTAATACCGGGGTAGCTGCGCTTTACATAGGGATAGCGGTCGCCTGCGACTTGCTGCTGCCAGCGCCCCTGGGCATCTTGCGCGTACAGGCGCACCTCATCCAGATAGCCCGGGCGTATGCGCAGCACCAGCGGCTCGCCGGGCGTCGCGGTTTGTACGGTAATGCGCAGCCAGGTGACAGTGGGGGTATAACCACGCGCCAGAATGCCCGGCAGCGGGGTAAACAGCTGCTGGCGTACCCGGGGGAATTCCAGCTGGCCTTGCGGGTCTACCAGGTAGGCGCGAGACAGTACCTGGGTTTGCTCCGCCCAGGCGGGCGACAGGCACAGCAGCCACAGCCATAAGAAAATCCGTAATCGCACTACTCGTCCCGTGTTGTCCGGCCGGTAACGGCCTCAAGAGCGAGAGTATCGCATAGCTGGTGCAGGAACTTGGCACGGGAACAGGCGTCCATGCAGCATTACGCTTTGAGAGAGCATCATGCGTCCTGCCCATCTGCTATTTCTGGCCCTGGCTATCAGTCTGCCTGCTCTGGCAACCAACAGCGGCCAACTTTACAAAGACCCGTCCTGTGGCTGCTGCGGCAAGTGGGCCGCCCATATGCGCGCCAACCAGCTAACGCTGCAAAGCCAGGACCGCACCGATATGGCACAGCTGAAAGACCGCCTGGGCGTGCCGGCCAACTTGCGCTCCTGCCATACGGCGCAGCTAGGGCGCTACGTGATCGAAGGCCATGTACCGGCGGCCATGGTGCAGCAGATCTTGCGCGACAAACCCGCTATCGCAGGGTTGGCCGTGGCCGGCATGCCGCAGGGTAGCCCCGGCGTGGAAACCGGGGTGCGGGAAAGCTACCAGGTCATCGCCTTTACCCGCACGGGCCATCAGTATGTGTATGCCACGGTGAAAGGAGGCTAGCCGTGTCGGTCAAAAAGCGTATTGTCTTGATGGTGGCAGGCATCGCGGCCAGGTGGCTGTGGCAGCGCGTAAAACGCCAGATTTTCCGCCGCTAGCACGGTGAGCTCGCGCTAACAGCCGCCACGTGCACAGGCCCTGCACCTGACCACAGCGGCTGGCCAGGTGCAGGGCAAGACGGCTATAGCTGAAAGCGTGCGGACAGCTCGGATAGGGTGTCGGCGGCCTGGCTGATGGACTCGGCCATGTGCACCGTTTGCTCGGATGCCTCACGCGTGCTGGACGATATCTTGGCCACGGCGTACAGGTCTTCACGTATGGCGCGGCTGGCATCCACCTGCTGCTGCAGCACCTGTTCTACCTTCTGCATACTGGTACAGACCGACTCGGTGCCCTCGCGGATGACCCCTACCGCCTTGCCGCCGTCCTGCGCCTGGGCGATGCCGCC
>JAIXTB010000109.1 GCA_027484385.1 Neisseriaceae bacterium | reverse complement strand
CAAACAACTCACCAGCAACGACAACACAATATACATACCAACTCACCACACTTAAAATAACAGGATTATGAAAAATTAAAATAACCATCAGCACAAGCACTGGCTTATCAAATACCCTTGCAACTCCACCATGGCGAAACAATTGCATTACTTATTAATTTACCAGCCATTTACTGCACCGATTCTGCTTGTTTGGCATAAATCACCTCAATGGCTTGCTGGTAAATGTGGTCCAGCTGTTGTTGCTGGCGATAATTGGCCTGATGTCGCACAAAGTGGCACAGGTTGGCCGCAGCCAGCGGGTAGCCGTGGGCTTGCCGGCACGCCTGCCACCAGCGGGTGCTACCCTGTGCCAGGTCTTGCATGAGTGCCGGGGTAAACAGGCCGATATTGTTCAGCCGCGCCAGCGGCAAGGTAGCGGCTAGCTGCTGCAAGAGCTGCGGGCCAATCAGGGTGCGGGTGATGGCGCCGGGCGGGGTTTGCTGCAGGCAACGCTCGGCGGCTGCCCGATACAGCGGTAACACCGGGCTGCCACGGCCAAACACCATCACGGCGTTGTTTAGCCCGGGTGCCGCAGCGCGGATGCCGCCGCCGGGCAGGCGGTGCAGCATGACCTCGCGGCAAAAGGCATGGCAGCGTGCCTGCCGGATATCCAGCTGGTGCGGGGCAAATACCAGTACGTCGGCGTCTACCCACACCACCTGCTGGTAGCCTTGGTCCAGATAGGCTTGCAGGTAGTACAGCCGGGCAATATCGGTAACCGGGAACAGCTGGGTGCCGCAGCGTTGCCGTACCCAGGCAGGGGCATAATCGAAAAAGGCATCATCGGTAAACACATAGTGATAGCCGTGCAGCGCCGCCCAGTGCCGCACGCTGGCCAGCGTCTGGTTTATCCAGGCGGGTACCTGGCTGGTGCGATAAGACTGCAACACGGCGACACTCATACGCTGGCCACCTGTTCTGCCTGGCTGGCCGGCGCACTGCCCCCTAGTGTCAGTACCGTATCCACCTGCAAGGCACGCGGCAGCTGGTGGGTGATGAAGATCATGGTCACCCGCCCTTTCAGGCGGTTGATGGTGCGGGCAAACTGCTCGGCGGTTTGCTGGTCCAGGTTGGAAATGGCTTCGTCGAAGATCAGCACGCGCGGGCGCTTCAGCAGCGCCCTTGCAATGGCTATGCGCTGGCGCTGGCCACCCGATAGCCCGGTGCCGCGCTCGCCGATTTCGGTCTGGTAGCCTTTGGGCAGACCCTCTATTACGTGGTGGATTTCTGCGGCCTGGCAGGCAGCCACAATGTCATCCATGCTGGCGTGCGGCTGCGCCATGGTGAGGTTGTCGTACACGGTGCCGGAAAACAGCACGGTTTCCTGCGGCACCACGCCAAACACGCTGCGCAGCTCGTTGGCTGCCAGTTGGCGTATATCGCGGCCATCCAGCGTAACCTGGCCTTCCTGTGGCAGGTAAAACCCCAGCAATAGCTTGGCCAGCGTGCTTTTGCCGCAGCCGGATGGCCCCATCAGCACAGTGAGCTTGCCTGGTGCAAAGGCCAGATTGAGGTTGCGGTAAAGCCAGGGGTGCTGCGCGCTGTAACGAAAGCCGACATCCCGCAACAGGATGGCACCGTCCCCGGCGCTGACCCGCTGCGGCAGCAAAGCCACCGGCTCGGTAGGCATATCCAGGATATCGCCCAGGCGCTGCACGGAAATACTGGCTTGCTGGAACTCTTGCCACAGCCCCACCAGGCGCATCAGGGGCTGGCTGAGGCGGCTGGCAAACATCTGGAAGGCCACCAGCATACCTATCGTCAAACCATCGTTTTGCATGACTAGCCAGGCACCCACAATCAGGATGGCCAGCGTCATGACCTGCTCCAGCGCACCGGCGACCACGCTGTAGGTATTGCCTACCTGCTTGGTAGCAAAGCCAGCGGCCAGATACTGGGCCAGATAGCTGCCGTAGCGCTTGCCAACATCGGGCTCCATCTGCAGCGACTTGACCGTGGCCATGCCTGCCAGGTATTCGGTAAGAAACGCCTGGTTGCGCGCGCCCAGCAGAAACTGCTGATCCAGCCGCTGGCGGAACACCGGCACCATCAACACGCTAGCCAGTACCACCAGCAACAGTATGCCCAGCGCAATCAGGGTGAGCTGCCAGCTATAGGCAAACATGACCGCCAGGAAAATCAGTAAAAAGGGTAAGTCCAGCACCAGGCTGACGGCAGCGCCAGAGATGAACTCGCGCAGCTGCTCTACCCCGTGCAAGCGGGCTACCAGCGTGCCGGTGGGGCGAGCTTCAAAATACCCCAGCGGCAGGTGCAGCAAGTGCTGCATGACTTTTTCGCCCAGCACTGCGTCGATGCGGCTACCGGTATGCAGTACCAGATACTGCCGCAGCCAGCTCATGCCACTGGTAAACAGCATGAATACCACCAAGGCAACGCCCAGTACCTGCAGGGTGCTTTGTGACTGGTGGGCGATAACCTTGTCGATAATGACCTGGGTAAACAGGGGCGTGGCCAGGCCTACGAGCTGAATGGCCAGGCTGGCCAGCAGGATATCGCGCCAGATGGCACGGTGGCGCAGCAGCTCGGGGATAAACCAGGCAAAACCGAACGGTTTGGCTGCTGGCTGGTCGCCATCGTCTGCTACGGCAGGCTCTGCCTGTACCAGCAGTAATAGCTGCGCCTGGCTGATAGCCTTGGCATCCTGTAGCGCCAGCTGTTCTACCTGCTGCTCGCCGGGTTTGACCCAGCCTACCTGAACGCCATGCGCAGCCGCTTCGTATTGCACCAGCAGCACCGGCATCAGCACAGGCCGGCCTGAGGTTTCTTGCAGGCTCGTGCCAGACAATCCGGGAGCCTGCGCCAGAAAAGCCACGGCAGGCAGGGGTAAGGCCTGATTCTTTTCCGGCCATGGTTGCAAGCCCGCCTGCACACCCAGCAAGGCCAAGGCCTCGATCAGCGTAGGGTAATCAAATGGCGGCGGGTAACGCGCCAGGATCAGCGTGGCATCAAAGGGGCGCTGATACAGCTGCGCCACGCTGGCCAATAGCCATAGGGCAGCAGAAGCATCGATAGCTAGACAGGGGGTGCTGCTATCTGTTGTAACGCCAGCATCGGTATTGACGGGCATGATGCACACATGAGCAAAGAATGACTTCTGGATTGTCCAAGTCAAATCGCATCAATACCATATAGCTAAATAGTTCGATAATTTTTAAAATGCTGTTGTTGTACTTGCTGCCACATGCAAAAAGTGGGCTTATAGCTGTTCATATGAAAAGCCACCCGTTTTCATGGGTGGCCACAGGCTGCTGACACAGCACTTGTGAAACTTGCACTAAATTCGGCAAAGCAGGACTGTGCAACATAAGCACCTGAATCCTTAGCCTTGCTGCTCACAAAACAAGCCCTGCTTGCAATGCAAACAGGGCTTGTCATCAATATCCAAACGCCAGCCTGCTGGCTGGGGCTGTGCCTATACGCAATATGACTGCTTACCAGCTATCCTCTACCTTCAGCCGTGGCAGGCCGTGGCGGGCGCGGGCGCGATTGCAGGCTGCTTCGTAGATGCCGACGCTAGCCAGCGCGCCGAACTCACGACAGGGTGACGGCCGCTGGTCGTAGATGCTGCAACTCACCGCTTCACCTACGGTGCCGCATAGCGCCACGCAGCGCGGTGGCTGGCCGTCGGCGGCGCTGTCGTCGGTGCCTGCCATGCGCCAGGTATTGCCCACCTCGTGCACGGCCATGCCGGCGGGTACGCCGGGGCGGCAGTCTGCGGCCAACTCGCTGCGGTGGAAAGACACACGAAACGCCGAACAACAGGCGCCGCACTCGGTACAGCTCACACGCAAATCACTCATGATGCTTACAAAACCCGCCAGACAAGGTAAAACCCACACTATAAACACATGCACGAAAGCACAACAGTGAGCCCCTTGCCCGACAGCCTGCTGGCGCAGTGCCAGCTACCCGCTTACCAGCACAGCCTGGCCAACCTGGCGGCGCGCCTGCATGGCAACGCCAGCTGCCCGCCACTGGCACACCCGGCACTAGGCGACCTGGAAGACTGCAGCACGGTCATCCTGCTGCTGATAGACGGCATGGGCTGCGCCCAGCTGAACGCCCTGGTACCCGGCGGCTGGCTGCAACAGCAGCAATGCGCCACGCTGTCGTCGGTCTTCCCCAGCACCACCACGGCGGCCATTACCACGCTGATGACCGGCCTGCCGCCCAGCCAGCACAGCCTGCTGGCGTGGCATGTCTGGGCACCGGAGGCCGGCTGCATTGCCACCCCGCTGCCGCTACGCAGCCACTGGGCCAGCGGCGAGGTGCCCGATAGCGACACCCTGGCGGCACGGCTGTACAGCCAGCCATCCGCGCTGCAGGGCCAAGGCCGGCAGCAGTATGTACTGCAGCCGCAGTACATTGCCGACTCGCACTACAGCCGCCACCACGGCGGGCAGGCGCAGCACCTGCCATGGCGCAGTTACGACGAGCTGTTTGCCAGCCTGGGCACCCTGGCGGCCACGCCGCAGCGCAAGTTTGTCTACGCCTACATCCCCGACCTGGATTCGCTGATGCACGGCAAAGGCACCACCCACCCCAAAGCCCAGGCGCTGCTGGCACGCCTGCAGCAGCACTGCGCCGAGCTGGCCGCCACGCTGCCGGCCAGCTGCAAACTGGTCATTACCGCCGACCATGGCCAGATCGATATTCCGCCAGAACGCCTGCTGTTTCTGAACGACTACCCTACGCTGGCAACGCTGCTGCGCCAGCCACTCAGCGGTGAGCCGCGGGCGGCTATCTGCCATGTCAAACCCGGTGTGGCGCAGGCCTTCCGCACCGCATTCGAACACACGCTGGGCCATATTGCGTGGTGTTTGCCCGCCGAAGACGTCATCGCCTACGGCTGGTTTGGCCCGCCGCCGCACCACCCGCTGCTGGCCGAGCGCGCCGGTGATTTTGTCTTGCTGATGAAGGACAACTGGGGGCTGCTGCACATGGTAAACAACGATGAAAAACGCCCGCCGTTGCTGGGCAACCATGGCGGGCTGTCGGCGGCGGAGATGCAGGTGCCGCTGATTGTGTGCGGCTAGCTTTCGAGCGCGGGCCAGCGCTGCTGCCACTCGCGCAGGTCACTGCGGCTAAGGTTGGCCGCAAACACCACACGGCGGCGCTTCTGCAGATAACCCATGTCGATATTGGCGTAGTCCAGCTGCTGGCCACCCTCGGCAGGCGACAGCACCACGCCCATGCGGTCTACCCAGGCGGTTTGCAAGCTGGCGTGTACAAAATCATCCGGTGACTCGATCACCTGCCGTATCAACCTGAGCTTGCCCTGCAACGACGCCACCAGCTGCGATGCCGCCAGCGCCTGCTCCACCTGCGCCAGGCGTTCTGCCATTTGCGCCGGGGTCATGCTGCCGTGCAGGTTTAGCGCCTCGGCGTTCAGCACATTGGTTTTGTGCTGCAGCTGTAACTGCAAAGCACGGCGCTCTACTTCCAGCAGGCGGCGCTCGCTTTCGGCCTGGCTGATGCCATACGCCAGGTTACGGCACAGCAGGCTATACGCTTGCTGGCGTGATACGCGCAGCAGCTCGTCGTGCTGGGCGCTGGCGGCAATAAAACGGTGCCGCTCAAAGCACAGCACGCGCTGTGGCACGTCGCTGCGCACGCTGCCATCGGGCAATAGCTGGCTACCCAGCCGTGTTTCTTCGTTCAGCTGCATCACCAGCATGACCTGCAGCTGCTCGGGCGACTGCGGGCTGGCCAGGTGGGCACGGATGGCGTCGCTGGCGCGCAGGCTGTCGCACAGGCTTTGCGGCGAGGCAAACAGCAAACCCACGCGCCGGTCACTGCTATAGCCTGCAGGACTCAGGTCCAGCGGCGCGGGCAGCAAGCGGCCAACCTCCTGCAGCTGTGCCAGCAT
>JAIXTB010000011.1 GCA_027484385.1 Neisseriaceae bacterium | reverse complement strand
GATGGGCGATTGGTCGCCGTGCTGCTCACGTCGTGACGATTCTCGGCGTGGCAGTATCGGCGGTACTCTCGATTGGCGTACTGAAGGGCTTCCTTGATGGAAGCGCCCAGGTATTCAATGGCCCTGTCTATACCTGGTTGACGGTGAATGGTTTTGAATTCTCTGTCGGCTTCCTGGTGGATTCCCTCACTGCGATGATGCTGGTAGTGGTTACCAGCGTTTCGCTGATGGTGCACATCTACACGATCGGCTACATGCACGAAGACCCGGGTTATCAGCGTTTCTTCAGCTACATCTCGCTGTTTACCTTCTCCATGCTGATGCTGGTGATGTCCAACAACTTCATCCAGCTGTTCTTCGGCTGGGAAGCGGTGGGCCTGGTTTCCTACCTGCTGATCGGTTTCTGGTTCAAGCGCCCTACGGCGACCTTTGCCAACCTGAAAGCGTTCCTGGTAAACCGCGTAGGTGACTTTGGCTTCCTGCTGGGTATCGGTCTGGTACTGGCGTATTTCGGCGGTTCGCTGAACTACACCGACGTGTTTGCTGCTGCGCCTGCGCTGGCCAGCAAAACCATCCAGATCATCCCGGGCGTGGAATGGTCTTTGCTGACTGTTACCTGCATCCTGCTGTTTGTGGGTGCCATGGGTAAGTCTGCCCAGTTCCCGCTGCACGTGTGGCTGCCGGACTCCATGGAAGGCCCGACCCCGATTTCCGCGCTGATCCACGCTGCCACCATGGTGACAGCCGGTATCTTCATGGTGTCGCGTATGAGCCCGCTGTTCGAGATGTCCGATACCGCACTGAACGTGGTGATGGTAGCCGGCTCGATTACCGCGCTGTTCATGGGCTTCCTGGGCATTGTGCAGAACGACATCAAGCGCGTGGTGGCTTACTCCACCCTGTCGCAGCTGGGTTACATGACTGTTGCGCTGGGCGCGTCTGCCTACTCGGTAGCCATGTTCCACGTGATGACCCACGCCTTCTTCAAAGCCCTGCTGTTCCTGGGCGCCGGTTCCGTGATCATGGGCATGCACCATGACCAGGACATGCGCAACATGGGCGGCCTGCGCAAGTACATGCCGATTACCTGGCTGACTTCGCTGCTGGGCTCGCTGGCGCTGATCGGTACGCCGTTCTTCTCCGGCTTCTACTCCAAGGATTCCATCATCCTGGCGGTGCAAGCCAGCAATCTGTCGGCATCGGGCTTTGCCTACTTTGCCGTGATTGCCGGTGTATTCGTTACCGCGTTCTACTCTTTCCGCATGTACTTCCTGGTTTTCCACGGCAAGGAACGCTGGATGGAAGTGAAACACGATCACCATCACCACGATGATGATCATGGTGACGACCACCACCATGGCCTGGGCCCGAACGACAAACCGCACGAATCGCCATGGGTAGTGACCCTGCCGCTGGTGATGCTGGCGATTCCGTCCGTGCTGATCGGTTTCTTTGCCCTGCACCCGCTGGTCGGTGGCGAGTTCTTCAAAGGCGTGATTTTCACCAACCTGGAAAAACACCCGGGTCTGGAAGCGGCCATGCACCACGCGCATGATGCTGTGGCCATGGGTGCCCATGCCTTCGTCACGCTGCCGTTCTGGTTGGCCGCAGCCGGTGTGGCACTGGCCTGGTTCTTCTACATGAAGGCGCCGCATATCCCGGCCGCCATCAAGCAGAAGTGCTCCGGCGTACATGCTCTGCTGGAAAACAAATACTACCTGGACGAAATCTATTTCGCCGTGTTCGCCAAAGGCTCCCGTGCGCTGGGTACTTTCTTCTGGAAAGTCGGCGACATGCTGCTGATTGACGGCTTGCTGGTAAACGGCACTGCACGTCTGGTGGGCTACTTCTCCAGCGTGGTTCGCAAGCTGCAAACCGGTTTCATCTACAGCTACGCCGCTATCATGATTGTGGGCGTGCTGGTGCTGATGACTTACTGGTTCAAGCCGCTGATCCTGCGCTAGGGTTGGTTACCGGAATCGATTTAACAAATAGGCTATCTATATGTTTTCTAATCCTTTGAGTCTGGTGATCTGGACTCCGATTGTGGCGGGCCTTCTGGTGCTGGCCACCGGCGGTGACCAGCGTGCCACGCTGGCACGCTGGCTGGCACTGGCCGGTGCCCTGGCGGGGTTCCTGGTATCGCTACCGCTGTTTACCCAGTTCAACAACCTGCATGGCGGCATGCAGTTTGTTGAAAACCTGCCGTGGATCGAATCCCTCGGGATTCGCTACCACCTGGGCGTAGACGGCATTTCCATGCTGTTTATCGTGTTGAACAGCTTTACCACCCTGATGGTGGTACTGGCTGGCTGGGAAGTTATCCAGAAACGTGCCGGCCACTACATGGCCGCCTTCCTGATCATGTCGGGCCTGATCAACGGTGCCTTTGCGGCACTGGACGCCATCCTGTTCTACGTGTTCTTCGAAGGCATGCTGATCCCGATGTACCTGATCATCGGTATCTGGGGTGGCCCGCGCCGCGTATACGCGTCGGTGAAGTTCTTCCTGTACACCCTGCTGGGTTCCCTGCTGATGCTGGTAGCGTTCATCTACCTGTATTTCCAGGCAGGCAAGACTTTCGAGATCGAAGCCTTCCAGGCGCTGGCCAAGATCCCGCGTGACGTGCAACTGCTGCTGTTCGTCGCGTTCTTCCTGTCGTTTGCGGTGAAGGTGCCGATGTGGCCAGTCCACACCTGGTTGCCGGATGCCCACGTGGAAGCCCCTACCGGTGGTTCCATGGTGCTGGCTGCCATTACCCTGAAGATCGGTGCCTACGGCTTCCTGCGGTTTGCCCTGCCTATCGTGCCGGATGCTGCGCTGGAAGTGGCCCCGCTCATGGTGGGCCTGTCGCTGGTTGCCGTGGTGTATATCGGCTTGGTGGCACTGGTACAAACCGACATGAAAAAGCTGGTGGCGTACTCGTCCATTTCGCACATGGGTTTTGTCACCCTGGGCATGTTCCTGTTTACCGGTAGCCAGATGAATGTCTGGGCACTGGAAGGCGCGCTGGTGCAGATGGTGTCGCACGGTTTCATCTCTGCCGGCATGTTCTTCTGCATCGGTGTGATGTACGACCGCGTGCATAGCCGCAACATTGCCGACTACGGTGGTGTGGCCAACAAGATGCCGATCTTTGCTGCTTTCATGATGCTGTTTGCCATGTCCAACTCCGGCCTGCCGGCTACCTCCGGTTTTGTGGGGGAGTTCATGGTGATCATGGGTGCGGTGCAGGTGAACTTCTGGGTTGCTGCCTTGGCTGCGACTACCCTGATCTTCGGTGCGGCGTACACCCTGTGGATGTACAAGCGCGTGATCTTCGGTGACGTAGGCAACGACCACGTAGAACACATGCAAGACGTGAACAAGCGCGAGTTCCTGGTGCTGGCCATCCTGGCGCTGGCGGTACTGGGCATGGGTCTGTACCCGCAGCTGTTTGTGGAGAAGATGCACCTCTCCGTAAACGATCTGATTGCGCACGTTGCGCAAAGCAAGCTCTAAGCTTACAAGGACAACGCTAATGAATTGGGCTGATCTCAACCTGATGCCGGCATTGCCCGAGATGTTTCTGCTCGGAGCTTTGCTGGTCATCCTGATGCTTGACCTCTTTATCTCGGATGCCAAACGCGGCATTACCTACGGCCTGTCCCTGGTGACACTGGCAGTAGCTGCGTTCCTCCAGGTATCCACTTTCGAAACCTTCAGCACCATTACCCTCAGCGGGCTGTTTGTCGATGATCCGATGGCGGACATCGTCAAGGTGGCCATGTACGGCGTGACCGCGACTGTGCTGGTTTACACCCGCCAGTATGTAAAAGACCGTGGCCTGTTCAAAGGCGAGTACTACACCCTGGCGCTGTTTGCGCTGCTGGGCATGAACCTGATGGTGTCGGCCGGTAACTTCATCAGCCTGTACATGGGCCTGGAGCTGCTGTCGCTGTCGCTGTGCTCGCTGATTGCCCTGCAACGTGACTCGGTAAAAGCCACCGAAGCCGCGATGAAGTACTTCGTGCTGAGCGCGCTGGCTTCCGGCCTGCTGCTGTACGGTATGTCCATGGTGTACGGTGCGACCGGCACACTGGACCTGCCTACCGTGGCGAAAGCGGTTGCCGGTGGTAGTGCGAATACCACCCTGATGGTATTCGGCCTGGTATTCATCGTAGCGGGCCTGGCGTTCAAACTGGGTGCTGTACCGTTCCACATGTGGGTACCGGACGTTTACCAGGGCTCGCCTACCGCGCTGACGCTGATGATTGGTGCTGCACCCAAGCTGGCTGCCTTCGTGTTTGTCATCCGTATCCTGGTACAGGGTCTGGGTGCCATGGTGGCCGACTGGCAGGGCATGCTGATCATTATTGCGGTGCTGTCCATGGCGATCGGTAACATCACCGCCATTGCACAGACCAATATCAAGCGCATGCTGGCTTACTCCACCATTTCGCACATGGGCTTCCTGCTGCTGGGCCTGATCGCCGGCACCCCGGAAGGCTATGCCTCGGCGTTGTTCTATGCCGTGGTGTACGTACTGACCACGCTGGTGGGCTTTGGCATCCTGCTGGGTCTGTCGCGCGCCGGTTTCGAGTGCGAAACCCTGGACGACCTGAAAGGCCTGAATGGCCGCAACAGCTGGTACGCTCTGCTGATGCTGCTGGCCCTGTTCTCCATGGCCGGTATCCCGCCGCTGGCTGGCTTCTATGCCAAGTTTGCCGTGATCCAGGCTATCGTGAACATCAACCTGGTATGGTTGGCCGTGGTAGCCGTGATCATGTCGCTGATTGGTGCTTTCTACTACCTGCGTGCGGTAAAAGTGATGTACTTCGATGAAGTACAAGACAACAGCCCGATCACCATGCCGGTAGACATGAAACTGATCCTGTCGGTAAACGGTGTGGCCTTGCTGGTACTGGGCGTGGTGCCGGAACGTTTGGTTGCCATGTGTGTCGAAGCGATGCAATTGTCGCTTCACAGCCTGTAATCAAGGAAACTGTTCGTGGAAACTAGCGTTATCACTCTGCTCGTTCTGGCCTTTATCGCGGCCAACCTGCCTTTCGCTACCCAGCGCCTGGCGGGCATCAAGAAACTGGCCAACAAGCATTTTGGCTGGCACTTGCTGGAGCTGGTAGCGCTGTACCTGCTGCTGGGTTTGCTGGCGCGTGTACTGGAGGGCCGTATCAGCCCGGTACACGTGCAAAACTGGCAGTTCTACGTGACAACCTTTTCGCTGTTTGTCGTGTTTGCTTTTCCGGGTTTTGTTGCCCGGTACTTCTGGCAGACGCGTAGCCACTAAGTTGGCCGCAAAAGAAAAGCCCGGCGCATGCCGGGCTTTTTCGTTTCCGTATGACGGGTTTGCACGCCGTGCCCTGCTGGCATAAGCATGCGTTACAGCGTGCTGGCGTGGACCATGTTATTACCCTATGCGGCCAACCTTGTGGCTGCATGGATGCACCATAACGATGGCCTGCCATGCCCGCCTGAGTGTGCCTGGGTGTCGGCTTGCTGCTACGGTATGGTTGGCCACCTGCCATTGCCGCTGGTACATTGTGCGGGTTTGCCCATCAAAAAGCCGCTGCATGGGCAGCGGCTTTTTCGCGCCATAAACAGGGAAGGTGCTTAGTAAAAGCGGGCCTCGCCTTGCGGGCGGCTTTTGAAGCGCTTATGCAGCCAGAAGTACTGTGCGGGTGTCTCGCGGATGCGGTCCTCAAGGAAAGCATTCATGCGGCGGGTATCGGCTACCACATCATCGGTAGGGTAGTTTTCCCACGCCGGGTAGATGTCCAGCACAAAGCGGCTACCTTCGCGGCGGGCAATGGCTGGCACTACCTTGGCACGCGCTAGGCCGGCAATGCGCGACAGGCCGGTAATGGTGGCGGCGTCGGTGTCAAAGAACTTCACGAATACCGAGTCGCGTGCGCCAAAGTCCTGGTCGGGCAGATACAGAAAGGGCGTGTGGTCTTTGCGCATGGCCTTGATGATGCTGCGCAGGCTTTCCTGGCGCGACACAATGTAGGCGTTATTGAAGCGGTTACGGCCTTTGTAGAACTGTTCATCCAGTGTTTTGTTTTTCTGGTGTGCGTACACGCTCACCAGTGGCACTTCCAGGTTCAGGCGATAAGCGCACATCTCGAAGGCAACAAAGTGCGGGTAGAACAGAATCACGTCCTCACCAGCATCCCGCAGGCGGGTCAGGTGTTCCAGACCACGTATTTCCACCAGATTGCGCAGCCGGTCTGGCGATGACCACCACACCACGCCGTACTCCAGTACCAGCTTCATCATTTCCACAAAGTGGGCACGTATCAGGGTGCGTCGCTGGGCCGGGCTCATGTCCGGGAAGCACAGACGCAGGTTGATCAGCCCCACGCGGCGGCGTTCTTTGGCCAGGGTGTAGGCCAGCTGGCCCAGCAACCAGGCCAGAGCATGAATAAGGCGCAGGGGGAGTAGGTGAATCAGCCACAACAGGGCCAGGGCTAGTTTCATCAGACAGCTTTCATTCGGAATCGGGTGCGGGGGCGCCAGCAGGGCGCTTGTAGCGGTTGTAGCTCCACAGGTACTGCGCAGGCCAGCGGCGGATCAGGTTTTCTACTTCGGCGTTCAGGATGGCACCATCCTGCTGCTTGTCGCCGGTAAACGGCACGCTTTGTGGCTGAATGTGCACGGTAAAACCCTGGCCATCAGGCAGGCGTTCGCCGGTAAACCACAGCACGGCCACGTCCTGCATCTGCGCCAGGCGCGGCAGCAAACTCATGGTGAAGGCCTGACGACCAAAAAATGGTGCCCAGACGCCTTCGCCACTGCCAGGCACCTGGTCGGGCAGGATGATGGTGGCTTCGCCGGATTTCAGTGCTTTCATCAACAAACGCACGCCGGCACCGGTAGCGGGGG
This sequence comes from Neisseriaceae bacterium, assembly GCA_027484385.1. Lineage (GTDB taxonomy): Bacteria > Pseudomonadota > Gammaproteobacteria > Burkholderiales > Chromobacteriaceae > Vogesella. Next base: position 3,525 of record JAIXTB010000011.1, on the reverse strand, counting down.
CGGTTTTGGCACTACCCCGCGCCCGGCCTTCATTCATGATGGGTTCCAGCCAGGCCAGCTTGGAAGGCTTGTACATGGCAGTCAGCGGGAAGGGCAGGCGTGAGCTGAGGTAGCGGCCGGCAATGTCGTAGCTACCCAGATGCGGCGTAACAAATATCAGCCCCTTGCCTGCGGCCAACGCTGCCTCGACGTGCTCCCAGCCATGGCATTGCTTGACCAGCGATATCATGTAAGCCGGTTCACGACACCAGGCTATCGATAACTCCAGCATGCCTTTACCGGTTTCTGCGGCAGACTGTTTGACGAGGGCTTGATAAAGCTGATAACTTCCAGCGATTTTACTCGTGTCGAGGTTCTCGCGTATGCGCGAGCGCACACGGGGTGACGCATAATAAAGCATTCGCCCGAGCAGGCTGCCCAAGGCGTGCAACACAGGCAGTGGCAGGGACGCGAGTGCCTGCAGTATGAAACGTGCGAGTCGGGTCATGGGCTTGTACGCTAACGAAACGCGCTATTTTACCTTAACTCACTGGCCATTATCTGGAACGAAGACAATGAGCGAATATCTCTTTACCTCTGAATCGGTCTCGGAAGGTCACCCGGACAAAGTAGCGGACCAGATTTCCGATGCGATTCTGGACGCCATCCTGACCCAGGACAAATACGCCCGCGTAGCGGCCGAGACGCTGGTGAACACCGGTCTGGCCGTACTGGCCGGCGAAATTACCACCACGGCCAACGTGGACTACATCAAGATCGCGCGTGAAACCATCAAGCGCATCGGCTACGACAGCTCCGAAATGGGCTTCGACTACAACGGTTGCGCCGTGATGGTGTGCTACGACAAGCAGTCGCCGGACATTGCCCAGGGCGTGAACGAAGGCCAGGGCCTGGACCTGGAGCAAGGCGCGGGCGACCAAGGCCTGATGTTCGGCTACGCGTGCGACGAAACCCCGACCCTGATGCCGTTCCCCATCTACTACGCCCACCGTCTGGTACAGCGCCAGGCCGAGCTGCGTAAAGATGGCCGCCTGCCGTGGCTGCGCCCGGATGCCAAGAGCCAGATCACCTGCGTGTACGATACCGCTACCGGCCTGCCAAAGCGTATCGACACCGTGGTGTTGTCTACCCAGCACCACCCGGATGTGGACTACGACACCCTGCGTGAAGCCGTGATCGAGCAGATCATCAAGCCGGTACTGCCGCCAGAGATGCTCACCGCGGAAACCAAATACCTGATCAACCCGACCGGCCGCTTTGTTATCGGTGGCCCGCAAGGCGATTGCGGCCTGACCGGCCGTAAAATCATCGTGGATACCTACGGTGGTGCCGCTCCGCACGGCGGTGGCGCGTTCTCCGGCAAGGATCCTTCCAAGGTGGACCGCTCCGCTGCCTACGCGTGCCGCTACGTGGCCAAGAACATCGTAGCAGCCGGTCTGGCGCGCCAGTGCCAGGTACAGGTGTCCTACGCCATTGGCGTGGCGCAGCCTACCTCCATTGCCGTGGATACCTTTGGTACCAACGTGATCCCGAACGAGCAAATCGTCGAGCTGGTAAAACAGCACTTCGACCTGCGCCCGAAAGGTATCGTACAGATGCTGGATCTGCTGCGCCCGATCTACGCCAAAACTGCCGCTTACGGCCACTTTGGCCGCGAAGAGCCGGAATTCACCTGGGAGCGTACCGACAAGGTAGAAGCGCTGCGCGCTGCTGCCGGTCTGTAAGCCCGCCCGGTGAGACAACAAGCCCCGCAAGGGGCTTTTTGCTTTTCTGGCGCGAATTGCGGCCAACCTTTTAACGATCTTCTGCCATAATGTCGGTATTCCGGGGAGCGCTGCGAGGCTAGGCCCCAGGCCCGGAACAGTTCAAAACGGCGCTCACCTGCTTGTTCATCGGCCACCCTACCGGGTCGCCGGAATAACCCGTGCCGGGCACGGGATGCGCGGGTGAGCCATCCCTCCCGGCCTTCGTGATAAAGGATTTGCACGATGGCTGACTTCAACGACTACGTTGTTGCCGATATCAACCTGGCCGCCTGGGGCCGCAAAGAACTGAACATTGCCGAAACCGAAATGCCGGGCTTGATGGCAATTCGCGAGCAGTTTAAGGATGCACAGCCGCTGCGCGGCGCGCGCATCGCCGGTAGCCTGCACATGACCGTACAGACCGCCGTGCTGATTGAAACCCTCACTGCGCTGGGTGCCGACGTACGCTGGGCCTCGTGCAATATCTTCTCCACCCAAGACCACGCTGCTGCGGCCATCGCTGCTGCCGAGATCCCGGTATTCGCCTTCAAGGGCGAGAGCCTGGACGAGTACTGGGAATTCAGCCACAAGATTTTCGAATGGCCGGAAAACCAGCCTGCCAACATGATTCTGGACGACGGCGGCGACGCCACCCTGCTGCTGATGCTGGGCAGCAAGGCCGAGAAAGACATCAGCGTGGTGGCTAACCCTACCAACGACGAAGAAACCGCCCTGTACGCCGCCATCAAGCGCTACCTGGCGATCGACCCGCAGTGGTACTCCAAGCGCCTGCAGCATATCCAGGGCGTGACCGAAGAAACCACCACCGGCGTACACCGTCTGTACCAGCTGGAAAAAGACGGCGCGCTGCCGTTCCCGGCGTTCAACGTGAACGACTCGGTGACCAAATCCAAGTTCGACAACCTGTACGGCTGCCGCGAGTCGCTGGTAGACGGCATCAAGCGCGCTACCGACGTGATGATCGCCGGTAAAGTGGCCGTGGTACTGGGCTACGGCGACGTGGGCAAGGGCTGCGCGCAAAGCCTGCGTGGCCTGGGCGCCACCGTGTGGGTAACCGAAATCGACCCGATCTGCGCACTGCAAGCTGCCATGGAAGGCTACCGCGTGGTACGCATGGACGAGGTCTGCGACCAAGCCGATATTTTTGTTACCACCACCGGCAACGTGGGCGTGATCACCCACGACCACATGGTCCGCATGCGCAATAACGCCATCGTGTGCAACATCGGCCACTTCGACAGCGAAATCGAAGTTGCCAGCCTGCGCCAGTACCAGTGGGACAACATCAAGCCGCAGGTAGACCACATTGTCTTCCCGGACGGCAAACGCATCATCCTGCTGGCCGAAGGCCGCCTGGTCAACCTGGGTTGCGCTACCGGCCACCCAAGCTTCGTGATGTCCAACTCGTTCACCAACCAGGTGCTGGCGCAGATCGAGATCTTCGCCAACCCGGGCAAATACGACAGCAAAGTGTATGTGCTGCCGAAGCATCTGGACGAGATGGTGGCCCGTCTGCACCTGGAGCGCATCGGTGCCCGCCTGACCGAGCTGAGCGATCAGCAAGCGGCCTACATCAGCGTGCCGAAAGAAGGCCCATATAAGCCGGCACACTATCGTTATTGATATTTGATGTCGGTATGAAACGGGCAGGGCAGTAAAATGACCTGCCCGTTTTTGCGGCCAACGTTGGCCGCACCCCGTCAGCGGCGACAGACCGGCACGGGTAGCCAGGGTTCATCACAGACTATTAGCTAGAGTT
>JAIXTB010000182.1 GCA_027484385.1 Neisseriaceae bacterium | reverse complement strand
TCCATCAGCACCAGGTCCACATTACCGGTTTCCACCACGGCCACCGCCTGCAGGCCGTCATCTGCCAGGGTGATGCGGCTTAAGCCCAGGCGCTCCAGCATTTTCACGATCAGTTTCTGGTTGATGGCGTTGTCTTCGGCCACCAGTACCCGCAGCTCCCGCGCCGGGCCGGGCAGCTCGATGGCCGACAGCGTGCTGCTGGGGGCCAGCACCGGCGCGGCCACCGTCTCGGCGCGCCAGCTGAAGGTAAAACAGCTCCCCTCCCCCACCTGGCTGCTCACGGTGATATCGCCTTGCATCGCCTGCGCCAGGCGGCGGCTAATGGCCAGCCCCACGCCCGTACCACCATAACGCCGTGTGGGCGAGCTATCGGCCATTTCAAAGGTGCGGAACAGGCGGCCAATCAGCTGGGGGCTCATACCGATGCCGGTATCGCTCACCGCCACGTGCCAATAACCGTAGCCGTCCGGCTGTTTATCCAGCGTGACGCGCAGGCTGATCTGGCCTTCGGCGGTAAATTTCAATGCATTGGACAGCAGGTTGCCCAGCACCTGGCGCAAACGGTCGCCGTCCCCTTTTAGCCAGGGCAGGCTGTCCGGGCGTTCCAGCCACAGGCTCAGGCCTTTGGCATTGGCACTGATGCGATACTGCGCCAACAGGCCGTCCAGCAGCGCGGGCATGTCTACCGGGTCGCGCCGCAGGGTAAGGTTGCCATTCTCGATAGAGGACAAATCCAGGATATCGCTGATCAGCACCATCTGGGCCTCGGCGCTTTCCTGCAAGGTATGCAGCAGCTCGCGCTGAGCCGGCGACAGCGGTGTGGCGGCCAACAATTCGGCCATGCCCATCACCCCGTTCATGGGCGTGCGCAGCTCGTGGCTCATCACCGCCAGAAACTCGGTTTTGGCCCGCACGCCGGCCTCGGCCAGCGCCAGTGCCTGGCTCAGCTCCAGCGTGCGTTCTGCCACCTTTTCTTCCAGTTGGTGCGCTGCCTCGGCCAGCTCGCAGTTGGCCGTATACAGCGCCAGGCTCTTGGCCTCCAGCAAACGCTCGGCCTCCAGGCGGGCCGCGTGTTCGCGTGCCAGCCGTTTTTCCAGGCGCTGGATAATGTCCGCGTCACTCATGTTTTTTCCAGGATAAAGCGCACCGCCGTACCGTCGGCATCCAGCGCTTCCCGCTGCAGGTGCAGGTGGCCCTGCTCGCCATAATGCGCTACCGCCCCGTCTATCAGGCCCACAGCCAGGTCGGCCAGGCAGCGCGGCGAACGGTACACCACGCTCAGACGCTGCGCGGTATGCGATTCCACCTCAAACGACGGTAGCTCGGCATCGGGGTACAGCTTGCGTACCTCGGTGTGAATCACCTGTTCGATATGGCTCACCAGCTCGATGGTGCTGCTGCAAGCGTTGATGAATGCCGGATACAGCACAAAAAAGCGCCCGAACAGGTACTGGCCAAAAGCATGTATCAGCACCGGCACGTCCAGCCCGGTGCGCTTGGACAACGCCACGATCAGCGCCACCATCTCGGGGAAAGGATACGTGCCCACGGCGGTATAGGCGCCGCCGTGCGGCAGATTGGCATCATCAATGATGTCATCCACCATATCCGCAGAGAACTTTTGCTCCACCAAGCCCAGAAACTCGGTAAACACCACACCTTTCATACGCCCCCCTTCCCGGAACCGCGCTGAACAATCTGTTTAACCTGCCAAGTTATGCTTTCGTGCACTATCTACGCTATAGCGTAGCCACCCACTCTATTCGATAAGGAAGCCCATGAGCCAGCGTATCCGTTTTGACATTAGCGGCGGCCCGGAAGTATTGCAAACCGAACACGTCGACTGCGGCCAACCCGGCCCCGGCGAGGTGCTGTTGCAACACACCGCTATCGGCGTCAATTTTATCGATACCTATCATCGTAGCGGGCTCTACCCACTACCGCTACCGTCCGGGCTGGGCAGCGAAGCCGCGGGCAAGGTGCTGGCCGTGGGGGCGGGCGTGAGCCATGTCGCGCCAGGCGACCGCGTGGCGTACGCCGGTGGCCCGCTGGGTGCCTACAGCCAGCAACGCGTGATGCCGGCCCTGCATCTGGTCAAACTGCCGGACAGCGTCAGCGACGATACCGCCGCCTGCCTGATGCTGCAGGGCATGACCGTGGCCTACCTGATTCTGCATACCTACCGCGTCCAACCGGGGCAAACCGTGCTGTGGCACGCTGCAGCAGGCGGTGTGGGCCAGATTGCCGTGCAGTGGCTGTCGGCCATGGGCGTGACGGTCATCGGCACCGTGGGCAGCGCCGACAAGGCCGCACTGGTACGCGCGCTGGGCTGCGCCCATGTCATCAACTACCGCGAGGAGGATGTGCCGGCACGCGTGCGTGAACTGACCGGCGGCACCGGCGTGCCGGTGGTGTACGACAGTGTGGGCAAGGATACTTTCGAGATGTCGCTGAACAGCCTGGCGCCGCGCGGCATGTTTGTCAGCTTTGGCAACGCCAGCGGGGCAGTTGCGGACTTTTCACCGCTGTTGCTGGCACAAAAAGGCTCGCTGTTCTTCACCCGCCCGCGTCTGCACGACTACATCGCCACCCGCGCCGAGCTGGAAGCACTGGCCGGCGCCATGTTCGAGCAAGTGGCCCGCGGCACGGTAAAAGTACAGCCATCGGCACGCTACGCGCTGGCCGACGCCGCCCAGGCGCACCGCGACCTGGAAGCACGCCGTACCACCGGCTCGCTGATCCTGCTGCCGTAAAAACGTGCGGCCAACCTTGCCTGGTTGGCCGCATGCTGCATGAAAAAAGCCTGCCATGAGGCAGGCTTGCGTTAGCTCATACCCTGCTTACACACCCAGGGCCTCGGCCAGCTTGCTGCGGCGCGCCGCCAGGCTGGCCGGCAGCGCGTCGGCCAGCTTGGCAAACCACTCGTCGTGGGCGGCCAGCTCGTGGCGCCAAGCGGCTTCGTCCAGCACCATCAGCTGCTGGAAATGCTGCTCGGTAAAGCCATCCAGCCCTGCCCAGTTCAGGTCGGCGTAGGCTGGCACCTTGCCCAGCGGGCTGTCTTCGGCCTGGGCGGTGCCCTGCACGCGGCCAACGATCCACTCCAGCACGCGCATATTGTCGCCAAAGCCCGGCCAGATGAACTTGCCATCGGCGTCGGTGCGGAACCAGTTCACGCAGAAGATGCGCGGCAACTTGCTGACCTTGCCAGCCATATCCAGCCAGTGCTGGAAGTAATCGCCCATGTGGTAGCCGCAGAACGGCAGCATGGCAAACGGGTCGCGGCGGGTAACACCCTGCGCGCCAAACGCGGCAGCGGTGGTTTCCGAGCCCATGGTGGCGGCCATGTACACGCCGTCTTCCCAGCTGGCCGCTTCAAACACCAGCGGCACGGTGGACGAGCGGCGGCCGCCAAAGATGAAGGCCGAGATCGGCACGCCGGCCGGGTCGTTCCACGCCGGGTCCAGCGACGGGCACTTGGCGGCCGGTACGGTAAAGCGCGCGTTCGGGTGCGCGGCCTTGCGGCCGGTTTCCTTGGCAATTTCCGGTGTCCAGTCCTTGCCCTGCCAGTCGGTCAGGTGTGCAGGAATGTCCTTGCTCATGCCTTCCCACCACACGTCGCCGTCGTCGGTGAGTGCCACGTTGGTGAAGATCACGCCTTCGTTCAGCATGGCCATGGCGTTGGGGTTGGATTTGACCGAGGTACCCGGTGCCACGCCAAAGTAGCCGTTTTCCGGGTTGATGGCGTACAGCTGGCCATCCGCCGCTGGCTTGATCCAGGCAATGTCGTCGCCCACGGTGGTGACTTTCCAGCCATCGTAGGTTTTGGGCGGAATCAGCATGGCAAAGTTGGTCTTGCCGCAGGCGCTAGGGAAGGCAGCCGCGACGTAGTGCTTGTCGCCCTGCGGGTTTTCCACGCCCAGGATCAGCATGTGTTCGGCCAGCCAGCCCTGGTCGCGGCCCATGGTGGAGGCGATGCGCAGCGCGAAGCACTTTTTGCCCAGCAGGGCGTTGCCGCCGTAACCGGAGCCGTACGACCAGATTTCGCGGGTTTCCGGGTAGTGCACGATGTACTTGGTGTCCGGGTTGCACGGCCATGGCTTGTCGGCCTGGCCTGCGGCCAACGGTGCGCCCACGCTGTGCACGCAGGGCACGAAGGGGCCGTCTTCGCCCAGCACTTCGTACACATTGCGGCCCATGCGGGTCATGATGCGCATCGACGCTACCACGTAGGGCGAGTCGGTCAGCTCGATACCCACGTGGGCAATGGGTGAACCCAGCGGGCCCATGCTGAACGGAATCACGTACAGGGTACGGCCAGCCATACAGCCATCGAACAGGCCGTTCAGCGTGCTGCGCATCTGGGCCGGCTCCATCCAGTTATTGTTGGGGCCGGCGTCTTCGCGGCGGGCGCTGCACACATAGGTGCGGTCTTCCACACGCGCCACGTCGGACGGGTCGGAAAAAGCAGCGTAGGAATCGGGGCGTTTGGCCGGGTTCAGCGGGGTGAGGGTGCCGGCGGCTACCATCTTGGCCAGCAGCTGCTGGTTTTCCGCTTCGGAACCGTCTACCCAGTGGATGGCAGCCGGTTTGGTGAGGGCGGCCACTTCGGCGACCCAGTTGATCAGTTGCTGGTGGCGTACAAAGCTCGGGGCTTGCAAGGACATGTGTACCTCTGCTTGAAAAAGGGCAGAGCAGCCGACGAAACCCGCCCATTCTCCGGTTGAGCCGGGCGGGTCTGGTAGGCCGCCCTGTTAGGGGGGCTGCGGCATTATCTACCAGCTGTAGTCAATGAGGTACAACCCTGTCTGTTTTAACTCAACTGCCAGCGTAATTTGCCAGGGTGGCGCGCCTTTTTGTTGCGTAAAAAGCGCAAACGGCTGGCTGATCGGCAGTGCGCCGTAGTGTGGGAACTACTTTATTGCCAGCTTGCTTGCTGGCACAGAACTACTGCAGCGATACGCAAACGCAAAAAAAAGGGGACTGGCACACGCCTTTCACTCAAGCAGAAAACTTCTGGCAATTGGCTAGGTATCCAAGAATTAGCGCGTCGGTCAAGCGCCCATCCCGTTGGCGCGAGCCGGGCAAAATGGTGCGCCCCAGGGTTGTGCTGAGCGAATCAAAGATTCGCACGCGCAAGACGCCGATTTGTTTGAGCCGCGTGACGTTAGCACGCGGCGAGTTCGGCGGCGCCTGGGGCGTGCCATTTTGGCCGGGGTTTCGAGCAGCCCCGGGGCGCGGGGGAATGAAAAGGGGGCGGCGACCCGCCCCCTTTCCCGCCAGCCGGGCGGAACCGGCACCTTCAAGCATCATCCGCGTAGCGGATTCAATGCTTCGCCTCTTTTTTCCAGAAATCATCCTGACAAAAAATGCGGCTCACTTGCTTAAGTGAACGGCATTAACGTCACAGCCCCTTTTCCCTACCGCCTGGCCTGCGGCCAACCTTAGCTGCTGGCCAGCGCCGCTTCTTCTTCCGGGTCGATTTCCTCGCCCAGGAAGCCGCCACTCTGGTGCGCCCACAGCCGCGCGTACAGGCCGCCTTTGGCCAGCAGTTGGTCGTGGCTGCCCTCTTCTACCACGCGGCCTTTATCCAGCACGATCAGCCGGTCCATGGCGGCGATGGTGGACAGACGGTGCGCGATGGCCACCACGGTTTTGCCTTCCATCAGCCGGTACAGGCTGCTCTGGATGGCCGCTTCTACCTCGGAATCCAGCGCGCTGGTGGCTTCGTCCAGCAGCAGGATCGGCGCATCCTTCAACATCACGCGAGCGATGGCCACGCGCTGGCGCTGGCCACCGGACAGCTTGACGCCGCGCTCGCCCACGTGGGCGTCGTAGCCGCGGCGGCCTTTGGGGTCGGTCAGCTGCAGGATGAACTCGTGCGCCTCGGCCTTTTGCGCCGCCGCAATCATCTCCTCGTCGCTGGCCTGCATGCGGCCGTAGCACAGGTTGTCGCGTACCGAACGATGCAGCAGCGAGGTGTCTTGCGTCACCATGCCCACCTGGGCGCGCAGGCTGTCCTGCGTGACCTGGCAGATGTCCTGGCCATCGATCAGGATGCGGCCGCTTTCCAGCTCGTAAAAACGCAGCAACAGGTTGACGATGGTGGACTTGCCCGCGCCACTGCGGCCAACCAGGCCGATTTTTTCGCCAGGGCGAATGGTCAGGTTCAGGCCGTCGATAACCACCTTCTCGCCGCCGTAGCTGAAGCGCACATTGTCAAAACGCAGCTCGCCGCGGCCAACCTGCAGCGGGCGGGCACCCGGCGCATCGTGGATGGCGATGGGGCGCGACAGCGTGGTAATGCCGTCTTGCACCGTGCCGATGTTCTCGAACAGGCTGGACATCTCCCACATGATCCAGTGCGACACGCCGTTCAGGCGCAGCGCCATGGCGGTGGCGGCTGCCACTGCCCCCACACCCACTTCGCCACGGCTCCACAGCCACAGCGTGGCACCGGCGGTGCTGGCAATCAGCCCCATGCTGAGGATGTGGTTGACGATCTCGAAGCCGCTCACCAGCCGCATCTGGCGGTAGGCGGTGTGCATGAACTCCTGCATCGCGCCCTTGGCAAAGCGTGCCTCGTGGTTACCCTGCGAAAACAGCTTGACCGTGGCGATATTGGTATAGGCGTCGGTAATGCGGCCGGTCATCAGGCTGCGGGCGTCGGCCTGCTGGCTGGCGGCGCGGCCCAGGCGTGGCACAAAGAAGCGCAGCGTCAGCGCGTACAGCGCCAGCCAGGCCAGAAAGGGCCACAGCAGCACGGCGTCGAAGCTGCCCACCACCGCCACCATGGTGATGAAGTAGATCACCACGAACACCATGATGTCGGTAATGATCAGCACGGTGTCGCGCACCGCCAGCGCGGTCTGCATCACCTTGGCCGACACGCGGCCGGCAAACTCGTCCTGGTAAAACGCCATGCTCTGGTTCAGCAGGTGGCGGTGAAAGTGCCAGCGCAGGCGCATCGGGAAGTTGCCGAACAGGCCCTGGTATTTGGCCATGGCCTGCAGCGCAATCAGCAGCGGGCTGGCCAGCAGGATGGCGGCCAAGAGCAGCAGGTTGTCGCGCTCTTTGTCCCATAGCTGCGCCGGCGGCACATGGCTAAGCCAGTCCACAATCGAGCCCAGCATGGAAAACAGCAGCGCCTCGAAGGCACCAATGGCGGCCGTCAGCAGCGCCATGCCCAGAATCAGGCCGCGCATGCCAGCGGTGGCCGACCAGACAAACGGGAAGAACCCTTTAGGGGGTTGCGGAGGGGGGGTATCCGGGTAGGCATCTACCCGGCGTTCAAACCAGGAAAACAACATAAAGATCGCTCCTTGCCGTAGCGGGGTGGCCGCCGCGGTTCAGGTTGGGTCAGGCCAACAGGCCCACGTAGCGCCACGCCCGGCAGGTATGCCGGCGCAGTAGCGCACTCAAAGAACAAAAGACGCTGCCAGTACGCGCAGCCCCCGTAGCTTGGCACAGCCATGCCATGCGGGAAACTGCCCGTGGTGACAGGCCGCCAGCATTCTACCCGCTGTCCGCCACCGCTGGCGAACGGCTATGCTGTACACACTGTTCATCCTGTCATTTTATTGCCATGTCTACTGTCCACCTGTCGCTCCCCGCCGCCCGCGCCCTACACCTGGCCGCGCAGGGCCTGTTGGCCGCACCCCGGCGCAAAGCCAGCCGTGCCGACGTGCTGGCCGCCATCCGCCGCATGGCGCTGCTGCAGATCGACACCATCAGCGTGGTGGCGCGCAGCCCCTACCTGGTGCTGTACAGCCGCCTGGGCCACTACGACCCGGCCTGGCTGGACAGCCTGCTGGCCGACGGCGCGCTGTTCGAGTACTGGGCGCACGAAGCCTGTTTCGTGCCGGTGGAAGACTACCGCCTGCTGCGCCACCGCATGCTGAACCCGGCCGCCATGGGCTGGAAGTACTCGGTCAGCTGGATGGACAAACACCGTGCCGACATCGACCAGCTGCTGGCGCACATCCGCCAGCACGGCCCGGTGCGCTCGCGCGATTTCGCCCGCCAGGGCGGCAAAGGCAATGGCTGGTGGGACTGGAAGCCGGAAAAACGCCATCTGGAGGTGCTGTTTACCAGCGGCCAGCTGATGGTGCGCCAGCGCGAAAACTTCCAGCGCGTGTACGACCTGGCCGAGCGCGTGCTGCCACACTGGGACGACGCGCAGCACCTGCCCACACCGGCCAGCGCCCGCCACGACATGATCCGCGCCAGCTGCCGCGCCTTGGGCCTGGTGCAGGCCGGCTGGGTGGGCGACTACTACCGGCTGCGCGGCAAGGTCAGCGCGGCCGAGCTGGCCCCGCTGATCGACAGCGGCGAGCTGCTGCCGGTACAGGTGGAAGGGTTGAAGGGCGACAGCTACGTGCACCACAGCCTGAAGGACACGCTGACGTTGGCCACAGACGGCGCGCTGAAAGCCAGCGCCTGCACCGTGCTGTCGCCGTTCGACCCGGTGGTATGGCACCGCGCGCGCGCCAGCCAGCTGTTCGGCTTTGATTACCGCATCGAGTGCTACACCCCGGCGCCCAAACGCCAGTACGGCTACTTTGTGCTGCCGCTACTGGTGCGCGGCCAACTGGTGGGCCGGCTGGACGCCAAGGCGCACCGCGCGCAGGGTGTGTTCGAGGTCAAAGCGCTTTACCTGGAGCCGGGCATCAAACCGGGCAAACGCCTGCAGCAGGACATCCTGAAAGCGCTACAGCAGTGCGCCGACTGGCACGGCACACCACAGCTACGCTTTGGCCAGGTACCGGATGGCTGGCAGGCCTGATACCCGCCACCAGGCATGGCTTGTTATGGCAATGGCAGCGGCGTAATGCCCGGCAGCGCCTGGCGGCCTACCTGCAGCACCGGGCAGTTCACCACCAGCTCCAGCGGCTCCAGCCGCACGTCGCCGGCGTCTTCCGCCGCCAGCACCTCGTCCACCGAGCGCAGCTCGCGCACGGTGCGGCCGGGCTGCCAGTGCACCATGATCACGTCCCACAGCGGCGAGTAGGCGCGGTCACGGTTGGCCGCACCCAAGGGCTGCGGGATGGACGGCAGCACGCTGGGCTGGGCGGCAAACTTGTAAATGCGGTCCAGCACCGAACGCGGGTTCGGCTCGTGGCGGCTCAGCGGTAGCGCATTGGCCAGCCGTGGTACCAGGTTGGCCGCATTATCGATGGCGGCATCGGCGCGCGAGGCGTCGGTGGTGAGGTACCACACCGGCTGGCCATCAAACCAACCCTGGCGCACCGGTACGGCCAAGGTGGGCTGGGCAGCTGCCCAGCTACTGCACAAGGCCAGCAAGCCGGCTAACAACAGGTTTTTCATGCAGGGCTCCGCCGTGAAAGCGCCAGCTTGCGTTGCTGGCGCAGGGTATGAATGGCAATCAGCAAAATCGCGCCCCAGATCGGCCCGTAGGTGAGTAAACCGTCGGCACCCAGCGGCTCGCCCAGAAACGCAATGGCCAGCACAAACAGCAGCGCCGGCTCCACATAACCCAGCAGCCCCCACAGCCCCATGGGCAGCAGGTGACTGGCGGCGATATTGCACAGCAGGGCGATGGAGCTGAGGATGCCCAGCCCCGGCAGCAGCCACCAGAAACGCGCCTCGTCCAGCACGCCCCAGCCAGCCGGGCCCAGCCACAGTAGCATGGCCGGCGCGACCGGGAAGATCAGCGCCATTTCCAGCGCAAAGCCGCACACTGGGTCCAGGCCGCTCTTGCGGCGCAGCACAAAATACGGCGGGTAGCCCAGCACCACCAGCAGCGTGGGCCAGGCGATGGCGCGCGTCAGCCACAGCTCGTGCAGCACGCCCAGCAGCGCCAGCACCACGGCCATGGCCTGCAGGCGGTACAGCCGCTCGCCGTACAACAGCCGTCCCACCAGTACCATCACCAGCGGTGCCAGAAAATAACCCATCGATACCGCCATCACCTGGCCGTGCAGCGGTGCCCACAGAAACAGCCACAGCTGCACGCCCATCAGCGCGGCCATGCCGGCCACGGCGGCCAGGAGCGCCGGCTGGCGCCACATGCGCTGCCAGCTGTCGGCAAACGCCTGGCGCTTGCCGGTGAGCAGCACAATCAGCAACACGCCGGGCAGCGTACACAAGATGCGCCAGGCAAAAATGCCCAAGCCATCCAGTGGCCGCAGCTGGGTCACGTAGGCGGGCAACAGCGAAAACAGCAGCGAGGCGCTGATCGACAGCGCAATGCCGCGCCCGGACGGCGCCTGAGGGGTGATCATATCGAATCCCGAGTGAATACCCGGTGATAGTGCCGCAAATGGCGGCTGTCGGCCAGCGGCCTCAGGCCTGGTCGGCCAGTGCGGCGGCGATGCGCGGCAGCAAAAAGTCGATCAGCACCGTGTACTTGCGCGGCATGGGTTGGCGATAGGGGTAGACCAGAAACACCTGCCAGCGCTCGCCCTGCCAGTCGGGCAGCACGCGCTGCAGCTCGCCGCGACGGCAAGCCGGTGCCGCCATGTAATGCGGCAGCACGCTGATACCGTAACCGGCCACGCACAGACTGAGGGCGGCAATATACGCACCGGAATGGGTACGTGCCGGGCCTGGCTGCAATACACAGGTATCGTCACCACGCACCAGCGTCAGCTGTTCGCCATCTTCATGGCTGAGCAAGCCATACTGCAGCAGCTGGTCCGGGTGTTGCGGCCAACCATGTTGCTGCAGAAAGGCCGGGCTGGCGTACAGGCCCTCTTCCACCCAGCCGGCAGGCCGCGCCACCAGCGAGTCGTCGTGCACCTTGCGCATGCGCAGGCAGAAATCCAGCACGTCGGCGATGGGGTCTTGCACGCGGTTGTCCACGTCCAGCCGTAGCTGCAAGCCGGGCTGCTGCTGCCCCAGCTCGCCCAACAGTGGCGCCAGCATGGGTGCCAGTGATACCGAGGTAGACAGCGCCAACGGCCCGTCCACCCCGCATTGGGCGCTATCTACCGCGTGCTGCATGCGCTCCAGCGCCTGGCGCATGGCCTGGGCGTGCGGCAGCAGCTGCTGGCCGGCCTCGGTCAGCGCCAGCCGCCGCGTGGTGCGCAACACCAGCACCGCACCCAGCTGCTTTTCCAGCGCTTTGAGCCGCAGGCTGACCAGACTGCGGGTGCAGCCCAGCGCGTCGGCAGCGGCGGTCAGGCTACCCAAGCGGGCAATGGCCTCGAATACCAGTACATCATCCGGCAGCGGCATTGTTTTCATTTGCTTGACAATATGGTGAGCAGGCACGGGTTTATCGGCAGTAACAGGCTGATTAAGCTGGGTTCATCGCCAATCATTCAACAATGAGCATGCCATGAAACTGCTGCGCCGCCTACTCGCCTACTGCTTCACACCGGTTTATCGATCGCTTTGCCCCCACGGCGACTGCCTGGGTCACCGCCAGCAGCGCCTGCTGAACGAAGCGCACGAGCGCGTACGCCGCACCGTGCTATAAATAGCGGCCAAGTTGCAATAACATCGCGCCAAAGCCACACTGCGCGCACACAATGACTACCCTATACCACGCCCACGTTTATTTTCTGCCAACACAAACGACACAAGCCGCTACGCTGCACGCCACGCTGGCCTGCCGCTTGCCGGCCGGCTGCTGGCTGGGGCGGCTGATCGAGCGCGAGGTGGGCCCGCACACGCGGCCAATGTTCGAAATCAACTTTGCCGAGCCGCTGCTACCGGCCGTGACCGCGCTGCTAGAGCAGTACCGCGACGGCCTGCCGGTGCTGCTGCACCCGGAGCTGGACAACGAGGTAACCGGCCACACCAGCGCCGCGCGCTGGCTGGGCGAGGTGCTGCCGCTAAAGCTGCACACGCTGCGCGGCAGTTGAGGCGGCCGGCCACCATCGGTGCTCAGGCGATAAACGAAAAAAGCCAGTCTGCAAACACAGACTGGCTTTTTGCTGCCCTGCGGCCAACCTTAGCCGCTGTTGCGCAGGCCGGCGGAGATGCCGTTGATGGTGAGGTGGATAGCGTACAGCGCGGCCTCGTCGTCCGGCTCCTGGCGCAGGCGCTGCAGCAGTTTTACCTGCAGCAGGTTCAGCGCGTCCAGGTAGGGCAGGCGGGTATCCAGGCTGCGCGCCAGCGTGGGGTTACCCTGCAGCAGCTTGTCCTGGCCGGTAATGGCAAAGAACACAGCCAGGGTCTTGTCGAACTCGGCTTGCAGGCCGCCAAACAGGCGGTCGGCCAGCGCGGCGTCGCCCACCAGCGCGGCGTAACGGCGCGCAATCTGCAAATCGGCCTTGGCCAGTACCTGCTCCATATTGGACAAAATCACCTGGAAGAAAGGCGACTGACGGTACAGCGCCTGCAGCTGGGCCAGGCCGGCTTCGTCGCCGTGGGCGGCCAGGAAGGCTTTCACCGCGCTGCCAAAGCCGTACCAGCCGGGCAGCATCACCCGCGACTGCGACCAGGAGAACACCCACGGAATGGCACGCAGGTCCTTGATGCTGGCCAACGCCTTGCGCGAGGCCGGGCGGCTGCCGATGTTGAGCTTGGCAATGGCGCTGATCGGCGTGGCTTCCATGAAGTACTGCATGAAGCCGTCCGATTCCACCAGCGCGCGGTAGGTGCGGTAGGCGTGGCCGGACAGCTCGGCCAGTACGCTTTCGTCGGTGTCCTGCTGGCTGCCCTGGCTCAGCGTGGCTTCCAGCGTGGCGGCCACCAGTGCCTCCAGGTTGCGAGTGGCGTTGTCCGGGTCGGCAAACTTGGCGGTGATGATCTCGCCCTGCTCGGTAATGCGGATGCGGCCAACCACGGTACCGGCCGGCTGCGCCATGATGGCCTCGTAAGCGGGGCCACCACCACGGCCGACCGAGCCGCCGCGGCCGTGGAACAGGCGCATTTTCACACCGGCCGCATCGAACACGCGCACCAGGCGCTGCTCGGCCTGGTACAGCTCCCACTGGCTGGTGAGGTAGCCGCCGTCCTTGTTGCTGTCGGAATAGCCCAGCATCACTTCCTGTACACCGCCACGGCTCTTCAGCAGCTGCTGGTACCACGGCAGCGCAAACAGCTGCTGCATGATGGCGGCCGAGGCGTCCAGGTCGGCAATGGTTTCAAACAGCGGCACCAGGTTCAGGCTGATGACCGGCACGCCGCCGTCCAGCCGCAGCAGGCCGCTTTCCTTGGCCAGCAGCGCCAGCGCCAGGATGTCGGACACGCTGGCGCAGTTGGAAATGATGCATTGGGCGATGGCGCCCTGGCCGAAATGCTGCTGCACCAGCGCCGCTTCGCGGAAGATGGCCAGCTCTTTTTCGCTGTCGGCGCTGTAGCTGAG
>JAIXTB010000266.1 GCA_027484385.1 Neisseriaceae bacterium | reverse complement strand
GGTGACGCCGCAGCCTAGCAGGCACACTTCTTCCAGCGGGGCCGCCGGGTTCACCTTGGCCAGCGAGATTTCCGGCAGCACGGTGTACTCGGCAAAGGTGGAGGTGCCCATGTAGTGGTAGATCGGCTGGCCGTCTTTGGAAAAGCGCGTGGTGCCGTCCGGCATCAGGCCCTTGCCCTGGGTGGCGCGAATCTTCTGGCACAGGTTGGTCTTGCCCGATTTGCAGAACTTGCACTCGCCGCATTCCGGCGTGTACAGCGGAATCACGTGGTCGCCTACCGCCACGCTGGTCACGCCCTCGCCTACCGACTCCACAATGCCGGCACCTTCGTGACCCAGAATGCAGGGGAAGATACCTTCCGGGTCGTCGCCGGACAGGGTAAAGGCGTCGGTGTGGCACACGCCGGTGGCCACCAGCTTCACGCGCACTTCGCCCGCTTGCGGCGGCATCACTTGCACGTCTTCGATCGTCAGTGGCTGGCCGGCAGCCCAGGCAACGGCGGCTTTACAGGTAATGGTGGTGGCAGTCATGGTGGTTTCCGTCAGTAAAAAGGTTGGCCGCATTGTATTAGGCTTTGATTGCGGGATAATCCACGCTATTGGCAAATGATTTTTTACAGGGTGCAATAATGCTGGCATGGGAAGGGGTGTGCGAATTTGCCGCCGTGGCGGAACACGGCAGCTTTACCCGCGCGGCGCAGGCGCTGGGGCTATCGGTCTCGCAGGTGAGCCGCCAGCTGACACGGCTGGAGGCGCGGCTGGGTACCCAGCTGTTGTACCGCACCACCCGCCACGTCACGCTGACCGACACCGGCCAGCTCTACCTGCAGCACTGCCGCCAGCTGCTGGACTCGCTGGGCGAAGCCGAGCGCGCCGTGTCGCAGCACCTATCCACGCCACAGGGCAGCCTGAAAGTCACCGCGCCGCTGGCCTACGGCGAAAGCCACATCGCGCCGCTGCTGCTGCAGTTCGGCCAGCACTACCCGGCGCTGGACATCAAGCTGCAGCTGAGCAACGAGCTGCTGGACCTGGTGCACGACGGCTACGACCTGGCCATCCGCATCGGCCAGCTGCCCGACTCCAGCCTGATCGCGCGCCGCCTGGCCGGCCGCCACCTGCACATCTGCGCCGCCCCGGCCTACTTGGCAGCCCACGGCACGCCGCACACCCTGGCCGCACTGGAGCAGCACAACTGTCTGCTGGGCAGCCACGAGCACTGGTTTATCGGCGAGCACGGCAAGCGCCGCCCGCTGCGGGTACAGGGCCGCCTGCGCTGCAACAGCGGCCACGCGCTAACCCAGGCCGCGCTGGCCGGCCACGGTATTGTGCAGCTGCCCGATTACTACGTAGCCTCGCACCTGGCCAGCGGCGCGCTACAGCCGCTGCTCACCGCCTGGCAGCCGCCTGAAGAAGGCATCTGGGCGCTGTACCCGCACAAGCGCCAGCTATCGCCCAAGATACGCATGCTGGTGGATTTCCTGGCGCGGAAGCTGGGCCAGCCGGCAGCCACCGGCGTATGATGGCGGCCAACCCCTGCGGCGCCAATGCCGCCCTCATGCCTGTGGAGCCCGACCATGTCGCTGAACCTCGCCGATATCCGCCTCGAATACAGCAAGAAAGAACTGTCCCCCGACGACTGCCTGCCCGACGCAGTCGCCCAGTTTGAAGTGTGGCTGAACGAAGCCATTGCCTCGCAAGTGCACGAACCCACCGCCATGCACATTGCCACCGTGGACGACAGCGGGCGGCCGTCGGCGCGCATCGTGCTGCTCAAGGGCGTGGAAAACGGCCAACTGGTGTTCTATACCAATTACCTTAGCCGCAAGGGCCGCCAGCTGGCGGCCAACCCCTACATTGCCGTGACCTTCTTCTGGCCCGAGCTGGAGCGCCAGGTGCGCATTGAAGGCCGCGTGGCGCAGGTGGCGCCCGAGGTGTCCGACGCCTACTTTGCCAGCCGCCCCTACACCAGCCGCATCGGCGCCTGGGCCAGCGAGCAAAGCACGGAAATCGACAGCAAAACCGTGCTGGTGACCCGCGCGGCCAGCTTTGGCCTGAAACACCCGCTATCGGTACCGCGCCCGCCGCACTGGGGCGGCTACGCCATCGTGCCGGACCGCATCGAATTCTGGCAGGGCCGCCCCAGCCGCCTGCACGACCGCGTGCTGTACACGCTGGCGGGCGACGCCAGCTGGGCGCGCAGCCGCCTGGCCCCCTGAAACCCCCCGTTGGCCGCACCCTGCGGCCAACCCTGATGGCGATACCACCATGCTTAACAACGACATCCTGCGCAGCGTGCGCTTTATCCTGAACATCAGCGACAAGCGCATGCTGGCCATCCTGCAGCACGTCGAGCCCTACGCCGACGACGACTTTGCCGCGCTACTGAAAAAAGATGAAGAAGACGGCTTTGCCAGCTGCAGCGACGAGCTGCTGTCGTCCTTTCTGGACGGCCTGATCATCGAGCGCCGTGGCCGCCGTGATGACGCCCCGCTGCCGCCACCGGCGCTGCGCCTGAACAATAACGACATCCTGAAAAAGCTGCGCGTGGCCTTCGAGCTCAAACAGGAAGACATCGAGGCCCTGATCGCGCGCACCGGCTTTAGCGTCTCCAGCGCCGAAGTAGGCGCGCTGTTCCGCAAGCCCGGCCACAAGAACTACCGCGTCTGCGGCGACCAGTTCCTGCGCTACCTGCTCAAAGGCCTGGCCATGAAGCATCGCCCGGACATGGCGCACAAAACGGGGGCATGATGCTGCCACTGCGTTGTCTGTTTGCCTTCCACGGCGCTGCCGGCAGCCTGCTGGAAATCAAGCGTCTGGACCAGCCGGCGGGCAGCCCGCCCGGCCAGGTGTACTACTGGTTGTGGCAACCTGCCGCCAGCCACGGCTGGCAGCGGCTGGATTTCGCCGCCATGCAAACCGAGCCGGTGCAATACCGCCGCTTTGCCCAGGGCGAGCTGTGGTTCGATGGCCATCACGCGCGACTACAACTGGTAGGCGGTGAACACACGCTGCCAGCCGGCGAGCCCGAGGGCTGGCAAGCCAGCGTCAGTGCGTGGCTGGTGGCGCCACAACAAACCATCCTGAAACCCGCCAGCAACAACGACAGCGAGCAAGTCACGCGACTGTTGCAACAGTCGGCTGACTGGCTACAGCAGCGTGGCGACACCATGTGGCTACCAGAAGAAGTCAGCCCGCAGGCCATTGCCAATGCCCTTGCTGCTAGTGAATACCATCTGCTGTATCTAGGCGCGGAAGCCGTGGGCACATGCCGCATGGTGCACAATGACCCGCTGTTCTGGCCCGAGCTCCCCCACGCACACAGCCTGTTTCTGCACCGTATTGCCCTTTCCCGCCGCCACAAAGGGCAAGGGTTATTAGCCTGCCTGTTACAACACGCGGTAGCAGAGGCACACCGGCACGGCTATCGCGATATCCGGCTGGACTGTGCCGCCGAGCGGCTCGCGCTGCGCCAGCATTATCAGAAGCACGGTTTTCAGCTGCTAGACGAATGTCAGGCAGGCCCATGGCAAGTGGCACGCTTTATTTATCCACTCGTCGAGTAAGCTACCGCGCACCCTCCCATAACGCGCAAACGTTGGCCGCAGCCGCTCACCCCTCTCGTCAGCGCGCCTACCCTGCTGCATGATGCGGCCAACCTGCCAGGAGCCCGCCATGTCCACCCTGCCGCTGTACATTTTTCGTAGCCTGCAACGCCAGCGCCTGGCGCGCGTACCGGTGCTATCCACCCTGCTGGTGGCCGTCGAACACGGCGAGAAGCAGCTGCTTACCCGCCACGGCAGCTGGCACTGCCCGCCCGGCAGCTGGCTGGTGATCCCCGGCGGGCAGGAGGT
>JAIXTB010000172.1 GCA_027484385.1 Neisseriaceae bacterium | reverse complement strand
GCAGCAGGAAAAACGGCAACCAGGCGGCGATCATCAGGTGCAGCCAGCCGGTATCGCGCAGCCGCGCCCAGCTGTCGGTGCTGTGCAGCATCCAGCCGGCACTGGCCAGCGCCAGCAGCACCCAGAAACGCGCCTGGGCACCAAAGCGATGCTCTACGCCCTCGAACAGGGCATATTGCTGATCTGGGGGAAAACGGCGGCGAATGGCAGGAATCAGCACCGTGGTGACAAAGCCGACGCCGCCCACCCACATCACGATGGCAAGGACGTGCAGCGCACGGGCAATAGCATAGTCGTTCCACATGGCAGGCTCCGATTGGCAAGGTTGGCCGCAGTATGCCGCCAGCGCGCCGCAGCGGCTTTGGCCTGGCGCAAGCCCGGGCGCCTACACCAGCCGCCCGCCGCGTATCTTGTAGCCCAGCTTGGCCAGCTTGCCCACGGCACCGCCGCTGTGGTTGGCGTGGGTGAGCGCCACCGCCAGCGCGTCGGCGGCGTCGGCCTGCGGCGTGCCGGACAGGTTGAGCATGGTCACCACCATGAACTGCACCTGCTCCTTGGGCGCCTTGCCCTGCCCCACCACTGATTGCTTCACCTGCAGCGCGGTGTACTCGGCCACGGGCAGGTCTTTGATCACCAGCGCCGTCATGCAGGCGCCGCGCGCCTGGCCCAGCATCAACGTGGCGGCGGGGTTCACGTTGACGAACACCTGCTCCAGCGCTGCCTCGGTGGGCTGGTAGGTGTCGATGACCTGGTGGATACCCGTCACCAGCACCTTCACGCGTTCGGCCAGGCTGGCGCCTTGCGGTGTACGGATGGCGCCGGACGCCACGTAATGGCGCTGGTTGCCGACGATGTCGATCACCCCGAAACCACAGATACGGCTACCGGGGTCGATGCCGAGGATGCGCCGCTTCACAGCCGCGCCCAGCGGCGGGCGATGGCGTCGGCCTCGGCCAGGCGTTCGGGCGTGCCCACGTCCAGCCACAAGCCACGGTGCGCCTGGCCGCTGACCTGCTGCTGTGCCATGGCGGCGCGCAACAGTGGTGCCAGCTTGGCCGGCTGCCCGGCGGGGGTGTTGGCGAACAGTGCCGGGTGGTACAGGCCGATGCCGGAAAAGGTCAGCCCTTCGCCGTCTGCCGCGCTGGCGCTGACGCCGCCAGCGGCCAGCAGGCCGAAATCGCCAGCCGGGTTGTGCGGCGGGTTATTGACCAGCAGCAGGTGCGCCAGACGGCTTGTGCCATCCAGTGCGGCCAGGGTTGGCCGCAGCGCGGCGAAATCCACATCGGTCAGCACGTCGCCATTGACCACCAGAAACGGTGCATCGCCCAGCAGCGGCAAGGCGGTGGCAATGCCGCCGGCGGTTTCCAGCGCGGTGCTTTCTGCCGAGTAAGCCAGGCGCACGCCGTAGCGGCTGCCGTCGCCCAGCGCGGCCTCGATCTGGCTACCCAGCCAGGCGTGGTTGATGGCGATATCGGTAAAGCCGGCTGCGGCCAACCTTTGGATATGCCACACGATCAGCGGCTGGCCACCCACGTCCAGCAGCGGCTTGGGGGTATGGTCGGTGAGCGGGCGCATGCGTTCGCCGCGCCCGGCGGCCAGGATCATGGCGTGCATGGTTTACTCGTCCGAGGCAATGCGGGTGTGGCTGAACACCGACTGGATGCTGTCGTCGTTATCTTCTTCATCCAGGCCCACCAGGTCGGCCAGCAGCTGGAACAGCGGCAGCAGCTCGCCGTAGCGGCGCGTGGCTTTCTTGAGGTAGCGCAGGAAGCGCGGGATCTCGGCCAGGTACTGGGTTTTGCCGTCGCGGTGCGCCAGGCGGGCAAACAGGCCCACGATCTTGAGGTGACGCTGGATACCGGCCCACTCGAAGTCTCGATAGAAATCGTCGATCTGCGCGGGCACAGGCAGGCCGGCGGCACGGGCTTTTTCCCAGTAGCGCACCACCACATCCAGCACGAACTCTTCGTCCCAGCCGATAAAGGCGTCGCGCAGCAGCGACACCAGATCGTAGGCGATGGGGCCATATACCGCGTCCTGGAAGTCCAGCACGCCCGGCTGGCCGGTCGTGAGCATCAGGTTGCGCACGGTAAAGTCGCGGTGCATGTACACCTTGGCCTGGGCATCGATGGCGGGCAGCAGCACATTGATGCCGGCATCCCACAGCTTGCGCTGGGCAAAGGTCAGCGGCTTGCCCAGCTCTTTGGTGGCAAACCACTCTGGCAACAGGTTGACTTCACGCAGCTGGAAAGCACGGTCGAATACGGGCAACACGTCCGGCTGGCTCAGTTTCTGGATGGCGACCAGCGTGTCTACCGCCTCCAGCAGCAGGTGTTTGTGCACCAGGGTGCGCTCGTCGTGCAGCAGCGCGGCCAGGTAGGTCACCTTGCCCATGTCCTGCAGCAGCATGAAGCCCTGCTCTGCGTCGCGGGCGTAAATGGCGGGCACGTTGGCCGCAGGGGCAAACAGTGCGCGCACGCTGACGAAACTGTCGGTGTTTTTGTGCTCTGGCGGGGCGTCCATCACGATGCGGGTACTGCCATCAGCCAGCGTGGCTCGGAAATAACGGCGGAAATCGGCGTCGGCCGCGGCAAACTCTACGGCCACGTCCTGGCCGGGAAACTGCGTGGCCAGCCACGCCTTCAGGGCTTCTAATCGCTGCATAGTCGCGTATACCAGTAAATTGGGTACAATGCAGCGATTGTAACCGCTTTGCCCGGCCCCAACACGCGCCGGGCCGACACAGCCCGATGCCGCCACGCTTTCGCCTATCGCCGCTTGCTGCGGCCATGTTCCCGCTGTTCCTGTGCACCCCTGCCCTGGCCGACGCCGTGTCCACCGGGGTGTTGCACATCGAGGCCGATCGTATCGATGGCCAGATGAACGTACAGCTCAAAGCCGAAGGCAATGTGCGCGCCGAGCGTGATGGCCAGCAGTTTGAGGCCGACTGGCTGGAATACTACGTGGACAAGCAATACGTCCGCGCCGGGCAGCGTGCCACCCTGCGTCAGGCGGGCAGCACGATTGAAGGCGACAATCTGGAAAGCTATCTGGACGCGCAAACCGGCAGCGCCAGCCAGGCCGACTTTGCTTTCCAGGACAAGGGCCGCTCCCTGCGCGGCAAGGCCGATGCCCTGCGCATGCAAGGCAAAGGGCTGTACCAGCTGCAAGGCACCCGCGCCAATACCTGCGAGCCCAACGACGATTCCTGGTACCTGAAGGCCGGCACCATCGACCTGGACTATGGCCGCAACGTGGGCGTGGCGCGCAATGCGCGTATCGAGTTCCAGGGCGTGCCCATCCTGTACACGCCGTGGATCGACTTCCCGCTGGATGGCGGGCGCAAGAGCGGCCTGCTGTTCCCCACGGTAAAAACCGGTAGTGACGGCCTGCAGCTGGCCGTGCCCTACTACTGGAACATCGCACCCAATATGGATGCCACCATTACCCCCACCTACATGGCCCAGCGCGGCCTGATGATGGGGGTAGAAGGGCGCTACCTGCAGCCGGACTACAGCGGCAAGATCAGCACGGAACAGCTGGACGATACCAAGGCAGACAAAAAGCGCGCACTGTGGCAGCTCACCCATACCCAGAACCTGAACAGCCAGCTGAGCGCCGGCGTGAATGGCACCAAGGTATCGGATAGCGACTATTTCAAGGATTTTGGCGACCGCAACAGTGCGGCGGCCAACGTAAACCTGCTGCGCGAAGCCTGGCTGGCGTACAACCCGGGCTGGGCCAGCATCACGCTCAAGGCTCAGCGCTACCAGACCCTGCAAGACAGCACCGGCAGCGTGGAAGAGCCCTACGCCCGTGTACCGCAACTGGTGGCCACCAGTAACCAGCAGCTGGGTGACTTCCGCCTGGCGCTGGAAAGCGAAATCACCCGTTTTGACCACCGCAGCAAGCTGGAAGGCTGGCGTACGGTGGCCTACCCCAGCGTGACCTGGGCACTAGAGCGGCCATGGGGCTTCATCCGCCCCAAAATCGGCCTGCACCATACCCGCTACCAGCTGGATAGCTACAAGGGGCAGGCAGGCTATACCCTGGACCGTACCCTGCCGGTGACCAGCCTGGACAGCGGCCTGGTGTTCGAACGCGACAGCACCTTGCATGGCAAGGCGGTTAGCCAGACGCTGGAGCCACGGCTGTACTACGTACACATCCCCAGTACCGACCAGAGCAACCTGCCTAACTTTGACACCTCGGAAAACGACTTCAACTTTGCGCAGCTGTTTACCGAAAACCGCTTTTCCGGCTACGACCGCATCAATGCGGCCAACCAGATCACCGCAGCGGTCACCAGCCGCATGCTGGATAACGATAGCGGCCTGGAACGACTGCGCGTAGCCGTGGGTCAACGCTTTTATCTGGACAGAAGCGACACCACCCTGGCCGGCACCACCACCCAGCGCAGCCAGGGCGGCTCTGACCTGCTGCTGACGCTGGGCGGCGACATCAGCCGCGCCTTGCGCCTGGACGCCAGCTACCAGTACAACCAGACACTGGACAAAACCGAGCGCTACAATGCCCAGCTACGCTACAACCCGGCCCCTGGCAAAGCCGTGAGTGTGCGCTACCGCTATGGCCGCGATGAAATCGTGGGCACCAGCAGCCAGCGCGACACATTGCGCCAGCTGGATATCGCCGGGCAGTGGCCGCTGGCACGGCAGTGGTACGCCGTGGCGCGGCAGAACTACTCGCTGCGCGACAGAAAAGCGCTGGAGCAGCTGGCCGGTATCGAGTACCAGCAAGGCTGCTGGAGTACACGCCTGGTCGCACAGCGCTATGTCACCGACCTGACCAAGACCAAGAATGCCTTCTTCCTGCAGCTGGAGCTCAAAGACCTCAGCAGCATAGGCAATAACCCACTGGAAACGCTGCGCCTGGCCATACCGGGCTACAGCAAGATCAACGAGACTGCAGACAAATAATGAAAAAGCTTTTCCTTGCCGCCTTGGTTTCTGCTTGCCTGGCCACCCCTGCGCTGGCCATTTCCACTGTAGATCGCATCGTTGCCGTGGTGAACAACAGCGTCATTACCCAGTCCGAACTGGCACAGCGTGTGCAAGCAGCACAAGGCAACCTGCAACGGCAGAACATTGAAGCACCGGCTGCCGACGTGATGTCACGCCAGGTGCTGGACATGATGATCAACGAACAGCTACAGCTGCAATACGCCAACAATAACGGCCTGCGCATCGGCGAGCTGGAGCTGGACCAGGCGCTGCAGAGCATCGCCCAGCAGAACAAAACCGACCTGGCCGGCCTGCGTGCCCTGGTGGAAAAAGACGGCAGCAGCATTGCCAAGCTGCGCGAGCAGCTGCGCAGCGACCTGCTGCTGGAGCGCATCAAGGAGCGCGAAGTCAACAGCCGCGTGAATGTAACCGACCAGGAAGTGGCGCAGGTACAGCAAACCACCACGGGCCTGAACCGTATCGAGTATCGCCTGGCCGCCATCCAGGTCAATATTCCGGAACGTGCCACCCCGACCCAGGTAGAAGAACGCCGCCAGAAACTGCTGAAAGCAGCGGCCGAGATCAAGGCCGGCAAATCGTTTGGCCAGGTGGCCGCCGCCTACTCCGAAGCCAGCAACGCCCTGCAAGGCGGTGACCTGGGCTGGCGCAACGCCAGTGCCCTGCCGCAAGACTTTATCCAGCTGCTGGACACCCTACCGGTAGGCGGCGTCACCGAGCTGGTACGCGCCAGCGGCAGCCTGTACCTGTTCAAGCTGGTAGACAAGCGCGACACCAGCGGCCCGCAATACGTCAAACAGCACAAGGTGCGCCACATTCTGGTGAAAACCAACGAAGCCACCTCGGATACTGACGCCTACGCCCGCATCCTGCAGGTACAAGACCGCATCAAGCGCGGTGCCAAGTTTGAAGACATGGCGCGCCAGTTCTCCGAAGACGGCTCCGCCTCGCTGGGCGGGGATCTGGGCTGGGTCAACGAAGGGGACACAGTGCCCGACTTCGAGCGCACCTTCCGCCAGCTGCAAGCCAAGCAAGTCAGCGAGCCGGTTAAAACCCCGTTTGGCTGGCACCTGGTCCTGCTGGAAGACGTACGTAGCCAGGATGTGTCTACCGACCGCGAAAAACTGGTGGTGAAACAGCAGATCCGTCAGCGCAAAATCGAGCAAAGCTACATCGACTGGCTGGAACAGCTACGCGCCAGCGCCTTTATCGATGACCGCCTGGTCGAAAAATAAGCCGGGCCACGCCCGCCACGCCAAGCCGATCCCTGCATCGGCTTTTTTTACGGAAACTGCCATGCCCCACTCCCGCCCCGTATTGGCCATTACTGCTGGCGAGCCCGCCGGTATCGGCCCCGATCTGGTACTA
Source organism: Neisseriaceae bacterium (assembly GCA_027484385.1). GTDB lineage: Bacteria > Pseudomonadota > Gammaproteobacteria > Burkholderiales > Chromobacteriaceae > Vogesella. The sequence continues at coordinate 4,280 of JAIXTB010000172.1, read as the reverse complement.
CGCCTGCCCGAGCTGGGCCTGCCGGCACGCCTGGTGGTGATTGCCGACAAACACCTGCTGGCTAGCCGCGCCGCGCAGCTTGGCCTGCACACCCCGCTGCACGACTACCAGCCCGGGCAAGCCGCCCCGGCCGGCGCACTGGAGGTATGGCACGTACCGTTGGCCGCACCCACCGTGGCAGGGCAGCTGGATGCGGCCAACGGCCGCTACGTGCTGGCCACGCTGGATGTGGCCATAGACGGCTGCCAGCGCGGTGAATTTGCCGCCATGGTCACCGCGCCGGTGCACAAAGGCGTGATCAACGACGCCGGGGTGGCATTCAGCGGCCATACCGAATACCTGGCCGAGCACACCGCGACACCACGCGTCGTAATGATGCTGGCCGGTGCCGGCATGCGCGTGGCGCTGGCCACCACCCACCTGCCGCTACGCGCCGTGGCCGACGCCATCACGCCAGACAGCCTGACCCAGGTGCTGCGCATCTTGCACGCCGACTTGGTGGGCAAGTTCGGCATCAGCGCACCGCGCATCCTGGTGGCCGGGCTGAACCCGCACGCAGGCGAAGGCGGGCACATGGGGCGCGAGGAAATCGAGGTGATCGAGCCGGTACTGGCCGCCTTGCGCGCCGAAGGCATGCAGCTCATCGGCCCCTTGCCCGCCGACACGCTGTTCAACCCGGACAAGCTGGCCCAGGGCGATGCCGTGCTGGCCATGTACCACGACCAGGGCCTGCCGGTGCTCAAGCACGCCAGCTTTGGCGCCGGCATCAATATCACCCTGGGCCTGCCCATCATCCGCACCTCGGTAGACCACGGCACCGCGCTGGACCTGGCCGGGAGCGGCCGCGCCGACCCTGGCAGCCTGTTTGAAGCCTGCCAGCTGGCTTACCAGCTCGCCACGCATGCGAGCTAAAGCAAAGTGTGGTGGCATTGGCCTGCGGCAAAACAAATGCCCCGGCACGATACCACCTCATATGACAGCAGCGCGGCATAATGCACCGGTTTTTGTAGCCGCCGCGCTACATTCGTGCAATGGCAGGCCAATTCACCGTATCCAAACTACATTCTCCCTATAACCCTGACGTTAGCGGCATTTTTCGCGGCGCAACATTTCGGCTACTATTTCAGGAATTATCCAAAACTTGCCGAAGTTCAGGGACATATGAGCAACACCACCCAGCAGCGTGTACGGGAAATTCCGTACAACTACACCTCGTATTCGGATCGCGAGATCATCATCCGCCTATTGGGCGCACCCATGTGGCAACTGCTTGAAGAACTGCGGGCAGAGCGGAAAACAGGCCGCTCTGCCCGTATGCTTTTCGAGGTACTGGGTGATATCTGGGTGGTAGACCGCAACCCCTACCTGGTAGACGACCTGCTGGACAACCCGCAGCGCCTGACCGCACTGGTAGGCGCACTGCGCCACCGCCTGGGCGAAGTGGAAAAACGCCGCGACGGCAACGACAAGGTTGGCCGCATGATTGCCGCCGCCTACGCCGCGGTGGATACCTTCGAGCAGCAGTTTGGCGAAACCCGCGAGCTGCGCGCCGCCATCCTCAAGCGCTTGGGCAAGATCACCCGCCGCGACAACATCCTGTTCGACGGCCTGGCGCGCGTATCGCACGTGACCGACGCCACCGACTGGCGCGTAGAGTACCCCTTCGTGGTGCTGTGCCCGGACACCGAAGCCGAAATCGCCCCGCTGGTGAAAGCCTGTATCGAGCTGAAGCTCACCATCATCCCGCGTGGCGGTGGTACCGGCTACACCGGCGGCGCCGTACCGCTGGACCGCCGCAGCGCAGTGATCAACACCGAAAAAATGGACCGCCACCTGGGTGTGGAGTTCGTCGAGCTGCCCGGCCTGGACGGCAAGCGCGCCACCATCCAGTGCGGTGCCGGCGTGGTCACTGCCCGCGTAGCCGAAGCTGCCGGCGCAGCCGGCCTGGTGTTTGCCGTGGACCCCACCTCTGCCGAAGCCTCCTGTATCGGCGGTAACATCGCTATGAACGCAGGCGGCAAAAAAGCCGTGCTCTGGGGTACCACGCTGGACAACCTGGCCAGCTGGAAAATGGTGGACCCCAACGGCAACTGGATGTTCGTGGAACGCATCGGCCACAACTACGGCAAGATCCACGATGTCGACAGCGCCACCTTCCGCGTGACCCGCCTGCAGGACGACGGCAAGACCGTGATCAGCAGCGAAGAGCTGGTGATCCCTGGCAGCGCCTTCCGTAAAGTGGGCCTGGGCAAGGACGTCACCGACAAATTCCTGGCCGGCCTGCCCGGTGTGCAGAAAGAAGGCACCGACGGCATCATCACCAGTGCACGCTTTGTGCTGCACCGCATGCCGGCGCACATCCGCACCGTCTGTCTGGAGTTTTTCGGCACCGTAGCCGAAGCCACCCCGGCGATTGTGGAAATCACCGACTACTTCAAGCCCAACGGCGCCGGCCTGGCCGCGGGCGTGCAGCTGGCCGGCCTGGAGCACCTGGACTGGCGCTATGTCCGCGCCGTGGGCTACGCCACCAAGGCCAAAGGCCGTGGCCGCCCGAAAATGGTGCTGATTGCCGACATCGTCTCGGATAACGAAAACGCCGTGGCCGAGGCCGCCAGCCAGGTGGTGCGCTACGCCAACGCCCGCCACGGCGAAGGCTTTATCGCCGTCACCCCCGAGGCACGCAAGACCTTCTGGCTGGACCGCAGCCGTACCGCCGCCATTGCCCGCCATACCAACGCCTTCAAGATCAACGAAGACGTGGTGATTCCGCTGGACCGCCTGGGCGACTACAGCGACGGCATCGAGCGCATCAACATCGAGCTGTCCGTGGCCAGCAAGATCAAGCTGCTGGACCAGTTGGCCGAGTTCTTCCACGGCCGCCTGCCGGTAGACACCGAGGGCGGCACGCTGTCGGCCGACGAGCTGATTGGCGACCGCCGCGAAAGCGCGCTGGAGCTGATTACCGCCGTGCGTAGCCGCTGGCAGTGGCTGCTGGACAACCTGGACACCCCGCTGGCCGAGTACAGCGCACGTTGGCCGCAGGCCCCGCTGGAAGATGCTGCGGCCAACCCGGCAGCCAGCGTGTTTATCGCCATGCGCGACTTCAAGCTGCGCGTCAGCTGGAAGCGCGAGCTGCAAAGCGACCTGCTGGGGCTGTTTAACGGCAAGGCCGACAGCACCATCACCGAAGCCATCGGCCTGATCCAGCAGAAAGTGCTGCGCGGCCGTGCCTTCGTGGCGCTGCACATGCACGCCGGCGATGGCAACGTGCACACCAACCTGCCCGTGAACTCGGACGACTACGAGATGCTGCAAACCGCCCACCGTGCGGTAGAGCGCATCATGAAACTGGCGCGCAGCCTGAACGGTGTGATCTCCGGCGAACACGGCATCGGCATTACCAAGCTGGAGTTCCTCACCGAAGAAGAAATCCAGCCCTTCCGCGACTACAAGGCGCGCGTGGACCCGAACGGCCACTTCAACAAGGGCAAGCTGCTGCCGGGCGCCGACCTGAGCATGGCCTACACGCCATCGTTCTCGCTGCTGGGCGCCGAATCGCTGATTCTGGAGCAGTCCGATCTGGGCGCCATCAGCGACTCGGTCAAAGACTGCCTGCGCTGTGGCAAATGCAAACCGGTGTGCTCCACCCACGTACCGCGCGCCAACCTGCTGTACAGCCCGCGTAACAAGATTCTGGGCGTGGGCCTGCTGACCGAGGCCTTCCTGTACGAAGAACAAACCCGCCGCGGTGTCAGCCTCAAGCACTTCGAAGAGCTGTCCGACGTAGCCGACCACTGCACCGTATGTCACCGCTGCGTGAAGCCGTGCCCGGTGAAAATCGATTTCGGCGATGTCTCGGTTGCCATGCGCAACTTCCTGCGCAAGACCGGCAACAAAAAGTTCAACCCCGGCACCGCGCTGGGTATGGCCTTCCTCACCGCCAAGGACCCGGCCACCATCAAGGGCATTCGCGCCGGCCTGGTAGGCGGTGCCTACAAGCTGCAACGCCTGGGCAACAGCATCGGCAAAAAGCTGGGCCTCACCGGCAGCCAGACCGCACAGCCACCCGGCACGGTAGGCAAGCCGGAAATCAAGGCACAGGTGATTCACTTCATCAACAAGCCCATGCCTGGCGGCCTGCCCAAGAAAACCGCGCGCGCGCTGCTAGACGTGGAAGACGCCAACGTGATTCCGGTGATCCGCAACCCGAAAGTCAGCGAAGACGCCGAGGCGGTGTTCTACTTCCCCGGTTGCGGCTCCGAGCGCCTGTTCAGCCAGGT
>JAIXTB010000123.1 GCA_027484385.1 Neisseriaceae bacterium | reverse complement strand
GCGTGTGGATTATGAAAATCGCCGGCTGATGCGCGGCTTTAAAGTGTAAAGCCGGGTATCCGCTGCCATCAGGCAGCACGCTGCTGGGCAGCGTAGCCGGTGTAGCAGTCCGAGCCGCAGGGCGGCGAAGGAAAAATCGCCGGCTGATGCGCGGCTTTAAGGTGTAAATCGCCAAATAGTTGGCAAGGGCGGCCAAGGTTGGCCGCAAAGCAAGACAGCGTAGAGGGCCAGCGTGCCCGGTAACAAGAGAAGTGAAACGATGGCAAAGCGTACAGTGATGGTGATGGCAGCAGGTACCGGTGGGCACATTGTCCCGGGCATCGCCGTTGCACGCGAACTGGAAAGCCGTGGCTGGACAGTACTGTGGGTGGGTACCGAGCGCGGCATGGAAAACAAGCTGGTGCCGCCTACCGGTTTCGAGCTGATTCGCCTGGCGTTTCACGGTATTCGTGGCAAAGGCGCGCTGGGTTCGGTCAAAGGCGTCTTCCAGCTGGTGGCGGCGTTTGTCCGCAGCCTGGTGCTGATGTTCCAGCACCGCCCTGACGTGGTGCTGGGCATGGGCGGCTATGTGTGCCTGCCTACCGGCCTGGCCGCGGCACTGCTGTGGAAACCGCTGGTGATGGTCAATGCTGATGCCGGCTTGTTGTTAAGCAATAAGGCCTTGCTGCCTTTCGCGGATCATCTGGCTTGTGGTTTTGACGGTGAGGCGGCGCGCAGTGTGAAGAAGTCGGTGGTGACCGGTAACCCGGTGCGCCGTGAAATCGAGAACCTGCCGCCCCCCGCGCAGCGCTTTGCTGGCCGTAGAGGCCCGCTGCAAGTGCTGGTAGTAGGCGGTAGCCTGGGTGCCAAGGTACTGAACGACACCTTGCCCGCCGCGCTGGCCTTGCTGCCGGCGGATCAGCGCCCGCAGCTGGTACACCAGACCGGTGACAAGAATTTTGCCGCAGTGCAGGCCGCGTATGAAGCGGCCGGGCTGCAAGTTGGCCGCGACGTAACGCTGCTGCCGTTTATCGATGACATGCCGGCGCGCCTGGCTGCCTGCGACGTGATTGTGTGCCGCGCTGGCGCCATTACCGTCAGCGAGCTGTGCGCGGCAGGTGTCGCCAGCGTGCTGGTGCCATTGGTAGTCAGCACCACCTCGCATCAGCGCGATAACGCAGCCTGGATGGCGGCCGAGCAGGCAGCGATCCATCTGCCGCAACAAGACATGAGTCCGCCACAGCTGGCAGCACTGCTGGGCGGTTTGCAGCGCAGCCAGCTACAACAGCTGGCCGAGCGTGCCAAGGGGCTGGCCAAGCCTGGTGCGGCCCGTGCCGTCGCCGATTTGTGCCAGGCACTGGCTGATCAGGATTAAGTAACTGCCGCCGCGTGGCGGGCAGTGGGTGAGAAGAACGATGAAACATAGAGTCAAACACATTCATTTTGTCGGTATCGGCGGCGTGGGCATGTGCGGCATTGCCGAGGTGTTGCTGAACCTGGGCTACACCGTGTCCGGCTCCGACATGGCCGACAATGCGGCGACCAAGCGCCTGGCCGAGCAGGGCGCGCATATCTATTTTGGCCACGACGCTACCTATATCAAGGGCGCCGATGTGGTGGTGACCTCTACGGCGGTAAAAGCCGACAACCCGGAAGTGCGCGAAGCACAGGCACACCATATTCCGGTGATCCCGCGCGCCATGATGCTGGCCGAGCTGATGCGCTTCAAACAGGGCATCGCCATTGCCGGTACCCACGGCAAAACCACCACCACCAGCCTGACCGCTTCGGTGCTGGGCGCCGCGGGTCTGGATCCGACCTTCGTGATTGGCGGCAAGCTGACTGCAGCTGGCACCAACGCTCGCCTGGGTAGCGGTGAGTATCTGGTGGCCGAGGCGGATGAATCGGATGCATCTTTCCTGTACCTGCAGCCGGTGATGTCGGTGGTAACCAATATCGACGCCGACCACATGGACACCTACGACCACAGCTTCGACAAGCTCAAGCAGGCCTTTGTGGATTTCATCCACCACCTGCCGTTTTACGGCCGTGCCGTGCTGTGCGTCGACGACGAGCACGTGCGCAGCATTGTGCCGCAGCTGAAAAAGCCGGTGACCACTTATGGCCTGGACGACAGCGCCGACGTGTATGCGGCCAACCTGGTAGCCGATGCCGGGCAGATGCACTTTGACGTGGTGGTGAAGGCAGAAGGCCTGCGTTTCCCGGTCACGCTGAATATGCCTGGTCGTCACAACGTACTGAACGCACTGGCCGCGACCGTGATCGGCCTGGAGTGTGGTGCCGAGATCGACGCCATCCAGAAAGGCCTGGCCGAGTTTGCCGGCGTGGGCCGCCGCTTCCAGCGTTACGGCGAGCTGCCGGCCAAGGATGGCGGTAGCTACACCCTGATCGACGATTACGGCCACCACCCGGTGGAAATGGCCGCCACGTTGGCCGCAGTGCGTGGCGCTTTCCCCGAGAAGCGCCTGGTGCTGGCCTTCCAGCCGCATCGCTACAGCCGCACGCGCGACCTGTTTGAAGACTTTGTGAAAGTGCTGGGCCGCGTGGATGCCCTGCTGCTGGCCGAGGTGTACGCCGCCGGCGAAGCACCGATTGTGGCCGCCGATGGCCGCGCGCTGGCGCGAGCCGTGCGCGTAGGCGGCAAGGTAGAGCCGCTGTTCGTGGAACAGATTACCGATATGCAGCAAGCCATTACCGATATGGCGCGTGACGGCGACGTGGTGATCACCATGGGTGCCGGGTCGATTGGTGGTATCCCCGCCAAACTGGTAGCGGCCGCCAAGGCCTGACAGATAGCATTCCGCGCCCACGCGGTGCGGTAGTGAGGACAGCATGAAGCAGTTTGGCAAAGTAGCAGTAATGATGGGTGGCAGCTCCGCCGAGCGTGAAGTCTCGCTGATGAGCGGTAGCGGCGTGCTGGCCGCCCTGCAAAGCAAGGGTGTGGATGCGCATGCGTTCGACCCGGCAGAGAAACCGCTGTCGGCGCTGAGAGAAGAGGGCTTCGCCCGCGTATTCAACATTCTGCACGGCCCGTTTGGCGAAGACGGTACCCTGCAGGGCGCACTGGAAGCGCTTGGCATGCCGTACACCGGCTGCGGCGTGATGGCATCGGCCATCTGCATGGATAAATGGCGTACCAAACTGCTGTGGAAAGGCGCAGGCCTGCCGATTCCGGCGTTTGAACTGCTGAACGACGATAGCGATTTCGACGCCATCGAGCAGCAGCTGGGCCTGCCGATCTTCGTGAAGCCTTCCACCGAAGGCTCCAGCATTGGCGTGACCAAGGTGAAAACCCACGGTGGCCTGAAGGCCGCCTACGAAGAAGCACGCCAGTACGACAGCATCGTGATTGCCGAGCAGTTCATCGGTGGTGGCGAGTACACCTGTGCCGTGATTGACGGCCAGGCCTACCCCACCATCAAGATCGAGCCGGCCACCGAGTACTACGACTACCAGGCCAAGTATTTCCGTGACGACACGGTATACCGCTGCCCGAGCGGCCTGGCGGCCGACGTGGAAGCGCGTGCGCGCGAGCTGGCGCTGCAGGCGTTCAAGGTACTGGGCTGCCAGGGCTGGGCGCGCATTGATTTCCTGATGGACGAACAGAACGGGATCTACCTGCTGGAAGCCAATACCAACCCCGGCATGACCAGCCACAGCCTGGTGCCGATGGCGGCGCGGGCCGAGGGCCTGAGCTACGAGGACCTGTGCGTCAAGGTGCTGGCAGCCGCTCATGTGGGATAACCATGCGGTATTGCGGGCAGTGGCTAATCTGCTGCTGACCGCCTCGTTATTGATGTTGTTGTATGCCGGGGGCTACTGGCTGACACACTCGCCCTTGTTCCCGGTCAAGCGGATTCACATTGCTGGCCAGGTGGCCAAGGTGACGCCGGTGCAGCTGAAGTACATCGCGCAAAACGAACTGACCGGCACGTTTTTTACGCTGGACATCAACAAAACGCGCCATGCCTTTGAAAAGCTGCCCTGGGTAAGCCAGGTGCAGGTCCGGCGTGCCTGGCCAGACCGGCTGGATATTACGGTCAGCGAGCATGTGGCGCTGGCGCGCTGGGGGGACCAGGGGCTGATCAGTACCACCGGGCGCTGGTTTGATGCTGCCAGTGACCAGCCGCTGCCGGTGATGTACGGCCCGGCAGCGAGTGAAAAAGAAATGATGCAGGCGCTGCAGGAGTTCCGGCAGCGTTTGCAGCCCGCCCGCTTGCAGCCAGTGCGTTTGTGGCTGTCCGAGCGCAGGGCGTGGCGAATGGAGCTGGACAACGGTGTAACGCTGGAACTGGGACGTGGCCCGGTGGCTGAGCGGTTGACGCGTTTTGTCGACCACTGGTCACACAGTCTGGCCACGCTGCCATACCGCATTACGTATGTGGATTTGCGTTATCCCAATGGATTCGCTGTGCGGATGCCCGATTACAAGGCACCGCCTACGGCAACAAACAAGCTTTAAGCGTTGGAGCGACAGGTGAGCAAACCTAAGGAAAGCAAAAACATGCTGGTGGGCCTGGATATCGGCACCTCGAAGATCGTCGCGATCGTCGCCGAAGTGCTGGAAGAAGGCCAGATCAACATCGTGGGCATGGGGCAAGTGCCCTCGCGCGGTCTGAAGCGCGGCATGGTGGTGAATATCGAATCCACGGTACAAGCCATCCAGCGCGCGCTGGAAGAGGCCGAGCTGATGGCCGACTGCAAGATCAACGAGGTGTTTACCGGCATCGCCGGCAGCCACATCAAGGGTGTGAACTCGCACGGCATGGTGGCCATCAAGGACCGTGAAGTGACGCAGATGGATATCGACCGCGTGATCGAAACCGCGCGCGCCGTGTCGATTCCGCCCGACCACCAGGTGCTGCACATCCTGACACAGGAATACAGCATCGACGGCCAGGAAGGCGTGCGCGAGCCGCTGGGCATGAGCGGTGTACGCCTGGAAGCCAAGGTGCACATTGTGACCGGTGCCATTTCGGCTGCACAGAACGTGGCCAAATGTGTACGTCGCTGCGGCCTGGAGGTGTCCGACCTGGTATTGCAGCCGATGGCCAGCGCCAGTGCCGTGTTGAGCGAAGACGAAAAAGAGCTGGGCGTGTGCCTGATCGATATTGGTGGGGGTACCACGGATATCGCCGTGTACATCAACGGCGCCATCCGCCATACCGCGGTGATCCCCATTGCCGGTGACCAGATCACCAACGATATCGCCATGGCGCTGCGTACCCCGACCAAAGAAGCCGAGGACATCAAGATCCAGCATGGTGTGGCACTGGTAGGGTTGGCCGACGCCGCCCAGATGATCGAGGTGCCGGGCGTTGGCGAGCGCGGCCCGCGCCAGATGTCGCGTGCGACGCTGGCCGAGGTGATCGAGCCGCGTGTGGAAGAGCTGTTCCAGCTGGTGCAGCAAGAGCTGCGCCGCAGTGGTTTTGAAGAAATGTCTACCGGTATCGTCATTACCGGTGGCGCCAGCCTGATGCCCGGCATGGTGGAGTTGGCCGAAGAGGTCTTCCACCTGCCTGTGCGCATCGGCGTACCCAAGTATGTAGGTGGCTTGTCCGAGGTAGTCAAAAACCCGCGCTTCTCTACAGGCGTCGGTTTGCTGCTGTACGGCAAGGACCAGATGCATCCTCGCGTTGGCCAGAAAAGCGAAAGCGCCGGCGTGGGGCAAGTGTTCCAGCGTATGAAGGCTTGGTTTGCCGGTAACTTTTAAGGCAAAACGGAATATTCCGACAATAGCTCATCTTTTTACAGGAGAGGAAAAATGAGCGGCATGGTATTCGAAGTAATGCAGGAGACTGCTACCGAGGCAGTCATCAAGGTGATCGGTGTAGGCGGTGGCGGCTGCAACGCCATCGACAACATGATCAGTAACCAGGTGCAAGGCGTGGAATTCATCTGCGCCAACACGGATGCCCAAGCGCTGAAACGCAACAAGGCACCGCAGAAGCTGCAGCTGGGCAACAATCTGACCAAAGGCCTGGGTGCCGGTGCCAACCCGGATACCGGCCGCAATGCCGCCCTGGAAGACCGTGAACGCATCGCCGAGATGCTGCGCGGCGCTAACATGGTCTTTGTGACTGCCGGCATGGGTGGCGGTACCGGTACCGGCGCGGCGCCAGTGGTGGCCGAGGTGGCCAAAGAGCTGGGCATCCTGACCGTAGGTGTGGTAACGCGCCCGTTCGAACACGAAGGCAAGCGCCTGCGTGTGGCCAACGACGGTATCGACTTGCTGAAAAAGCACGTGGATTCGCTGATCGTGATCCCGAACGAAAAACTGATGGCCGTACTGGGCGAAGACGTCACCATGCGTGAAGCCTTCCGCGCAGCGGACGACGTGCTCAAAGGCGCGGTAGCCGGTATTTCCGAAGTAATTACCTGCCCGGGTCTGATCAACGTCGACTTTGCCGACGTGCGTGCGGTCATGAGCGAAATGGGCCTGGCAATGATGGGTTCGGCCTTTGCATCGGGTATCGACCGCGCCCGCGTGGCCGCCGAGCAAGCCGTTGCCAGCCCGCTGCTGGACAACATCACGCTGGAAGGCGCACGTGGTGTGCTGGTGAACATTTCCACCGCACCTGGCTGCCTGAAAATGAGCGAATACCGCGAGATCATGGGCATTATCCGCCAGTACGCGGACGAAGATGCCCAGGTCAAGTTCGGTACTGCCGAAGTGGAAGATATCCCGGAAGACACCATCCGCGTGACCTTGATTGCAACCGGCTTGGGCCAGAAGCCAGCCAGCAACCGCGACGAGCGCCCGGACTACATCAAGATCGTGAAAACCGGTACCGATAACGTCGCCATGGAAATGGATTTCAACGACCTGAATACGCCGGCAGTCATGCGTAATCGTGGCCGTCGTGCGCCGATTTCTACCGACTTTTCGGACCCGGAAGTAAGCGAGTCTTACGATATTCCGGCATTTTTGCGCAAGCAGGCAGATTGATAGCGTAGGGCAATTGATTGTTCGATGGTAATCAATTAGCCGCATGGCGCGGCTATGCTAAACTGTCAGCAATCGATATGTCCGAAAGCCCGTCATGATCTTGCAACGCACGCTGAAACAGGCCATCAGCGCCACTGGCGTTGGGCTGCATTCCGGCGAACGGGTCAAACTGACCCTGCACCCGGCTGCACCCGATACCGGTATTGTGTTCCGCCGCACCGACCTGCCCACGCAGGACGAGGTGGTGGTACGGCCTGCGCTCGTGAACGACACGCGCCTCTCCTCGACACTGGTCACCGAGACCGGTGTGCGTGTCGGCACGATCGAACACCTGATGTCCGCTTTTGCAGGGCTGGGCATCGATAATGTGATTGTGGATGTGACCGGTGCCGAAATGCCCATCATGGATGGCTCGGCGGCACCGTTCATCTTCCTGCTGCAAACGGCGGGGATTGAGGAGCAATCTGCGGCCAAAAAATTTATCCGTGTGAAGCAAACGGTAGAGGTGGTGGAGGGCGACAAGTGGGTAAAGCTGGTGCCGCACGACGGTTTCAGCGTGCAGCTGTCCATCGAGTTCAACCACCCGGCGTTTAACCGTGCCCCGCAGACGGTGAGCGTGGACTTTGCCAACCATTCCTACATCGAAGAGATCAGCCGCGCCCGGACTTTCGGCTTCATGCACGAAGTAGAGTACATGCGCAGTCACGGCTTGGGCCGGGGTGGCAACCTGAATAATGCCATCGTGATCGATGACGAATATGTACTGAACCCGGAGGGCCTGCGCTTTCCGGACGAGTTTGTCCGCCACAAGATTCTGGATGCCATCGGTGACCTGTACATCGTCGGGCACCCGCTTATCGCCGCATTCAGTGGCCATAAATCCGGCCATGCCATGAACAATAAACTGTTGCGCGTGATGCTGGCGAACCCCGACGCGTGGGAATTTGTCACCTTTGATAACCCTGAAGACGCGCCAGGCAGCTTTCACCGCTTGCCGGAGTTGGCCTGAGTCTGGTACCTGCCCGCGCCTGCTGCCGCAAACTGAATAAAAAACACCCCTAGCCTGTTTGACAGGAAAGGGGTGTTTTGCCAGGAAGGTCGCCCAGTTTAGGGCTTCTTACGGGCCTGTTTCAGGTTGGCCGCCAGCTCTTCTGCATTTAGCGGTGGTGCATCTTCTGGGCATAGCGCCTTGATCACGCTGCGTTGCACAGCATTGTTGCTATCCAGTTTGCGCCATTCAGCCCGGTATGAAGCAATCCAGCGCTGGCCTGTGGTGTCTGCAAAGGCAAAACTGCGCTGGGTACGCTCGCCGCAGTGCATGCCTTCCGCACTGATATTGTCGATACCACTACTACTTTGCTGGCGCAGTATGAAACGCACTGTGCGATCTTCTGCCAGTAGCAGGCTATTGCTGTCCACAAAGAGGCGCGGCTTGACGTTTACCGGGGTGTCCAGCTCAACCCATTGTGCGCTCGCTGGGTAACCGGGCAGGGGCAAGACTTGTTCTTGCCATGCGGTTTCGGGCTGATAGCGGCCTTTGCGGCTATTCATTTTATCCAGTATGTCTGCGTGGGCCAGGTTGGCCGCACATAGCAGGCCTAGCATGATAAGACGGGTTTTCACGGTATTTTCCTGATTTGTCCAATACGAAGCTGGTGGCGGCGGCGGCCGCTTTCGCGCCCCCCCATGCCGTAGCTTACCTCGGTAAAACTGACATCGCCGCGCGCCGAAACGTTCATGATGCTGCTGCAGCGTGTGCCATAGTCGCGGCCAACGATAAAGACCGGCGACAGCATTTTTTCCAGCGCCGAGCCGACACCGGTATTGGGCAGCTGATCTGGTGGCGCTTGTTCCGGGTTCATCAGCCACGGCAGCACCTCGGCATCGGCCGGCGGGCGTTTCAGTGTAGCCAGCAGGCTACGCAGCTGTTCGCTCTTATACCAGCGCGTGTCCATGTCTGCGTTAGACAAGACGTGGATGCCTGGTGCGATTCGGTTCAGCGTCTTCGTGCGACTGTTGAAATGCAGCAGGTCGCCTACGGGGCCGAAGATCAGGTTGAACGGGCCGTAGTGGGCCGCATTGTCTTTAAGCCAGGCCGCAAAGGCCAGCGGGTCTTCGTCGCCGCTGACAAAACGCTGCACCAGCTCGCCACGCGAGCGCGCGGCCTTGGCTGGCCGCCCTTCGCGGATGTGGGTTACCGCGGCAAAGCGGCCGCGGGTGTCGATGGCCATCCAGCTGCCACCGGCTTGGACGTCACGCCCTCCCAGTATTTGCGGGTAGTCTGGCCAGAAATCCAGCGGCAGGGCGGGGCGGGCATAGTATTCGTCACGGTTGGCCAGCAGGCACAATGGCCCCAGCGCGGGGGTCTTGTAGGCAAAAGCGATAATGCACATGTGCTGTTCTTGGGCATTTGGCCCAAGGCCTTTAAAATAACGTTTTGATTGTAACCGCTATACGCCTGGAGGATGAGTGTATGCAGCCAGATATCGCGCTGGATCTGTCCGGTTTGAATTGCCCCCTGCCTATCCTGCGCGCCAAGAAAGCCCTGGCTACCATGGATAGCGGCAAGGTGCTGTCGGTGCTGGCCACCGACCCTGGCGCCCCCAAGGACTTTGAAGCCTTTTGCCGCCAGACAGGCAATGTGCTGCTGGAATCACTGGTGCAGGACGATGGCCGTTTTGCACTATTGATTCGCCGTAAATAACAAACAGGCGCCCAGGGTGGAGCCTTTTCTTTATCTTGCTGATTGCATAAGGTTAAACAATGAAACTGACCATTACCCGCCCCGATGACTGGCACCTGCATGTACGCGATGGCGAAGCACTGGCTGCCGTGCTGCCTGACACCTGCCGCCAGATGGGCCGCGCCATCATCATGCCTAACCTGAAGCCGCCAGTGACGACGGTAGCGTTGGCTGCAGCCTACCGCGAGCGCATTCTGGCCGCACGCCCGGCCGGCAGTACCTTCGAGCCACTGATGACGCTTTACCTGACTGAAACCACCACCGCCGAAGAAGTACGCCTGGCCAAAGCCAGCGGCTTTGTACACGGCATCAAGCTGTACCCGGCTGGCGCTACCACCAACTCCGATGCGGGTGTACGTGATGTGAATAATGCCATGGCCGCGCTGGAAGCCATGGCTGAGGTCGGTATGCCGCTGCTGGTACACGGTGAAGTTACCGACCCGGCCATCGACGTGTTCGACCGTGAAGCGGTGTTTATCGATACCGTATTCGAGCCGCTGCTCAAGCGCCTGCCTACGCTGCGTGTAGTGTTCGAGCACATCACCACCCGCCAGGCCGCCGAATACGTGGCTGCGGCCGGTGACAATATCGCCGCCACCATTACCGCCCACCATTTGCTGATGAACCGTAATGCGCTGTTTACCGGCGGCATTCGCCCGCACCACTACTGCCTGCCGGTACTGAAGCGCGAAACGCACCGCGAGGCTTTGGTCGCCGCAGCGACCAGTGGCAGCAAGAAATTCTTCCTGGGTACCGATAGTGCACCGCACGCCCGCCACACCAAGGAAAACGCGTGCGGCTGTGCCGGCATGTACACCGCCAACGCTGCCATCGAGCTGTACGCAGAAGCATTTGATGCGGCTGGTGCACTGGACAAGCTGGAAGCCTTCGCCAGTTTCAATGGACCTGATTTTTATCAACTGCCGCGCAATACAGACACCCTAAGCTTGGTACGCGAAGCATGGCAGGTACCGGCTACCTTGTCTTATGGAAATGACGAGCTGGTTCCCCTGCGCGCGGGGGAGTATGTGCAATGGCGATGCGTACCATGAGTAATGCTCATGTAACTAGTCCAAAATTGCTTAGCTGAAAGGAATAAGTGCAGGAAATGCTACGCATCACAGGCATTGTGACGCTGAAGTGACGATTCGGGGCTTGTAGTAGCCATGTGTGCTGTGCATAATTGCCTCGCCTTTGCGTACTGTATACACACAGTTTGTTTTTCTCGGGGGGCCCGCATCAAGACGGGCCGCCTCTGTTCAAGGAGAGCAGGAGAATATGAAAAAGAATATGTCTTTCAGCGTGTTGGCCGCATCTGTTGTGCTGGCCATGGGTGCCAATGCTGCCTTTGCTGCCAAAGTACCCGCCGGCGTACAACTGGCTGCCAAACAAGAGCTGACCCGTAACAATGGCTCCGAGCCGGAGTCCCTGGACCCGGCTCTGGCTGAGTCTGTTGGTGCCAACAATATTGCCCGTGACCTGTTCGAAGCGCTGACCGCTGCCGACAACGAAGGCCGCATCGTGCCGGGCCTGGCCGAGTCCTGGAAACAGACCGACCCGACGACCTGGGTATTCACGCTGCGCAAGAACGCCAAATGGTCTGATGGCGTGCAAGTGACCGCCGACGACGTGGTATATGGCATCCGCCGTTTCCTGGATCCGAAAACCGCTTCTCCGTACGCATCGACTTACGGTGCTTTCCTGCTGAACGGTGTTGAAGCCGCCGAAGGCAAAAAAGCGCTGACCGACATTGGCATCAAAGCCATCGACAAGCTTACCGTAGAAGTGAAGACCCCTTACCCGGTAGCGTTCCTGCCGGAAGTCATGTCCAACAACCAGCTGGGCCCCGCTCCGCGCCACGCTATCGAAAAGCATGGCAAAGACTGGACCAAGCCGGGCAAACTTGTGGGCAACGGTGCGTTTGTGCTGAAAGACTGGGCAGTTAACAGCAAGATCGTTATCGAGAAAAACCCGCAGTACTGGGACGCCAAGGCCGTCGTACTGAGCAAAGTGACCTACTTGCCGATTGAAGATGGTTTTGCTGACGTAAAACTGTACCAATCCGGCGAGAACGACTGGGTGTACCAGCTGCCCCCAGGCACCTACGAAAAATACAAGGCCGAGCTGCCTAAGGACGTACGCAACTCGCCTATGCTGGGCCTGCGTTATTACAGCCTGAACGCCAAAGACCCGGTGATGAAAGACAAGCGCGTTCGTCAGGCGCTGTCCATGGTGATCGACCGTGACATCCTGGCCGCCAAGATCACTGCCGACGGCCAGTCGCCAGCCTACAGCGTGGTGGTGAAGGGTACTGCCGGTGCCGATGCTACTACCTACGACTGGGCCAAATGGCCGATGGCACAGCGCGTGGCCGAAGCCAAAAAACTGCTGGCCGCCGCTGGCCTGCAGGCTGGCAGCAAGATCAAGTTCACCTACAACACCAGTGAATACCACAAGAAAATGGCGATTTTTGCCGCTTCCGAGTGGAAAACCAAGCTGGGCCTGAACACCGAGCTGGAAAACATGGAGTTCAAGGTTCTGCTGAAAAAACGTCACGATGGTGAATACCAGATCGCCCGTAACGGCTGGGTAGCTGACTACAACGACGCCACCACCTTCCTGACCCTGGTGCAGTGCGGCTCCGACCAGAACGACAACGGCAACTGCAACCCGAAAGCAGAAGAGTTGATCAAGCAGGGTAACCAGGCGAAAGACGCAGCCAAGCGCAAGCAGCTGCTGACCCAGGCTACCAAGATGATCATGGACGACTACCCGATCATCCCGCTGCTGTCCTACACCACGCCACGCCTGGTAAAACCTTATGTGGGCGGCTATACCGGCAAGAACTCGCTGGACCGCTACCGCAACAAGGACCTGTACATCATCAAGCACTAAGTTGATGTCGCCAGCCTGAAGGATTTTCCTTCGTAACGAAGACCGGGTGCATCCTCTACAGGGTCACCCGGTCTGATTTGGAAGTGGTAGTTGCAGCATATCCCGTGCCATGGCACAGGGGGCGACCCTGCCTGTGCGTGCCGTATGTTGCTACCGACCTGGAGTACTCCCATGTGGTCTTACGCTTTTCGACGCGTATTGATGACGATCCCCACCCTGTTGCTCGTCATCACTGTCTGTTATCTGATGTTGCATGCCACCCCGGGTGGCCCGTTTGATTCCGAACGCAAAATTTCTGCTGCTGTCATGGCTAACCTGCAGGCCAAGTATCATCTGGACCTGCCGTTGTGGCAGCAATACCTGTATTACCTCAAGAGCCTGCTGCAAGGCGATCTTGGCGCCTCTTTCCGTTACGCGGACTGGAGCGTGAACGACCTGGTGGCCAATGCGCTGCCGATTTCCGCCCTGATCGGCGGTACCGCGCTGCTGCTGTCGGTGGTGATCGGCATTGTACTGGG
>JAIXTB010000037.1 GCA_027484385.1 Neisseriaceae bacterium | reverse complement strand
CAAGTCTTAGCGAATGTCGAACGTTTTTAACAATGGCAGCAATAATGGCCTGCCCCCCAGCAAATCCCAGCTCAAGCGCGACATGGATGCGCTGCAGAACATTGGCCGCGCGCTGACCGAGCTGCCTGCCGCCAAACTGAAAAAGATGGAGCTGGACGACACCCTGCTGGCTGCCGTGCTGGACTACCAGCGCTTTAACGCCAACGGTGCCAAGCGCCGCCAGCTGCAATACATCGGTAAACTGATGCGCGACATCGACCCGGAACCGATCGAGCAAAAACTGGCCGCCCTGCGTGGCGACTCCAGCACCCACACCCGCTGGCTGCACCTGGTAGAGCGCTGGCGCGAACGCCTGCTGGAAGACGACAAGAACGTGCAGATCTTCATCGACGATTTCCCTGAAGTAGACGTACAGCAGCTGCGCACCACCGTGCGCAACGCACGCAAAGAGCGCGATGAAGCCAAACCGCCGAAGGCAACCCGCCTGCTGTTCCAGATGATCAAAGAGCTGATCCCGGAACAAGGCCGCCAGAAGAATGCACCTGAAGACACCATCGAACAGGACGACGAGGCATGAGTCTGAAAATCGGGCTGGTATCCATCTCCGACCGCGCCAGTCAAGGCGTGTACGAAGACAAGGGTATTCCTGCGCTGGTGGACTGGCTTAGCCTGTGCATCCGCAGCCCTTTCGAGACCATCACCCGCCTGATTCCGGACGAACAAGCCACCATCGAAGCCACGCTGCGCCAGCTGGTAGACGAGCAAGGCTGCCACCTGGTGCTTACCACCGGTGGCACCGGCCCTGCCCTGCGCGATGTCACACCGGAAGCCACACTGGCAGTAGCCGACCGCGTCATGCCCGGCTTTGGCGAGCAGATGCGCCAGATCAGCCTGAAGTTCGTGCCCACTGCCATCCTGTCACGCCAGGTAGGCGTCATCCGCAAACAAAGCCTGATCCTGAACCTGCCCGGCCAGCCCAAGGCCATCCGCGAAACACTGGAAGGCCTGCGCGAAGACGGCATCGTCACCGTGCCCGGCATTTTTGCCGCCGTGCCCTACTGCCTGGATCTGATCGGCGCCCCGTACGTGGAAACACGCGAAGAAGTGGTCAAAGCATTCCGACCCAAGTCCGCCATCAAGCCCGTAGCGTGACCCCGTACCAAGCCCCCCGCTGGCTGCCCGGCAGCCACGCCCAGACCATCTGGCCTGCCATAATGCTAAAGCAGGCGCCACCCGCCTATCGCCGCGAGCTGTGGACCACGCCGGATGGCGGCCAGATCGCTGTAGACCGCATTGACGGCCAAGCCGGCAAACCATTAGTGGTGTTGTTTCATGGTCTGGAAGGTAGCAGCCACAGCCACTACGCCATTGCCCTGATGCGCGCGCTGCAAGCACGCGGCTGGCACGGTGCGGTGCCACATTTTCGCGGCTGCGGCGGTATCGAAAATACCCAGCCTCGCGCCTACCATGCCGGCGACGCCGCTGAAATCGGCTGGATCTGCAGCAGGTTGGCCGCAGAAAACCCGCAGCTCTTCGCCGCAGGCGTGTCACTAGGCGGCAATATGCTGCTCCGGCATATGGGCGAACAAGGCAGCCAGGCCATCCCGTTAGCAGCGGCGGCCATCTCGGCACCGCTAGACCTGGCAGCCGCCAGCACTCGGCTAGACCACGGCGTAGGTCGCCTGCTGTACACACGCATGTTCATGAATACGCTCAAGCCCAAGTCACTGGCCCAGCTGCAGCACCACCCTGGCCTGTTCGACCGCCATGCCGTGCAGCGCGCCCGCACCTTTGGCGAGTTCGATAATCTGGTCACGGCGCCCCTGCATGGCTACCGCAACGTGCAGGACTACTGGGCGCGTGCCAGCAGCAAACCACTACTCAAGCAGATCATGCGGCCAACCTTGGTGCTGAACGCAGTCAACGACCCCTTCCTGCCGCCACAAGCCCTGCCCGTCCCGGCCGATGTCAGCCCGGCGGTATGCCTGGAGCAGCCAGCCGAAGGTGGCCACGTCGGTTTTGTCAGCGGGCCCTTCCCCGGCACACTAGCGTGGCTACCCCAGCGTCTGTTAGCATTTTTCGATTCATACCAGCGCACCCAAGCGAACAGCAGAAAGCCCTCGCACCATGTCTGACATTCTGAAAAAAATCTGTGCCACCAAGGTAGACGAAATTGCCCAGCGCCGCCCGCAACGCTCCCTGGCCAGCCTGCGTGCCGAGGCCGAAGGCCGCCACGGCGACCAGCGCGATTTTGTTGCAGCCATCCGCGCCAAACATGCCGCCGGCCAGGCCGCGGTGATTGCCGAGGCCAAAAAAGCCAGCCCCAGCAAAGGCGTGATCCGTGCCGACTTCAACCCGGCTCAGATTGCACAAAGCTACGAGCAAGCTGGTGCCGCCTGCCTGTCCGTGCTGACCGATGCGCAGTACTTCCAGGGCCATGAAGACTACCTGCAGGCCGCGCGCGCTGCCTGCCAGCTGCCGGTACTGCGCAAGGACTTCATGGTAGACGAGTACCAGATCTACGAAGCCCGTGCCATTGGCGCCGACTGCATCCTGCTGATCGCCGCCTGCCTGAGCCTGCCGCAAATGCGCGATTTCGAAGCCCTGGCACAAGAGCTTGGCATGGCCGTACTGGTGGAGGTGCATGACGAGTACGAGCTGGAATCGGCACTACAGCTCGGCACGCCACTGGTCGGCGTGAACAACCGCAACCTGCGCACCTTCGAAGTCAGTCTGGATACCACGCTGCGCCTGCTTCCGGAAATCGGCAAAGATCGCATCGCCGTCACCGAGAGCGGTATCATCAAGCCAGCCGACGTACAAAAGATGCGCGACCATGCCGTGCACACCTTCCTGGTAGGCGAAGCCTTTATGCGCCAGGATGACCCAGGCTTGGGACTGCAGCAACTATTTGCCTGATAGCAATGAGAAAGAGCAACGCATAGCGCGTTGCTCTTTTTGAATTGCCACTGATTGAGCGCAGACTTTTCATAAGCAGAAACTGAATACCACACCTTCCCTATAAAAGCCCACCCCAGCCGGTTCTTCCCGATAAATCGGCAGCCTCACAGTCCTACACCCCCAGATTCCGCAAGCGGTTTGCGTGTTGGCGGAAAAGTGCCACCGGATTGGTTTCCAGAATGTTGCCCAGACCAAAGAACATATTGACCTCATCCAGGTGATTAAAGCGGTAGTTGTCGCGAATAACCTGCCCAAGATGCGTTGCACACGTCCCCATCAGACCGTCATTAGGCTCAGCGCCAAACACCAAGCCAGTTGTTGCCAATAGCGGGTCACTCACATCCAGCGGGTTGGTATAAGGCTGCGCACCAGACCAGGAAAAGTAATGAATACCATTGACTTGGTATGCACCCTCTCCACACTCGGTTACCGGCACACCCTGCGGATGGCGGCTGTTAAATGCCAAAGTACCGGCCGTCGTAAGCGAGTTCAACGCAGCCAGCTCATCCTGAGACAGGTTACTCCCGGTAGAGAATAAACGGATCAGACTGGCAAACGCACCACCAGCAGCCACCGCTACCGACTCACTCACCGAGCCTGGTGGTAGTGCCCCCCGCAATACATCCATGGCTTTTGACCCCTTGTTGTCTCCGCCTACGCTAGTGACCGATGCCACCAAGTCTGGCCGCACTGACGCAACATAACGCGAAGTTGGGGAGCCCATGCTGTGACCAATCAAGTTAACTTTCTGCGCCCCAGTCATGGCTACAATTCGCCGAACCTGCTCTAGCAGCTGTTCACCACGTCGCTCATAACTATCCAATGGCGACACTTGTGCGACATACACTTGCGCCCCGCTGCGTTGCAACTCGGCTGGAATACCATAGAAATAATCCATACCAAAGATGTTATCGAAACCCATAACACCATGCACCAGCACGATTGGGTACTTGGTTTTGGTATACGTTGCTTCGTTATCTGACGGCGGTGGCGTCCCCATACCCACTGCGGGTTGCCACACAGCTGTCATCAGCACGATACCGGCCAGTACACCCCTTACTGCATTGAGCTTGCCCATATAATCTCCTTGACATTCGCCTACAACAATGAAATTCACCCGGAATGTTGAGTGCAAGGCCAAGCTACACGCATCATGCAAGATTAAGAATAAATATGAATAATT
>JAIXTB010000066.1 GCA_027484385.1 Neisseriaceae bacterium | reverse complement strand
CGCCGCCGCCGCCGCGCAGGTGCGGGTCCAGCCGCTTGCCCGCCGTGAGCTCCGGCTGCGTCGTCTGGCTGCGCCGCAGGCCGCCGCGGCTGGCGCTGTGCGCGAGGCCGCCGCCGCGCGACGTGCCCATGCTGGCTGCGTGGTGCAGCGTGGCAAAGGTGTCGTTGAGCTGCACTTGCACGTTTTTGAAGGGCTGCGCGGCGGCCTTGCATCATGGGGCGTGCTGCCTTGGCGAGTGCGGCGAAGCTGTACGCGGAGACATCGTGAGCGGTGTGGAATGCTTCACGGCTGAGTGCGTCCAGGAAGTCGCCTTCCAGTGCTTCCCGTGGGGCAAACGCAATGGCGTGCACCAAGCCATCCAGCCCGTCCCAGTCTTTGCCTAGTGCGGTGAATAGTCCGGCGATTTCCGCGTCACTTTGTACGTCGCAGCGGTAAACCAGTGTGCTGCCAAAATCGGCAGCCATTTCACGAACACGGTCTTCCAGCTTGTCTACCACGTAGGTGAAGGCGAGTTCGGCACCTTCACGATGGCAGGCTTGTGCAATGCCGTAGGCAATGGAACGGTTCGAGATCATGCCGGTGATCAGAATCTTTTTGCCTTGCAGGAAACCCATGTTAAATCCTTTTCAATCTAAAGCAGCCAGACATTATAGCGGTCAATCGACCGATCGTCTTGTGGGGGTTGTTTGGCTGTCAGGCTGTTATTTAGGGTTGATGCAGGGAGGGGGAGTTGTTACCATCGCCTGTAAGCTGATAATCGACACCCAATCGAGAGGAAAAAAATGAGCGACCTGATTCTGCACGTGACTGATGATTCGTTTGAACAGCAAGTCCTGAAAGCTGAAACCCCTGTGCTGGTGGATTACTGGGCTGAATGGTGCGGTCCTTGCAAAATGATTGCCCCTATCCTGGATGACGTGGCAAAAGAATATGCAGGCCGTCTGGTGGTTGCCAAGCTGAATATCGATCAAAACGAGGCAACGCCACCTAAATTCGGTATCCGCGGTATTCCTACCCTGATGCTGTTCAAAGGCGGTGAAGTGGCGGCTACCAAGGTGGGTGCGCTGTCCAAGACGCAGCTGATCGAGTTCCTGAATGCACACCTGTAATTGATTGACAGCTAGTGCCTCTTGGACTATCTTCCCAGTAGTCCAGTACGCGAGCGGCCTTGGCCGCTCGTTTCATATTTCCCTTCTTTATTTCCTCAGTCTCGGTGCTCTTTGCCGCCTTGTTACATTCTTAGGCTGACCGTACACATATGCATCTATCTGATCTAAAGCGCCAACATGTTAGCGAACTCGTGGAAATGGCTATTTCCAATGAGATTGATGGCGCCAACCGCCTGCGCAAGCAGGACCTGATTTTCGCCCTGCTGAAAAACCAGGCGAAAAAAGGCGAGAGTATTTTTGGCGAAGGTACGCTGGAGGTGCTGCCGGATGGTTTCGGTTTCTTGCGCAGCCCTGATTCGTCCTATCTGGCAGGCCCGGATGACATTTACGTCAGCCCGTCGCAGATTCGCCGTTTTAATCTGCACACTGGCGACACCATTGAAGGTGAAATCCGCACGCCCAAAGAAGGTGAGCGCTATTTTGCCCTGGTGAAGGTAGACAAGGTGAACGGTGGCCCGCCAGAGCAGGCCAAGCACAAGATCCTGTTCGAGAACCTGACGCCGCTCTTCCCGACTGAGCGTCTGCGCCTTGAGCGCGATATCAAGGCTGAGGAAAATGTTACCAGCCGCCTGATCGACCTGATTGCGCCTATCGGTAAAGGCCAGCGCGGCTTGCTGGTCGCACCGCCCAAGTCCGGCAAGACCGTGATGCTGAAGCATATTGCCCACGCCATCACCACGAATCACCCGGAAGTGGAAATGATCGTGTTGCTGATTGACGAGCGCCCGGAAGAAGTGACCGAGATGCAGCGTTCGGTACGCGGCGAGGTGGTGTCGTCTACCTTTGACGAGCCAGCTACCCGCCACGTGCAAGTGGCCGAGATGGTGATCGAGAAGGCCAAGCGCCTGGTAGAGCACAAAAAAGACGTGGTGATCCTGCTGGATTCGATTACCCGCCTGGCACGTGCCTACAATACCGTGATTCCGGCTTCTGGCAAGGTGCTGACCGGTGGTGTGGATTCCAATGCCCTGCAGCGCCCTAAGCGTTTCTTTGGTGCTGCCCGTAATATCGAAGAAGGCGGCTCGCTGACCATTATCGCTACCGCGCTGGTGGATACCGGCTCGCGTATGGATGATGTGATCTACGAGGAGTTCAAGGGTACCGGCAATATGGAGATCCACCTGGATCGTCGCATGGCCGAAAAACGTATCTTCCCGGCGATCAATATCAACCGCTCGGGTACCCGTCGCGAAGAGCTGCTGATTCCGCAAGAGCAGCTGCAGCGTATCTGGGTGCTGCGCAAGCTGCTGTACCCGATGGACGACCTGGAGGCGATGGAGTTCATGCTGGACAAGCTGCGTGCAACCAAGTCCAACTTGGCCTTCTTTGACTCGATGCGTCGCTAAGCGCGCCATCAGGCAAAGCACACAACGCCAGGCCATACGGTCTGGCGTTTTTCCTATTCGGGTTGATGGATGGTTTCATGCTGGATTACTTACTGGATTTTGACGGCTATTCGGTGATCGGCACGGTCGCGTTTGCGGTATCGGGTTATTTGCTGGGCGTGCGCAAGCACCTGGACTTGCTGGGCATCATTATCGTTACCCTGCTGACCGCCATTGGTGGCGGGGTGATACGCGACGTGCTGGTTGGCCGCATGCCGCAGGTGTTTCTGGATAACACCAACCTGATCATCATTGCCATTACCCTGTTGGTAGCCATGGCGGCACGCCTGCACAAGCGCGAGCATGAGTTACTGACTACGCTGTTTATTGTGGCAGATTCGATAGGGCTGGTTGCGTTCAGCCTGGCAGGGGCTAAATTGGGAGTGGAGTACCACATCAATGCTTTTGGTGTGATCCTGCTGGGTTTTGTTACCGCAGTAGGCGGCGGTATTGTGCGAGACATGATGGTGAACGATGTCCCGTTCATCTTGCACAAGGACTTTTACGGTACGGTATCCATTGTGGTGGCCGTGGCGCTCTACGTGCTGGCCATGCTGGGCTGGGACCACATGCTGGCGGTGCAGTTGGTGTTTTTATCCGGCGTGGCATTGCGCCTGGTGGCGCACTGGGGGGAGCTGTCGCTACCCAAGATTGGTGCTAGTAAAAAAAGAGGCTAAGCCATGTTGCATGCCCTGGGGGAAGACGCGTTGGCCGCACTGCTGGCCACGCTAGCGCAAGTGCCGCTGGATGACGATGAGGAAGGTTTGTTGCCACGGGGTATGGGCAGCAAGCTGGCTGCGGTGTTGATTCTGGTGCTGTGGCAGCACGATGGCTGGCAGGTGGTGCTGACGCGCCGTACGGCCCACTTGCGTAGCCATGCCGGGCAAATCAGCTTCCCCGGCGGGCGGCTGGAGGAGGGCGATGCCACGGCGGCCATGGCGGCACTGCGCGAGGCGGAGGAGGAGATCGGTCTGCCGCCCACTGCTGTGCGTGTGGTGGCGCAGATGGGGCAGTACCAGACCATTACCGGCTACGCCGTGACGCCGGTGCTGGGGGTGTTGACGCAACCGGTGGTGTTCCAGCCATCGCCAGACGAAGTGGACGAGGTGTTTACCTTGCCGCTGTCGCTGGCGCTGGATGCACGCCAGTACGAGCGCCACCATTACGAGCGTGATGGCTACCGCGGGCATTATTACTCGCTCACGCATGGCGAGTACTATGTGTGGGGCGCTACCGCTGCCATGCTGCGGCGCATGGCGCTGGCTTATGCCAGCCAGGCGGCGTAAAGAAAAAACCGGCCATGTGGCCGGTTTTGTTTTGTGATGGGGGCTGCCCGCTACTCAGGCCTGGCTAAAGCGCATCGACAGGTCGATGGCGCGGATGTCCTTGGTGAGCTTGCCGATGGAGATGCGGTCTACACCGGTTTCGGCAATGGCACGCACGGTGCTGAAATCCACGCCGCCGGATGCCTCCAGTAATGCACGGCCGGCGCTCAGGCGTACGGCCTCGCGCATATCGTCCAGCGACATGTTATCCAGCAGCACCAGTGTGCAGCCTGCGGCTAACGCTTCATTCAGCTCGGCCAGGTTTTCTACTTCTACCTGAATGCTCACTTGTGGCGGTGCCAGCTCGCGGGCGCGCTGCAGCGCCTGGGTAATGCTGCCGGCGGCCATGATGTGGTTTTCCTTGATCAGGATGCCGTCGTACAGACCAATACGCTGGTTGACGCCGCCGCCTACGGTGACGGCGTATTTTTGCGCCAGGCGCATGCCGGGCAGTGTTTTGCGGGTGTCCAGAATGCGGGCGCGGGTGCCGGCCACCAGCTCGCTGTAGCGACGGGTTTCGCTGGCAACGGCGGACAAGGTTTGCAGCATGTTCAGTGCCGTGCGCTCGGCGGTAAGCAGGGCGCGGGCCGGGCCGTGGATATGGCACAGCACGGTATTGGCGGCCACTTGCTGGCCTTCAGCGACTTGCCAGCTGACCTGGCAGCGCGGGTCTACCTGGCGAAAGGCTTCGTCAAACCAGGCTTGGCCGCAAATTGTCGCCGCTTCACGTGCTACCACTTGTGCCTTGCCTTCGCTATCGGCGTTGATGAGCAGGGCAGTCCAGTCCTGCTGGCCGATATCTTCGGCCAGTGCCTGGCTGATCAGGTTGGCAATGTGGTGCGGTGCGGGCAAGCTAAACATGACGATCATCCGGTATAAGGTTGGCCGCATTTTACCTGATTGTGCCGGGCTGGGGTTTTTGTGGCGCGGGCGGGCTTTGCTATGATGCCCGTGTTGCGCTTGGGTAAAATGGAGTCAGCATGAATTTTCTCGCCGGGCAGTTTGCGCTGCCCTGGGTGTGGGGGGCAAACGGGCTGTGGCTGGCCTTGTTGCTGTTGTGTGCTCGCCGCGTGGCGTGGCGGGCTTTGCCGCCGCAGGCGGTGTCGGCCTGGTGTGGTGCCTGCGTGGTGCTGATGGGGTTTACGCTGGCCAAGGCGGGGTGGCAGCCCGGTTTGTCGTTTCATCTCTTGGGTGCTACGGTATTCACCCTGCTGATGGGGCCGTGGCTGGCGCTGTTGGCCTTGTCGCTGGTGCAGCTGGCGCTACTGGCCGCTGGCCTGATCGACCCGCTGGCCATAGGCCTGAATGTGCTGTTGAGCTATGTGCCACCGGCGCTGTTGACCGCAGGCGTATTGCGGTGGGCACGGCTGCGTCTGGCACCGAACCTGTTTGTGTATGTGTTCGTGAATGCATTTTTAACGGGCGCTGTCGGCTTGTTGCTGGCAGCAGCGTGCGGTTTGCTGGCGCTTGGCCTGGCCGGGGCGTACCCTGCGGAGTATCTGCTGGGCGAGGTATTGCCCTTTTACTTTTTGCTGGCCTGGTCCGAGGCGTTTACCAGTGGCCTGGTACTGGCGATATTGATTGTGTACCGGCCATTGTGGGTAGCTACGTTCGATGATCGGCGTTATCTGGTTCACTAGGAGGGTTTGATGCAGTTTGCTTTCTGGGCGGTGTTGATTGCCGCCGTGATGCCCTTGCTGTTTGCTGCCCTGTCCAAGTCTGGCGGGATGAATAACCACGCGCCGCGCGCCGCACAGGCCGCGCTGACAGGCTGGCGTTTGCGGGCGCACTGGGCGCAGCAAAACAGCTGGGAAGCGTTTCCCGTATTTGCGGCTGCGGTGATGGTGGCGTTTCTGAACCTGGTGCCGCAGGGGAAGATGGATGCCGCCGCCGGTGTGTTTTTGCTGGCGCGCGTGGCTTTTGGGGCGTGCTACCTGGCCGATAAGCCCAGCCTGCGTTCCTTGTCCTGGATGGTGGGTTATGCGGCAGTGATTTACCTGTTTCTGGCGTCTGCGCATCTGTTGTAAAGCGGGTGCCGGATAGCAAAGCGGCCAACCTTGTGGGCAAGGTTGGCCGCTTTTGCGTGTGCAGGCAGGTTTACAGCACGATGGGTTCCGGGTCCAGCACCACACCGTATTGCTGGTATACCGTCTGGCGTACCTTGCTGGCCAGCGCCCACATTTGCGCCCCGCTGGCCTGGCCGTGGTTAACCAGTACCAGGGCCTGCTTGTCGTGCACGGCGGCGTCGCCATCGCGGTAGCCTTTTAGCCCGGCTTGCTCGATCAGCCAGCCCGCGGCCAACTTCACGCTGCCATCGGCTTGCGGGTAATGCGGCAGGGCAGGGTGCTGCGCCAGCAGGGCATCGGCCTGTTCGCGTGGGACGATAGGGTTCTTGAAGAAGCTGCCGGCGTTACCCAGCACGGCCGGGTCGGGTAGCTTGCTCTGGCGGATGCTGATGACTGCCTGGCTCACTTGTTGCGCGGTGGGCGCATCGCTGCAGCCCATGGCAGCCAGTGCTTTGCTGATGTCGCCGTAGCCGATGCGCTGCTGGAAGGTCTTGTGCAGGCGAAAGCGCACCGCCGTGACCAGGTAACGCCCGGCCAGTGCCTGCTTGAATATGCTGTCGCGGTAGGCAAAGTGGCAGTCTGCGTTACTCAGTACCACCTCGGTGCCGCCGGTGGCCAGGTCTGCGCACACGACTTCGTGAATCAGGTCTTTGACTTCTACGCCATACGCGCCAATGTTCTGGATGGGGCTGGCACCCACGGTGCCCGGTATCAGGCTGAGGTTTTCCAACCCGCTCCAGCCTTGCTGCAAGGTGTATTGCACAAAGTCGTGCCATACCTCGCCGGCGGCGGCTTCTACCAGCACAGACTGCTCGTCCTCGGCCAGTAGCTGCACACCTTTCAGGCAGTTCTGGATGATCACCCCATCGAAATCCTGGGTAAACAGCATATTGCTGCCGCCGCCCAGCCATAGAAGCGGGCCGTGCTGCACTACCGGCTGCGCCAACAGGATGGGCAGCAGGGCCAGGTCGGTCAGCTGGCTGAAAAAGGCGGCTTTCACGTTCATGCCGAACGTATTGAAGGCGCGGATGGGTTGTTCGCGGTAAATAACAGGTGTCACGGTATTCTTTCAGGCAGTTTGGCGGTGCAGCCGGCGGCGGCTCTCGCGCGATAGATAGCTTACCAGCAGCAGGCCGGCCAGGCTCAGGCTGATCACCAGTGCCAGCCAGAAACCATGCACGCCCATGGGCAGTGTCAGGCCGGGCAGCGGCAGGTGGCTCAGGCCCAGTAGTGCCCCCAGGCCCAAGCCTACCAGCCAGAATGACACGATATGAATCACCATCGGCATGGTCGTGATCTTGTAGCCGCGCAGCGCTGCCGAGGCAATGGTCTGCATGGCGTCGGTCAGCTGGTAAAAGGCGGCAAACAGCATCAGCGACATGCCCAGGGTAATCACCGCCGGGTCGCTGCTATAGGTGCGCATGATGCCTTCGCGCCCCAGTAGCACCCAGATCATGGTGAGGCAGGCCAGCGCCACGCCCATGGCCAGGCCCACGCCACACACGGTTCGCGCGCCGCGGTAGTCCCCTGCGCCAACGCGCTGGCCGACGCGGATGGTGAGCGCCACGCCGATGCTCTGCGGAATCATGTAGATCACGCTGGAAAAGTTCAGCACTGCCTGGTGGGTGGCCACCACGGTGGTGCCCAGCTTGGCAACCAGCAGCGCAATAAAAGAAAACAGGCTCACTTCCACAAAAAAGGACAAACCGATAGGCAGGCCCAGCTTGATGAAAGCCGGAAAACGCTGCCATTGCGGCCAACTAAAGCCGCCGGTCAGGCCGTAAGGCTGGTAGACCTTCTGGTATTTGATGACGCAAAACAGCGCGGCGGCGTTAAACCACATCACCATGCCCGTAGCCCAGCCGCAGCCGGCGCCACCCAGTGCCGGCAGGCCGGCCAAGCCGTGTATCAGCGCGTAGTTCAGCGGTATGTTCAGCAGCAGGCCGCAGATGCTCACCAGCATGATGGGGCGGGTATGGTTCAGGCTGGAACTGAAAGCGTACAGCGCACGGTGCAAAATGGCCGCCGGCATACCCATGGCGCTGCCGGTAATGAATAGCATGGCCTTGTCTTCTACGCTGGCGGGCAGGTCCAGCCACAGGCGCAGCAGCGGCTGGATGGCCAGCATCAGCAGCATGCCAAGCAGCCCCAGCAGGAGGCCGAACCACAGGCCCTGGCGTGCCGTGGCGCCAATCTGGTGGGTGTCGCCACGGCCAAACTGTTGCGACAAGATAGGGTTCATGGCCGACGCCACGCCCATCAGCGTGACATACACGGTGATGAAGACACTGGAGCCCAGCGATACGGCGGCCAGGTCGTCGGTGCTGACGTGGCCGGCCATCACGGTATCGACAAAGCTGGTCGCCACTTGGGCAATCTGCGCCACCATTATCGGCAGCGCCAGTTTGCCCAGGGTGTGGGCTTCCTGCCGCAAGGTGGCGACAGGGGTACGGTTCAGATCAAACAGCATGCAGGGCGGCGGCGGGTAGGAATAAAGGCGGCATTATACGGCTGCCGCCTTTGGCCGTGCGG
>JAIXTB010000093.1 GCA_027484385.1 Neisseriaceae bacterium | reverse complement strand
TATCCTGTCTGATACATCGAACTTTGCAAATATAGCCGTAAGGTGTGCTTTTACTGTGCGTTCGGAAATATCCATTTCCTTGGCAATCAATTTATTGCTCTTACCCATTTTCAAGTGTTGCACAACCTCCCGCTCCCTTTCGGTAAGTTGTGCCATTAAATCGTGCTGCGGTTTGGCTATCTGGCCAAAGCGTGCGCAGAGTTGCTGCATCAGGCTGATACCGACCCATAGGCCGCCAGACTCAACGACAGCAGTAGTTTGCCGTAGCGTCTCTGGTGTCGAAAATGCATGCAGATAGCCTGCAGCCCCCAAACCCAGCCAATCGACTGCCGCTGCATCATTGGGCGTACTGCTTAGCACGATGACCCGCGCGGAACCAAAGTCCCCTTTGCATAGCCGCTTGATTAAATCAGGATCCTGATTGTCAGCATCTACCCAAACGAGATCTCCCTGGCGAAAACGGTTTGCCGTTGGCAAATCCCAGAGCGACGGCAAGACCTCTATAAAAGAGCCGAGCGCTGCAGCTAAATGATCTTGCAAAGAAATGCTAGATGATATCAATAAGGTATACATATTATCGCTCACTCAATGCCTGCGCTTTTGCCCGCAAAACTGGTTTGAGCAAATAGTTCAACACGCTTTTATTGCCTGTAATGATATCCACCTCAGCTGTCATACCCGGAATGATGGGCAGCTTGCCTTGATTACCCAAATGCGATGAATCTGTCTTCACTCGCACCACATAATAGGTATTACCCTTTTCATCAGTTATCGAATCGGCACCGATTTGCTGCAAAGAGCCTTTTAAGCCGCCATAGATAGTAGAGTCGTAGGCAGTGAAACGTACAAAGACACGCTGACCAGGGTGCAAGAAGGCAATATCGCGTGGCGAGATTTTGGCCTCGATAAGCAGGGACTCATCCAGAGGTACGATCTCCAGAATATCCCGCCCAGGCTGTACCACACCACCTACTGTATTCACCAACAAGCGCTTGACCTCGCCACGAACAGGTGAACGCACTTCGGTCAGTTTTACCTTGTCTTGCAATGCGGCATTGCCAGCACCCAGCGTGCTGAGCTTGGCCAACGTTTCCGAGAGCTCAGTACTCGCCTGGTTACGGAAGGCAAGCTCAACTTCCTGAATCTTCCGGGAAGCTTCACTAATTGCCGACTGGATCTTCGGCACTTGGGCATTGGACATATCGCGTTCACCGCGATAGCGCGACACATCGCGTTCCAACCGCAGAATATCCACCTCAGACACCGCGCCAGACTTGAGCAAGGGCCGAGTCACATTCAACTCGCGCTGAGTCAGCTCCAGACCCTGGTTAGCCTGGTCGCGCCGGGCACGGGCTTCATTCAGCTCTTGGCTGCGCTGCGCCAATTGCTGACGGGCGATGGACAAGTTGGCTTCCAGCTCCATCCTTTTAGACTGGTAAAGATCCATTTCCTGACGGGCGATTTCAGGCGCCCTGGCGGTTACTTCTGGCGGCAAGCTAAACGGTTTACCCTCAGACAAGGCGCGCAAACGTGATGATTTGGCTTGCAAGGAAAGCAGTTGTGACTGGTTTTCGTTAAGCGAAGACACAAAGCGTGTGTTGTCCACCTGCAGCAAGAGTTGGCCGCGGTCAACAATATCGCCCTCTTTCACCAGGATCTTCGATACCACACCGCCATCCAGGCTTTGTAAATGCTGTACCTGGCTAGTGGGCACTACCTTGCCCTCACCGCGTGCCACCTCATCCAGTGTGGCCAGAGCAGACCAGATCAAGGCACACACGATAAACAGACCGATCGTCCAGATGAACATACGTGGTCGGCGCGGGTCTTGCGCCAGAATGGCCCACTCGGCATCGGAGGCAAAATCCTGACGGTCTTGCAAATCTTCCGCTGACGACCAACCCAGAATTTTCTGTATCAGCGGGTTGCTGGTATTACGCAGCTTATCCAGCATTGCTGTTAGCCATTTCATGCTTGTGCCCTCCCCACTTTACCCTGCTGCAGGGCTTGCACGACTTCTTGTTTGGGGCCGTCAGCCAAAATGCGGCCTTGATCGATCACGATAATGCGGTCTACCAGATCCAGCAGGGCGGTATGGTGTGTGACCAGGATCAGGGTTTTACCCGCCACGATTTTCTCGAAAGTGCGCTTCATGGCCGTTTCGGTACTGTGATCCATATTGCTGGTAGGTTCGTCCAGCAACAATATTGGCGGCGCATTCAGCAAGGCGCGGGCAATAGTAATGGCTTTACGCTGACCGCCGGACAGCGATTCGCCACGTTCGCCAATCACCATATCAAAGCCATCGGGGTGCGAGTTGATAAACTCGGTGAGCCCGGCCAGCTCCGCGGCAGCAGCGATAGTCGCGTCATGCACATGGGGCTGACCCATGCTGATGTTCTGGCGCAGCGTGCCGTAAAACAGCACCGGGTCCTGCGAAACGTACCCCACATGGCGGCGCAGCTCGGCCGGATCTACCTGCTGTACGTTCACGCCATCAATGCGCACCGCCCCCTGCTGGGTCTGATACAGCCCCATCACCAGCTTCTGTATGGTGGATTTACCCGAGCCGACACGCCCCAGAATAGCCACGCGCTCGCCCGCCTTGATACGGAACGACACGTCATGCAGTGCGCCCAGCGGACTATTCGGGTAAGTAAAGTCCACATGGTTAAACTCGATTTCGCCTTTGAAGTGGGTACGATGAAAGAAGGTACTTTCATGCTCGCGCTCCACGGGTTGCTTCATCAAGCCTTCCAGCGACGTCAGCGATGACTTGGCATTGTTGTACTGCGTCATCAGGCCGGCTACCGCGCCCAAAGGTGCAATGGCGCGCCCAGCCAGCATGGTGCAGGCGATCAGGCCCCCCACCGAGGTTTGGCCTTCCTTGATCAGATACACCCCCACCACGAGAATAGCCACGGACATCAGCTGCTGAATGAACGCTGCCAGGTTCATGGTAACGGCTGACAAGAACTTGAGTCGGGTCCCAATCTGGGCAAGAAAGAGCGTGGCCTTTTCCCAGCGCCCCTGCAGCTCGCCCTCAGCCCCCAGCGTCTTGACCGTCTCCAGGCCCACCAGGCTTTCCACCAGATGCGCGTTACGCTGTGCCGAGGCACGGAAGGTGCTCTCAGACAACTCGTGCATCTTGGCCTGCACGATAAAGGCCAACAACAGCATCAGGATGATGGCGATAACGGGTGGCAGCACCATCCAGGGGGAAATCCACAGCATCACAAACAGGAACAGCAAAGCAAATGGCACATCGACCAGCGTAGTAATGGTGGCCGAGGCAATAAAATCACGCAGTGATTCGAATGCACGCAGGTTGGCCGCAAAAGCGCCTACAGAGGCTGGCCGGGCCTCCATGCGGATGCCCAGTACACGCTCCATGATGAGGGCCGATAGCATGACATCCACCCGCTTGCTGGCCAGATCAATCAGATAACCCCGTGTGAGCTTCAGCACAAAATCGAAGACCAGCATGAGTACTACCCCCGCGGCCAGCACCCATAGCGTATCGAACGCCATATTCGGTACCACGCGGTCGTACACATTCATGGAAAACAGCGGGAAAGCGAGGGCAAAGAAATTGACGAAAAAAGCAGCGATCAGCGCATCGCGATAGAGGGGGCGGCCTTGTAAAACGGCATGCCAGAACCAGTGTTCACTGCGGGCTTTTTGCAGCTCGGGCACCCGTTTTTCGAAACGGAAACGCGGCTTCACCACAATGGTCAGCCCGGTGTAAATCGCTTGCAGCTCTTCCAGCGTCAGTACCTGTATCGACTCTGGCAGCTCGCCAGGGCTAATATGAAATTTCCCGTCACTGCTGACTTCCCTCAGCAAGCAGGCCTGATCATTTTTCAGTATCAGCACGGCAGGCAACAGCACGGCAGGCAGCTGGTTCAATGGGCGGCGCAGCACCCGGGAAGCCAGGCCGGCACGGCGCGCGGCGCGC
>JAIXTB010000194.1 GCA_027484385.1 Neisseriaceae bacterium | reverse complement strand
ATGGTGTCTCTTACCTGCCGCAGGCGGTCTGGCCGGCAGGCAATATGCATTTATTGAACAATCAGAGGCGTGGCGGGGCGCCCCTATACTGGCCAGACCACCATTGTACGCCAGGTTCACCATGACTCGCCTAGCCACGCTTCTGCTCGCTGCTGCCCTGCTGGCTACCCTGCCCGGCTGCAGCCAGCCCGATGCCAATGCGGCCGCCACGCAGGCGTCTGCCCCACGTACCCAGCTACCGGCGTACGGGCGGTTTGTAGCGGTTTACCTGCCCCCCCAGACCGCAACGCTGCGCGACTTGTATAAGCAGGCCAAACAAGCGCGCTGGCTGGATGAGGTGGTGCACAGTCTGAATACGCAATTTCGCCTGCCGCGTGATATCGATGTCGCCACCGCGGAGTGCGGTGTCAGCAACGCCTTTTTCGACCCGGAGTCGCATAGCATTACGTTGTGCTACGAGCTGATTGTGGAGCTACAGCAGCAGGCGGTGGCGCAAAAGCTGCCAACGGCAGAGCAGGATGCGTATCTGGAAGGGGTACTCAGTTTTGTGTTCATGCACGAGCTGGGACACGCGCTGATCCATGAGCTGGCATTACCGGCCACCGGGCGTGAAGAGGACGTAGCCGACCAACTGGCCGTGGTATCCCTGCTGGGCGAGCCGGATACGGACAGCGAGCAGGTGTTTGCCAACAGCGTGGCGCAGATCGGCCATGTGGCAACCTGGTTTCAGCTGAACGCCAGCGGCGAGTACGACATGGAAGCCATGGCCGACAGCCACGCCCTGGATGAGCAGCGCTTTTATAACGTGATGTGCTGGCTATACGGGGCACAGCCCGATGCATTTGACGACATGATTGTCAGTGGCCAGCTACCGGCCGAGCGCGCCGAGGGCTGCGCCGACGAGTACCGGCAGATACTGCACAGCTGGGACAGCTTGCTGGCACCGCATCTGCTTGCGCAAACGCACTAGGCGCCACTCACGCCGTGATGGCAGCGGCGTAGCCGGGGCAACAAAACGCACAGGGCACAAAAAAAGGTTGGCCGCATGTACTGCGGCCAACCTTTTTTACGGGCCATACCGTTTACGCTATCAGTAGCCCAGCCCCATGGCCTGGCGCACGTCGTTCATGGTGGCGCGCGCCACTTGCTCGGCCTTCGCGTTGCCCTCGGCCAGAATCTCCTGCACCAGCTTGGGGTTGCTCAGGTATTTCTCGGCGCGCTCGAACATGGGCTGCTGCTCGCGCACTACGGCGTCGATCACCGGCTGCTTGCAGTCCAGGCAGCCGATGCCGGCGCTGGTACAGCCCGCCTTCACCCATTCCTTGGTGGCGCCGTCGCTGTACACCTCGTGCAGCTGCCATACCGGGCAACGGCTCGGGTTGCCGGCGTCGGTGCGGCGCACGCGTGCGGGGTCGGTGGGCATGCCGCGGATTTTCTTGGTGACCGCCTCCGGCGCTTCGCGCATGGTGATGGTATTGCCGTAGGACTTGGACATCTTCTGCCCGTCTAGGCCCGGCATTTTGGAGGCGGCGGTCAGCTTGGCCTCGCACTCCGGCAGAATGATCTTGCCCTTGTTTTCCAGCCAGCCCAGCAGGCGCTCGCGGTCGGCGCCGCCCAGGTTCTGGCTTTGCGCCAGAATCTCGCGCGCTTTTTCCAGCGACTCGGCGTTGCCGTCCTGCAGGTAGGCGGTACGCAGCTGCTCGAACTGCTTGCCGGCCTTGCCGATTTTCTTCACCGCGGCCTTGGCCAGCTCTTCAAAGTTCGGCTCGCGGCCAAACATGTGGTTGAAGCGGCGCGCTACTTCACGGGTCAGTTCGATGTGCGGCACCTGGTCTTCACCCACCGGTACCAGGCCGGCTTTGTACACCAGGATGTCGGCAGCTTGCAGCAGCGGGTAGCCCAGGAAGCCGTAGGTGGTGAGGTCTTTGTGGCTGAGCTTGTCCATCTGGTCTTTGTAGGTGGGCACGCGTTCCAGCCAGCCCAGCGGCGTGACCATGGACAGCGCCAGGTGCAGCTCGGCGTGCTGTGGCACCTTGGACTGCACGAAGATGGTGGATTTTTCCGGGTCTACGCCGGAGGCCAGCCAGTCGATCACCATCTCGTTGATGGATTTACCGATGATGGACACATCGTCAAAGTTGGTGGTCAGCGCGTGCCAGTCGGCCACCATGAAGAAGCATTCGTGGCTGTGCTGCAGCTCTACCCAGTTCTTGATCACGCCGTGGTAGTGGCCCAGGTGCAGGCTGCCGGTGGGGCGCATGCCGGAAAGAATACGGTTGGCAAACATGTATGGCTTTCAGAAAAAGGTCAGGCTCTTACCAGCAGGTAGAGCAGGTTCAGTACGATTTCGATAAACGGACTCAGGATGGGCGACAGCAGGCCGGTCAATACCAGCGCCAGCAGAACCCACATACCGTACGGCTCCAGCCGGGAATACTGGTACGCCAGGCCAGGCGGCAGCAGGCTTTCCACGATACGGCCACCATCCAGCGGCAGTAGCGGCATCAGGTTCAGCACCATCAGCACCACATTAATGCCGATACCGGCCTGGCTCATCAGCGCCAGCGGCTCGCTGTAGCTGTTGTTCATCACCACGGCCAGCTTGAAGAGCAGCACCCACAGTACCGCCATGGCAAAGTTGGCCAGCGGGCCGGCTGCGGCAACCCAGCGCATGCCGGTACGTACATTACGCAAATTGCCAAAGCGTACCGGTACCGGCTTGGCCCAGCCAAACAGGAAACCGCCCACGGCCAGGCACATCAGCGGCAGCAGGATGGTGCCCACCAGGTCGATATGGCGCAGCGGGTTCAGCGACACACGGCCCAGATTGTAGGCGGTGCTGTCGCCCCAGTACTTGGCCACGTAGGCGTGCGCGGCTTCGTGCAGGGTAATGGCAAACAACACCGGCAGTGCGTATACGGAAATCTTCTGGATCAGGTTGAGTTCTTCCAAGATGCGGTCCTTGCAGGTTTACAGGCCCAGGCGCGCGGGGTCACCCTTGCCCTGGCGAATCAGCGCCACGCCGTCGGTCATGTCGATGACGGTGGTGGGCTCGGTGCCACACCAGCCTCCATCGATCACCAGCTCGACCAGATGTTCCAGCCGCTCGCGGATTTCGTAAGGGTCGGTGAGCGGTGCGTCGTCACCCGGCAGCTGCAGGGTACAGGACAAAATGGGCTCGCCCAGCTCTTCCAGCAGCGCCAGCGCCACGGCGTTTTCCGGCACGCGCAGGCCGATGGTGGCGCGTTTGGGGTGCAGTGTGCGCTTTGGCACATCGCGGCTGGCTTCCAGAATAAAGGTGAAGCTGCCCGGCGTGGCGGCCTTCAGCAGGCGAAACTGTGCGTTATCCACGCGGGCATACGCCGCCAGCGACGACAAGTCGGCGCACACCAGCGTCAGGTGGTGCTTGAGGTCGATCTGGCGGATAGCCAGCAGGCGCTCCATGGCTTTCTTGTCGCCCAGGTGGCAGCCCAGCGCGTAACAGGAGTCGGTGGGGTATGCCACCACGCCGCCGTCACGGATGATTTTGGCGGCTTCGCGTATCAGCCGTGCCTGCGGGTTTTCCGGGTGAATCACAAAGAACTGGGACATGGCATTAGCTCGCTAGGTTGGCCGCGGGGTTGGCCGCAGGCTGCTGGATGCGCGCGGCCAACGGTAGCCAGACCGGCTGGCAGATAGGGGGCAGCGGCTGGGTGCTGCCTACGTCGCGCCCGCCTTCGCCTGGCGCGTGAAAATCGCTGCCAGCGCTAGCGTACAGCTCATGGCGCTGGGCGTGCAGGGCGAACTTGATCATGTCGTCCAGGCTGTGGCTACCGCTGGCAATTTCGATGGCTTCACCGCCAGCGGCCTTGAAATCCAGTATCAGCCGCTCGATCAGCGTGCGCCCCATATCGTAGCGCCCCGGGTGGGCGATCACCGCCATGCCGCCGGCGGCGCGTATCCACGCCACCGCGTCTTCCAGGCTAGCCCACTCATGCGGTACGTAGCCTGGTTTACCGGCGGTGAGGTATTTGCGGAACACGGTTTTGACATCTTTTACCTCGCCGCTTTGCACCAGGAAGCGGGCAAAGTGGGTGCGGCCAACCATTTCCGGGTTGCCGGCAAAGCGCATGGCGCCGTCGAAGGCGCCGTGGATGCCGGCTTTCTCCAGCGAGGCGGACATCTGGCGTGCACGCTCTACGCGGCCATCTCGGATGGACTTCAGCCCGGCTTGCAGCACCGGGTTGGCCGCATCAATACCCAGGCCAACAATGTGCACGGTATGGCGCTGCTGCCAGCTCACCGATACCTCGACCCCGTTCAGAAAGGGCACACCGCAGGCGGCAGCGGTGGCGGCGGCCTCGGCCAGGCCGGCGGTGCAGTCGTGGTCGGTTAGCGCCAGCAAGGTGGCGCCGCGCTCGGCGGCACGGCGTATCACCTCGGCCGGTGGCAGCCCGCCATCGGACGCGGTGGAATGAAAGTGCAGGTCAATGCTGTTCATCAGGGCCTTTATTTGCCGCGCGGGCCTGGCGTGCGGTTTCGCGCAGCTGCCAGGCGGCCAGCTTCTGGCGGTATTCACTCACCGCAGAATCATACATATCCCAGACGCAGGGCTGGCAGCCACTGTGGCAGCAGGCGTAGTCGTCCGGCGCTTCGGGGGGCTCTGGCTGCGGGTCGAAGTCGTCGTCGAACGCTTCGGGGCCGATGGCTTGCAGGGTACTCACGCTGCCGCTACCACCTTGATGGTAAAGCCGTCGCCGGACACCAGCTGGCCTACGCGGATCTTGTTGGTCTTGCGCAGCTCTACCTGGCCGTCTACCAGCACATTGCCCTCGGCAATAAAGTGTTTGGCCATACCGCCGGTGTCGCACACACCGCAGGTTTTCAACAGGTCGCACAGCGGGATGTAGTCGCCGCTCAGTTCGTAGATTTCGTTCATGGTTCTGTTCACAGGGGTTGTACACACCGCCTTTTGACAGGGCTGTGTGCCGGCTGTGGACAAGCGCCACAAGCCTTTGTTTGTTCTTGCCATTTCCTGGCTGACTATTTTTTCATCAGCCCGATTTTACTTTCCACACCGCTGCGGGACAGCCTTGTGCACCGGCTGTGGACAAACAGCCTAACTGGCTGAACCGTAAGGCGAAAGCCACACCTGCCTAAAAAACAGGCAGCTGCGGCAGTACGCGCCGCAGCGCTGCCCACGCCGCCGCCTGGCGCTGCGCCCCCTGCCCTGCTACCAGCTGATACGGCACACCGGCCGCCTGCAAGGCATCGCGGTACAGGCCAAACAGCCAGTCGCGGCTATCGGGGTGGCTGCGTAGCGGGTCCGGCTGCCATGGCAGGTCGGGGGCGGTCAGCAGCGTCTGCGTATAGCGGTGCGGCTGGTTGATGGCCAGCAGTGCCGGCTCGGCCTGGCCAAAGGCGACCTCGGCCCAGATACGGCAGGTTAGCACCGTGGTATCGCACAGCAATACACTGGCGCCGGCGTCGCAGGCGGCCTGCTCGGCAGCCAGCTGCCCGCGGGCAATGGCCAGGATATCGGCTGCGCTGGGCTGGTAAGGCCGGTGGGCATAGTAGGCACGGGCGTACTCTGCCACTGCCACCGCCGCCACGCCATGCTGCTGCAGCCGGCTGGCCAGCTGGGCAGCCAAGGTGCTTTTACCGCAGGATTCGGGCCCGACAATGGCAATGCGTACAGGGGGGCAAACGTCTGACATATGCCGCCTATTATACGCGGCAACCGCCCTGCCCTGTTACCCGCCTGCAGCACAGGGCGGCACAACGGGCCCGGCTATCCACAGTATGCGTAAAAACGCCCACATCCTGTGGGAGCAAGGGTGTGGGCGGGCTGTGGAAAAGTGCGACAAACTGATGATTTATCGAAACAAAACACAAACAGCTTATTTTTTAAGCAATACCTGCACAGCGGGGCCTGCCTTGGCTATTCACAGCCAGCCCGACACAGCCCAGGCAGGCACTAAAGCAAAACGCCCACACCCAGTGGGAGCAAGGGTGTGGGCGGGCTGTGGAAAAGCAGGGCAAGTGCTTGATACGGCAGGCACAAAACGCGGCTGACTATTTTTTAATCACCCGCCGCGCTTTATGCACGCCGGTACGGGAAAGTGCTGTGGGGTGGTTGTGGACAGATGCCCTAAACCCATGACGTACAATGCTTTTTCGGCGCTGCCTGTTTTTTAATCAGCCAGCGAGACTTCACCGCGCAGATTCGCAGCCCAGGCTTGGCGTAACTCGGCTGCACCAAGCCCTTGTGACAGGAGGTAAAGCAGCTTGGCGTTGGCCGCCTCCGGCGTCATGTCGCCGCCGGCTAGCGCGCCGGCCTGCGCCAGCGGCTGGCTGGCCGCGTAGGCGCCCACTTCTACCGCGCCTTTGCCGCACTGCGTCAGGTTCACCACCAGGCAGCCACGCTCACTGGCCACGCGCACGCCGTCCAGCAGCGCGGCGTCGTCCGGCGTGTTGCCGTTGCCGTAGCTGTGCAGGATAGCCGCCTGCGGGGTGTCTGCGGCCAACCAGCGGCCAAAGTCGCCGGCCATGCTGCCTGGCAGCAAGAAGCCGCTGCGGATGCTGGCCGGCTGCGGCAGCACGGCGCGGAAGGCGCCACTGCCACGGCGCCACTGTGCGGTGTCCCAGCCGGCGTGAATACCAAAGCGGGCCAGCGGCGCGGCGTTCGGGCTATCAAAGCCGGTAAAGCTGGCGGCGTCCACCTTGCGCGCACGGCAGCCGCGCAGCAGCAGGCGGTTAAAGGCGATGGCCACCTCGTGCAGCGCCGGCTGGCAAGCGGCCTCGATGGCATCGGCCAGGTTGCCCCAGCCATCGCTGCGCGGGTGGCCCAGTGGCAGCTGCGAGCCGGTCACAATCACCGGTTTGGCCAGGTTTTCCAGCGCAAAGGCCAGCACGCTAGCGGTATAGGCCATGGTGTCGGTACCGTGAATCACCACAAAGCCGTCGTAGCGCTCGTAGGCGGCGGCCAGGTCAGCCACCAGCTTTTGCCAGTCGGCCACGGTAATGGCAGACGAGTCGATCAGCTGCGGGTATTCCACCACATCCCAGCTCACGCCCTCGCGCGCCAGGCGCTGCAGCTGGGCTGGCAGGTAGCCCGGCACGGGGGCCAGGCCAGCGGGGGTGGGCGCCATGCCGATGGTGCCACCGGTGTAAAGAATCAACAGTTTGGTCATGCGCCATGCTCCTTATCATGAAAAACGGCGTACCCCGCAGGGTAACGCCGTTTAGGTGTGCATTACAGATTGTGTACCAGAATGCCCAGAATCAACACGGGTGCCACGTAGCGGCAAAAGCCGCGCATGGCACGCAGCCACAGCGGGTTACGCCCGCCCGGTGCCAGCTGGCCCTGCACCACGGGCCATACTCGCCAGCCCACAAACACCGCCAGCAGCACCTCGCCCAGCGGCATCAGCAGGTTGGATGTGATGTAGTCCAGCAAGTCGAAAATACCTTTGCCGAACACGGTGTACTCGCGCCAGATACCCAGCGACAGCGACGCCGGAATACCCAGCAAGAACACGCCCGCCGATACCAGCAGCGCGGCACGGCGGCGTGGCAGCTTGAACTCGTCCATCACCGCGCTCACCACTACCTCCAGCAGCGATACCGACGAGGTCAGCGCCGCCACCAGCAGCAGGCAAAAGAACAGCACGGCAAACAGCTGGCCACCGGCCATCTGGGCAAACACCGCCGGCATGGTGATAAAGGTAAGACCAGGGCCGGCGGACGGGTCGAAGCCAAAGGCGAACACCGCAGGCAGCACCATCAGGCCGGCCAGGAAGCAGGTCATCACGGTCAGGGCGATCACCCACAGCGACGAGCCCAGCAGCGGGGTATCGCGGCCAACGTAAGAGCCATAGGTAATCATCACGCCCATACCCAGCGACAGCGAGAAAAAGGCCAGGCCCATCGCGTCCACCAGCATGGTGCCGGTGACTTTGCCAAAATCGGGGGTCAGGAAATACAGCAGGCCTTCCATGGCGCCAGGTAGCGTCAGGCCACGCACGATCAGCACCAGCATCAGCACAAACAGCGCCGGCATCAGAAACTTGGACAGGTTCTCGATGCCCTTTTGCACGCCGCCCAGCAGGGGGGGCAGCGTCAGGCCGGCAAACAGGCCGTGGTAGATCAGCGGCTGCACCGGGTCGGTAATAAAGCCGTTGAAGGTATCGCCCAGCACCTTGGCATCACTGGTCAGGATGCTGCCGCCTAGCGACTTGCCGATATAGGCGATGGTCCAGCCACCGACCACACTATAGAAAGAGTAAATCAGGAAGCAAACCAGCACGCCGGTAAAGCCCACCCATGGCCAGGCGCGGCCGCCCAGCTGGCGAAAGCTGCCCACGGCATTGCTGTTGGCCGCACGGCCCAGTGCCATTTCACCCAGCATCAGCGCCAGGCCCACGGTCATGCAGATCAGCAAATAGATAAACAGGAACGCACCACCACCGTTGGTCGCGGCAACATACGGAAACTTCCAGATGGCCCCCAGGCCGATGGCGGAACCCGCCGCAGCAAGGATAAAACCGAGGCGAGAGCCCCATTGAGATCGAGACATACAGACTTCACTTCCAAACGGTAACGAAACAGGGCTGCCGGTAAGCACCCCACGCAAGCGCCATGCTGCCGGTAAGCACCATGGCGATTCACACGCTCGTTGCCGGTCTTGCCGCGGCGGGTAGCACGTGCAAGGTCCTGCAGCAGCCGGGTAGGCTGGCCCTGAGTGCGGGCCACCGGGCAGCCAGGTTGGCTACGGTGAACACGCAGGCGGGCGGAACGCACTGGCCCTAAAAAGCCAGAACCGCCAGCGGCACAGCCTGCCTGGCGGTTTTGTATACGAAATACAGTACATAAAATACCATACCACCGCTTTTGCGTCAGCCGCAGCCTTGCCTAGCCCCGCGGCTATGCGTATACTCGCGCTTCACCTGAGTGCGGGTGTAGCTCAATGGTAGAGCAGAAGCTTCCCAAGCTTACGACGAGGGTTCGATTCCCTTCACCCGCTCCATCCTGCCTTATCAATCACGCCGCAGACCCAATGCCCATGAAATGGAACTCTGGCCGGCTATGGCTCAAAACCGCTGTCTATAGTCTCGTTGCCCTGGTTTCGCTGCTGGCCATCGGGCTGATCCTGTTTTTCTTGCGTTTCGATAGCCAAAGCGTACGCAACAACCTGCAAAACTCGCTAGCCGACACGCAACGCACCGTTACCATCAACGGCAAGATTTCCCCCATGCTGTTTCCCTCGCCGGGCCTGGCCATTGGCGGCCTGGAAGTGAGCGAGCCCGGCAGCAAGGCATCTTTTGCGCGTATCGGCGAAGTAGAAGCCCGCCTGGCCTGGCTACCCCTGCTGTTTGGCGAGCTGGAAATCACCCACCTGTCGCTGCACGACACCCGCATGGACCTGGTGCGTAACAGCGATGGCAACATGAACTTTGCCGACCTGCTGCGCCGCCGCAAAACCAGCAAATTCAAGCTGGACCTGGACACCATGACCCTGCGCGGCACCAGCATGACGCTGTCCGACCGTGTGAATGGCCGCCTGAGCCGCCTGGAAGAAGGCAGCCTGGACATAGAAGGCTTGAAGTCTGACGCACGGCTGTCGTTCGGTGGCCGTATCGTCAGCGACACCCACGTGGTGAGCGTCGCCGTCAAAGCACCGTTTACCCGCCAGGATGACCAGGTCAGCATCGACCAGCTGGACGCGCTGGCCATCAGCAGTACCGACAAGCTGGGCGAGGTGCGACTCAGTGCCGAAGGCCGCCTGAAGCTGAACTTTGGCACCCTACTGGCCAGCGGCGAAGACATCAAGCTGACGCTGGACACCTCGCTGCCCAAAGGCCACGCCGAAGCACGCCTGCCGCAAGTCAGTGCCAGCCTGACCGAGCTGTCCACCCCGGCTGCGGCCATTACCGGCTCGGTGAATTACGCCCGTACGCAGTACCGTTTTTCCAGCCAGCTGGCTGAAATCAAGCTAAACCGCGAAGGCGCATTTGCCGACCAGATGCTGGGCAACTTTGCCTGGTCGGTAGGCGGCCACGCCATCAATATGAACCTGCGCGCACCGCTCAGCCTGGCGGCCTACCACCAGCTGCGTCTGGAGCCGCTGGCACTGACCGCCCACCTGAAAACCCCGGTGCTGCCACGCGGCCAGCTACAAGCCTCGCTACAAGGCGCGCTGGATGGCGACCTGGCGGAAAGCAGGCTGAACCTGCGCGTCGCCGGCCAGCTGGACGGTGCCGCGCTGGCGGCCACCGCCACGCAGTACGGCTTCTTGCAGCCGCGCCACGAAGCCACGCTCACGATAGGCAAGCTGGACCTGAACCGCTATCTGCCAGAAAACCAGGCCGAAAAAGCGGTAGCACTGTTCCAGAACGGTACGCCCTTCCGCCTGGACTGGATGGATTTCCTGAACGTAGACGGCAAGCTGTCGGTGGGTGAGCTGGCCATGGGTCGCTTCCGCATCAAAGGCATTACCGCCGATATCAAGGCGCGGCCGGAAAGCATTTCGCTGGACCAGCTGGGCGCCGAGATCTACGACGGCAAGCTCAAAGGCAGCCTGAAGCTACTGCGTGACAAAGAGCCACGCGTGGAGCTGTCGCAGCAGCTGATCGGCATGCAGATCAAACCGCTGATGCTGGACCTGTTCGACTTTAACCGCGTGGAAGGCGCCAGCAACGGCTGGGTACAGCTGAACGCGCACGGCAACTCGCTGGCGGCGCTACGCAATACG
Organism: Neisseriaceae bacterium; assembly: GCA_027484385.1. Taxonomy (GTDB): domain Bacteria; phylum Pseudomonadota; class Gammaproteobacteria; order Burkholderiales; family Chromobacteriaceae; genus Vogesella. The sequence continues at coordinate 9,813 of JAIXTB010000194.1, read as the reverse complement.
CTGAGCGGCAAAGTGGCGGTACGGCTGGAGAAAGGCGCGCTCACCGGCATTGACCTGGTATCGGCCCTGCGCGACCTGCCGGGCGAGCTGAAAGACTGGAACAACAACACCATGGTGGCGCAGGCCGACCAGAAAACCACCTTCTCGGCCCTGTCAGCCGGCTTCGAGCTGGACAACGGCATTGCCCGCAACCAGGACCTGAACCTGGCATCGTCACTGGTGAATGTGAAAGGCGGCGGCAAGTTCGACCTGACGCAGAGTATTGTGGACTACACGCTGAATGTGCGCGCCAACCCGCAGGCCTTCAAGCAGCTGAACGGCATTAACGTACCGCTGAAGATTACTGGCCAGATCAACAAGCCCACCTACTCGCTGGACTTCAACGCCATGGTCAAAGGCAAGAAAACCGAAGGCGAAAAACAGCAGGCGCTGAAAAAAGAGCTGACCAAGCAGATCACCACCATCCTGCCGGGCACTAAGAAGTAAGCGCCTAGCCCACAACCAACAGCCTGGCCGCCCATCGTGCGGCCAACCTTGGCCAGTCGTGACAAGGCCTGTTTGCCACGCAAACAGGCCTTGTTTTGCAAACAGCCCAACAGCTGGCTCCCCCGGTCGCGCTGCCCGGCTTGGCCAGACAGTCAACCAGCCCGTGCACAATCTTGCCCGCCTGCAAAAAGGTTGGCCGCACACAACTTCGGCCAACCTTTTTCGTTTCAATACGGCCACACAGGCCGACTATCAGCCCTGCAGCAACAAGGTCTCCGCCAACAGCAGTTGCTCCGGCCGGGCCAGTAGTACCAGTACATCGCCCTCGCATAGCTCGAAATCCGGCGTCAGCTCGGTATAGCGTGTATGGCCACGGCGTATCGCTTTGACTTCTACCTGGCTGTCGGGCAGCTTGATGGCCCCCAGCGGCGAGCCGATAGCGTGCGCACCGCTGACCAGCTGCACGCTATGCAGGCGCGACATCTGGCTATCATCGATACCATCCACTTCGTCACTGGCACCGCGGAAGAAACCCTTGAACAGGTTGTAGCGCTCTTCACGCACGGTGCGGATACGGCGCAGCACGCGGCCCAGCGGCACGCCCAGCACCACCAGGGCGTGCGAGGCCAGCATCAGGCTGCCTTCCATCACCTCGGATACCACTTCGTCGGCACCGGCCTGGCGCAGCTGCTCGATATCGGTGTCGTCGATAGTGCGCACGATCACCGGCAAGTCGCTGCGCAGCTGGCGCACCACATCAATAATGCGCTCGGAAGCATGGGTGTCGGCAAAAGTAATCACCACCGCCTTGGCGCGCAGCGCACCCGCCGCCGTCAGCACCTCGCGTTTGGCGGCATCGCCAAACACCACCGGGTCGCCCGCCTCGCCCGCCTCGCGCACGCGCTCCGGGTCCAGATCCAGCGCAAAAAAGGAAATGTCTTCGCTTTCCAGCAATCGGGCCAGGTACTGGCCGCTACGGCCGTAGCCGCAAATGATCACGTGCTCGTTCTTGCTCATGGTCTGCACCAGGATCTGGTGCAGGTCTACCGACATCAGCGCCCAGTCCTGCTTGATCAGGCGTTTGCTGATACGGTCGGCGTACTGGATCAGGAACGGCGCCACCAGCATGGACAGCAAAATACCGGCGATCGCCGCCTGCTCGGTAGCCGGCTCCAGCAGCTTGAGGCTGCCGGACAGCGACAGCAATACAAAACCGAACTCGCCGCCCTGCGCCAGCGCCAGGCCAGCCTTGAACGCATCGTTGGCGCGGTGACCCAAGGCCCGCGCTACACCAAATACCACCAGCAATTTGACTGGCAGCAGCAACACCAGCATCAACAGCACGGCACCAGACTGCTGGAACAGCACGCCCACATCCAGCCGCATGCCCACCGTAATAAAGAAGAAGCCGAGCAGAATGTCGCGGAAAGGCTTGATGTCTTCCTCTACCTGAAAACGGTATTCGGTTTCCGAAATCAGCATACCCGCCACAAACGCCCCCAGTGCCAGCGACAGGCCGGCCTGCTGGGTGATAAACGCCACCCCCAGGGTAATGAGCAGTACATTGATCATGAACAGTTCGCTGGAGCGCTGGCGCGCGACCAGGTGAAACCACGGCCGCATCAGGCGCTGACCAAACACCAGCAGCAGGCTCAGTACCAGCACCACTTTCACCGCCGCCATACCCAGGTCGACAGCCAGATGGCTAGAGTTGGCCGCAAAGGCCGGCAGCAGGATCAGCAACGGCACCACGGCAATATCCTGGAACAGCAGCGTACCCATGGCCAGCTGGCCATGCGGCTGCGCCAGCTCCAGCCGCTCGGCCAGCAGCTTGCTGACAATGGCGGTAGACGACATGGTGAGGGCGGCGCCAATGGCAAAACCCGCCAGCGTACTGCCGGTAAGCCAACCCACGGCACCCGTAATCAGCAGCAGCGTCACCACCACCTGCGCCAGCCCCACGCCGAACACCAGATGCTTCATGGCCTTGAGCTTGGCCAGCGAAAACTCCAGCCCGATGGAGAACATCATGAAGACAATGCCGATTTCGCCCAGAAACTCGGTCTCGGGGCCTTCCGGTATCAGGTGCATCACACCGGGGCCGGCCAGGAAGCCCACCACCAGATAGCCCAGCATGGGCGGTACACGCAGGCTACGGCAGGCGGTCACAGCCAAAACGGCCACCAGCAACACCACTACTATGGGAAACAGGGAATGCATCGTGGGGGAGTGCTCCTCGCGACAAAAAACAGGCCAAGCAAAACTTGCACCCGCCAGGTAAGGTCGAACGATTATAAGCTGATATAATTGGTGACTATGGATATTGAGCAAAAACAACAGCAGCTGGCGCTGGCGCGCGAGGTGCTACACATCGAAGCGGATGCCATCCACAGCATGGCACAGCGCCTGGACGACGCTTTTCTGGCCGCGGTCAGCCTGATACTGGCCTGCCAGGGCCGCGTCATTGTCACCGGTATCGGTAAATCGGGCCACGTTGGCCGCAAGATTGCTGCCACGCTGGCCAGCACCGGCACGCCGTCGTTCTTCATGCATCCGGCAGAAGCTGCGCACGGCGACCTGGGCATGGTCACCACGCGTGACGTGATTCTGGCGCTGTCCAACTCGGGCGAAAGCGACGAAATCATCGCCCTGCTGCCCGCGCTCAAGCGCAAGGGCATTGCCATTATCGCCATGACCGGTCGCCCGCAGTCCACCCTGGCGCAAGAGGCCAATGTGCACCTGGACGTGTCGGTAGAAAAAGAGGCCTGCACCCTGGGTCTGGCCCCCACCACCAGCACTACGGCAGCGCTGGCCATGGGCGATGCCCTGGCGGTGACCCTGCTGGATGCGCGTGATTTCAAACCGGAAGACTTTGCCCTGTCGCACCCCGGCGGCAGCCTGGGCCGCCGCCTGCTGGTACACATCAGCGATGTCATGCACAGTGGCGACGCCCTGCCGGTGGTACGCAGCGGCGCATCGCTAAAAGACGCCCTGCTGGAAATGACCCGCAAAGGCCTGGGTATGACCGCCGTGCTGGATGCCGACGGCCACCTGGCAGGCATCTTTACCGATGGCGACTTGCGGCGTACGCTGGACCGGTCGCTAGACTTGGCGGGCCTCACGATCGATGACGTCATGGGCCGCCAGCCGCGCACCATTGCGGCCAACCTGCTAGCCGCCGAAGCCGCCAAAGAGATGGAACTGCGCAAGATCAACGGCCTGCTGGTGGTAGATGGCAACGGCGCCCTGATTGGCGCGCTCAATATGCACGACCTGCTCAAAGCAGGCGTGGTGTAAGGACCCCCATGCAAAAAATGACCGACCTGGCCAAACGAACCCGCCTGCTGATCCTGGACGTAGACGGCGTGCTGACCGATGGCCGCATCTTCATTACCGCCAGCGGCGAAGAGTTCAAAGCCTTCAACACCCTGGACGGCCACGGCCTGAAAATGCTGCAAGCCACCGGCGTACAGCTGGCCATCATCACCGGCCGCGCCGCACCTAGCGTGGCGCACCGTGTACGCGGCCTGGGCATAGACCACTACTACGAAGGCGTGCACGACAAGCGCACCGCCTTTGCCGACCTGCTGGCCAAAACCGGTATTGCTGCAGAAGACTGCGCCTATATTGGCGACGATGTCATCGACCTGCCGGTGATGAGCCGTGTGGGGTTGGCCGTAGCGGTACCGGATGCGCCAAGCTTTGTGCGCCAGCACGCCCACTTTGTGACAGGTAACCGCGGTGGGCGTGGTGCCGTACGCGAGCTGTGCGAGCTCATCATGCAAGCCCAGGGCAACTTTGACCGTGTCATGGCCAGCTACCTAGAATGAACCGCGCGGCACGACTGTTCCCCATCGGGCTGATGCTGGCCATGGGCCTGCTATCGTTCTGGCTGAACGTGCTGACGCAATGGCGCACGCCAGCGCAGCATAAACTCGACCCGACCCAGCCCGAGTACACGATCGACAAGCTGCAGGCCACCCGTTTCGACGAACAAGGTCAGCCACTGCAACGCCTGCACGCCAGCAAAATGTGGAAGCTGCCACAAACCGAACAGGTCTACATGCAGCAGCCCGATGTAAAGCAATACCGCAACGGCCAGCTGGACTACACCCTGCGTGCCGACCAGGGCCGCTACGCCCGCAGTACCGGTATCGGGCTGTTTGAAGGCCACGTCGACATGCTGCGCCAGCCCATGGGCCAGCAAGCCGCCATTCATCTGCAAACCCCCTCGCTACGGGTAAACAGCCAGAGTGGCATTCTCAGCAACCAGGCCCCGGTAACCATTGACGATGGCCAGTCGCGTATCAACGCTATCGGCTTCCATTACAATCACCCCGCGGGGCAGCTGAAACTGCTATCTCGAGTAAGGATTTCCTATGCGCCATAGCCTGATGCTTGCGCTGGCACTCGGTACCGTCTGCACCCCTGCATTCGCCGAAAAAGCCGACAGCAGCAAACCTATCGAAGTGAATGCCGACAGCGCATCGCTGGACCAAAAACAGGGTATCAACGTGTTTGAGGGCAATGTCATCATCACCCAGGGTACCCTGAGCCTGCGCGCACAAAAAACCGTTGCCACGCAAGACGCCAACCGCCGCCAGAAACTGCAAGCCACCGGCAGCCCGGTGTACTTCCGCCAGAAACTGGACGGCCAGGCTGAATACATAGACGGTCAGGCCAGCCGTGTAGACTACGACTCGGCCAGCAATACCGTGGTACTGAGCGGCAAAGCGCAAGTCAAGCGCGGTAAAGACGTGGTCACCGGCGAACAGATCACCTACAACACCGCCACCGAGATTTACCAGGTGAAAGGCCAGGGCGGCAGCAACACCACCGGCCGCGTCACCATCATCCTCCAGCCGCAGGAAAAACCATGAGCCAAAGCCGGCTAAGCATCCAGCACCTGAAAAAAACCTTCAAGAAACGGACCGTGGTACGGGATGTTTCCATGGATATCGCTAGTGGCGAGGTCATCGGCTTGCTCGGCCCGAACGGTGCCGGCAAGACCACCAGCTTTTACATGGTGGTCGGGCTGGTCGCCGCCGAAGCCGGTGAAATCACGCTCAATGGCGAAGTCATCACCCACTTGCCCATCCACAAACGTGCGCGGCTAGGCCTGGGTTATCTGCCGCAAGAGGCATCCATCTTCCGCAAGATGACGGTAGAGGAAAACATCCAGGCGGTACTGGAAGTGGCCGGTCTGTCCGGTGAGGCGCTGGATAATGAGTTGCAACTGCTGCTGGATGACCTGAACATCGGCCACCTGCGCGAAACCAACGCCATGGCCCTGTCTGGCGGTGAGCGGCGCCGTGTGGAAATTGCCCGCGTGCTGGCCACCAAGCCGCGCTTCATTCTGCTGGACGAGCCCTTTGCCGGTGTGGACCCGATTGCCGTGATCGACATCCAGAAAATCATCTCTTTCCTGAAAGAGCGCGGTATCGGGGTGCTGATTACTGACCACAATGTGCGCGAAACGCTGCGCATCTGCGACCGTGCCTACATTATTTCCGAAGGCCGCGTGCTGGCCTCCGGCTTGCCAGACGAACTGGTCAATAACGAACAGGTTCGCCAGGTTTACCTGGGCGAGCATTTCCACCTGTAAGCGAAATGAAACAGACCCTCCAGCTCAAAGTCAGCCAGCAGCTTACCCTGACCCCGCAACTGCAGCAGTCCATCAAACTGCTGCAAATGTCCACTCTGGACTTATCCAGCGAACTGGAGCGCTACCTGCTGGAAAACCCGCTACTGGAGCGTAGCGACGGTAGCGATAGCCCGCCAGCAGAAGGTGATGCGCCCGTCACCCAGGAAAGCAGCAACGATACCGCCGAAGACCGCCAGCAAGACAGCATGGAGCTCACGGACTGGGGTAGTGGTGGCGGAGGCGGCAGCCACGATGGCGACGACGAATTCGACCCCATTCTCAATGCCCCCTGCCGCCCCACCCTGCGCGAACACCTCACGGCACAGATGCGGGAAACCCAGCTAGGCCGCCGCGATAGTGCCCTGCTGGCTTTGCTGATAGACGAGCTGGACGACGACGGCTACCTGCAAACACCGCTGGAAGACGTAGCAGCCGAACTGCCGCTGGAGCTGGATGTCGAAGCCGAAGAGCTGGAAACCCTGCGCAAGCTCATGATGCAATTTGAGCCCATGGGCATAGGCAGCCGCGACCTGGGAGAGTTTCTGGCGTTACAGCTGGCCAACCTGCCCGCGCACACCCCATCGATCCCCCTGGCCCGCAAGCTGGCAGGCGAACACCTGGCGCTGCTGGGTAGCCGTGACTACACCCGGCTGAAGAAAATCCTGGGCGTGGGCGAAGCAGAGTTACGCGCCGCGCATAGTCTTATTGCCACGCTGCGACCCAGGCCCACCAGTGGTTTTGACCAGGGTGAGACACATTATGTCGCGCCGGATATCCATGTAGTGCGGCGCGGCGGGCGCTGGGTTGCCCAGCTCAATCGCGGCTCGCTGCCAAAACTTCAAGTAAATCAGCTGTATGCAAACATGCTGCAGCAAAGGGACAACAGCCACAACCTTTCGGGCCAACTGCAAGAGGCCAGATGGCTGGTAAAAAACATTCAGCAACGGTTTGACACCATCCTGAAAGTGTCGGAATCTATAGTTGAAAGGCAGCAAGCGTTCTTTGAACACGGTGAAGTGGCCATGCGCCCGCTGATATTGCGAGACATCGCAGACGAGCTGGGTTTGCATGAATCCACCATTTCCAGGGTCACGACCCAGAAGTACCTGCTATGCAGCAGGGGCTTGTTCGAGCTGAAATACTTCTTTGGTAATGCCCTGGAAACGGATAGTGGCGGCGAGTGCTCTGCCACAGCCATCAAGGCGCTGATACGCCAGATCATTGATGGCGAAGATGGCAAAAAACCGCTATCGGACAGCGCCATCGCCGATAAGCTCACGGCACAGGGTATTCAGGTTGCCAGACGTACGGTAGCCAAGTATCGTGAAGCTATGCAGATTCCGCCAGTTAGCCTTCGCAAGGCCTTATAGAAGTGCCAAAACACCGGTGCGGCCAGCCCGACCGCACTGTTAACAGAAGGAGTCAGGGTATGAACCTCAAAATTACCGGTCTACACCTCGAAGTTACCCCATCGATTCGCGAATACATCGAGAGCAAACTAGAACGCATCACCCGCCACGTAGATAATGTCATTGGCGTTAACGTGACGCTGTCGGTTGATAAACTGGTACAAAAAGCGGAGGTCAACGTTCATCTGGCAGGCAAAGACATTCATGTCGAATCGGAAGAAGCCGACATGTACGCCGCCATCGACACACTGATGGATAAACTGGACCGTCAGGTATTGAAGTTCAAGGAAAAACAGGGTGAACACCGGGTTAACACCCAACAGGTCAACGCCACCCTGTAAGGCACATTGATGCACAACACGGGAGCCACCAGGCTCCCGTTTTTGTTTTCCTGCCGCAGCCAGACTATTTTTTGCCTGTCACACCGATTTCAATGCAGCACCATGCACCAAACAGGGCAAAATGCGCATGCCCACATTTGGCCCCGAACCAAACTGTGCCACGCACCAGAATAGCCGGCTTGCCAATACAGGCAGTACCCGCAGCCTGCCGCTGTACGAGCGGATATCCGGCGTTGGCCAGCGGCACTTATCCGGCCCAGGCAGGTCTTATCCTGCCCTATTGCAAACAGCCGACTCGGCGTAGAATGGCCGACGGTTTTTTCCGGCAAATGTAAATCATGAGCTTGATTGGCAAGATTCTTCCGCAGCAAAACGTGCTGGCGGATGTAGACGTATCCAGCAAGAAGCGCCTGTTCGAACAGGTAGGGCTGATGGTTGAAAACAGCCATGGCATTGCCCGCAGTGACATCTTTGACAGCCTGTTTGCCCGCGAAAAGCTGGGCTCTACCGGGCTGGGCCAGGGTGTGGCCATACCGCATGGCCGGGTAAAAGGCCTGAAAGAAGCCACTGGCGTGTTTATCCGCCTGGCCAGCCCGATACCGTTCGACTCGCCCGACGGCAAGCCGGTTAACCTGCTGTTTGTCCTGCTGGTGCCCGAGCAGGCTACCGACCTGCACCTGCAGGTGCTATCCGAGCTGGCCCAGCTGTTCTCCAGCCGTAGCCTGCGTGAAAAAATGGCCAGTTGCGACGCTGTAACCCTGTACGAGTTACTCACCGGAAACGCCCCCCATGCCTAATATCAGTGTGCGCCGCCTGTATCAGGACAACCAGCACAAGCTGAGCCTGAGCTGGGTGGCCAGCCGCGCCGGTTCTGACAACCTGATTTCCAATGAAGAGCAGCGGCCAACCCAGGCGCTGGTAGGCCACCTGAACTTTATCCACCCCAACCGGGTGCAGGTACTGGGTCTGGCCGAAGTGGAATACCTGAACAAGCTGGAGCAAGCCGCCGCCCGCACTGCGCTGGACCAGCTGTTCCACAAGACCATGGCCGTGGTGATCGTGGCCAATGGCCAGCCCGTACCCAAGCTGCTGCACGACTACTGCCAGACGCACAATGTGCCGCTGATGAGCACGCCACTGGAAAGCCCCTACCTGATGGACGTGCTGCGCATTTACCTGGCGCGCGCTCTGGCGGTATCCACGGTCATGCATGGCGTGTTTCTGGATGTGCTGGAAATCGGCGTGCTGATCATGGGCGACTCGGCCATGGGTAAAAGCGAGCTGGCGCTGGAGCTGATCTCGCGTGGCCATGGTCTGGTAGCCGATGATGCGGTAGAGCTATACCGTATCGGCCCGGAAACACTGGAAGGGCGCTGCCCGCCCCTGCTGCGCGATTTTCTGGAAGTGCGCGGCCTGGGTATCCTGAATATCCGCACCATTTTTGGCGAAACAGCCGTCCGCCCCAAAAAGGTACTGAAGCTGATCATCCATCTGATGAAAGCCAACGACCAGGCCATGCAGGCACTGGACCGGCTGAATATCCAGTCCGAGACACAAGACATTCTGGGTGTCACCGTGCGCAAGGTGGTGCTGCCTGTGGCCGCCGGCCGCAACCTGGCGGTACTGGTAGAAGCGGCCGTGCGTAACTACATCCTGCAGCTGCGCGGCATAGATAGCACGCGCGAGTTTATCGATCGCCATACCAACCTGCTAAGAGACCAGGAACATGCAGCTGATTCTGATTAGTGGCCTGTCCGGCTCCGGTAAGTCCGTCGCACTGCGCGTGCTGGAAGACAGCGGCTATTACTGCGTAGACAACCTGCCACCCAGCATGCTGGCTGACGCCATAGCGCTGTACCACGAGCACGGCCACAGCCAGATCGCCATCAGCGTGGATACCCGCTCGGCCCCCACCCTGGCCGCCCTGCCCGAT
>JAIXTB010000100.1 GCA_027484385.1 Neisseriaceae bacterium | reverse complement strand
TGTCGTGAGTCCAGCCTGGCACCGTTTCAATCACCTCAGCCTGGTCACCTGTAGTAACAATCTCAAAGGCTTCGGCTGTTAACATGGAACGGAACTTGAACCGAGCCTCCCCTTTAATAACCAAGAACTTTTCGGTTTTGGTATGGTGGTAATGCCCTCCACGCGTTACGCCAGGATGCGCCGTAAAATACGAAAACTGGCCGCAATCCGGTGTTTTCAGCATTTCTACAAATACACCACGCGCATCACCATAGCGCTTGAGCGGGTAAGCAAACTGCTCAACCGGAAGATAGCTGACATAGGTTGAGTAAAGCGCACGAGTAAGTCCTACACCCACACGCTCGGATACAAGGTTATCCCGGCAATGACGGAAAGCCTGAATTTGCGCGGCCAACTCGCCAACCGTCACCTTGTACTGCGGAGTAATACACTCAAAACCTTCAGCATTGCACTGCGATGCAGCCCCGTCCATCAGTTGAAGAAAACGCTCAACGACATCATCCACATAAACCAGTGTTACAACCGCAGCCAGATCATTGATCTGTAATGGCAAATTCATTACAGTGTTATAGCAGAATGTTGCTACAGCTGAGTTGTAATTGGGTTTACCCCACTTGCCAAACACATTGGGCAGACGGAAAACATACACTTGGCTACCCGTATTTGCGTGCAAGGCAAACAGATACTCTTCTGCCTTGCGCTTACTTTCACCATAGGCATTACTGGCTGCTGCCTGGATAGAAGATGTAGCGATTACAGGGATTTGGCGGCCACTACCAGCGACAGCTTGACACAGCGCTTCGGTCAAATCCGCGTTGCCGCTAGCAAACTCGGCCGGATCTTGGGGGCGATTGACACCAGCAAGATGGAACACGAAATCAACATCATCCAGCATCGTCGGCAGTTCATCCAGCCGATTAGCGCGTGTAAATCCGCGCACTTCAACATCTGTACGCTCAGACAAATGCAACTTCAAGTTTTTGGCAATGAACCCGTCAGCACCGGTAATAAGCACACGCATTCTCACTCCTCCGGCTCAACATATTCACCCCTCACGATTGCCTGCATAAAGCGCAACTTCAGCAGCATCTGCTTCATACCCTCAACATCAAGCCGGTGAGTATTGTGCGAATTATACTCAACGGCCTCGGAAATCTTGATTTCACCTTGCTCAACGTATTTGCCATAGTTGAGATCACGAAGATCGGGCGGTACTTGGTAGTATCCCCCCAAATCGTGGGCCGCTACCATTTCTTCGCGACTAAGAAGAGCCTCATACAGCTTCTCCCCATGTCTGGTGCCCATAATATTGATAGGGTGTGCAGGACAATCGAGCAGTTCAGTCAACGCTTTTGCAAGGGTTTCAATGGTGGCTGCAGGCGCCTTCTGGACAAAGATGTCGCCTGGGTTACCATGCTCAAATGCATAGAGCACCAAATCGACCGCGTCATCTAGCGTCATCATGAAGCGGGTCATATTCGGGTCTGTAATAGTGATAGGCTTACCCGCACGGATTTGATTAGTAAATAATGGAATCACCGACCCACGTGAAGCCATAACATTTCCGTAGCGGGTTGCACAAATAACAGTCTCTGTACTACTACGCGACTTGGCAACAATCACCTTTTCCATCATTGCCTTGCTGATGCCCATTGCATTAATAGGGTAGACAGCCTTGTCTGTACTCAGGCATACGACACGTTTCACGCCACAATTGATCGCAGCCTCAAGCACGTTCTCTGTACCAAGTATATTAGTTTTCACAGCCTCCATCGGATGAAATTCGCAGGATGGCACTTGCTTTAATGCGGCAGCATGATAGACAAAATCAGTTCCACGCATAGCATTCAGCACAGACTGATAATCACGCACATCTCCGATATAGAACTTAAGCTTCTGGCTAGCGTAGCGCTTTCGGAGATCATCTTGCTTTTTTTCGTCACGACTCAGAATACGGATTTCACGAATATCAGAGTCGAGGAAACGCCTAAGAACAGCATTGCCAAACGACCCTGTACCGCCAGTTATCAAAAGCACTTTATCTCTAAACATAAATATTCCAATATCATATTTTATTAATGGCATCACTGCAGAGCGAAATCTTCTGCGCAGGCGCAGGGTAATTAATCAAGACAGCCCGATATTTACCTTTAAAAACAAACAAACTACCTGCGGCAGCGCCAACCACACCCACAGCTCTGATAAGCTGCCCCAAATGCTCTAGAGATCCGGCACCACCCAAGAAAGTAACAGGGATTCGCAATGCAGATTTAACTTGCTTTGCTAGCTCAACATCATAGCCTTCCATCATTCCGTCTCGATCGATAGAATTAATGACTATTTCGCCGGCTCCCGCATCCTGGCACTGTTTAGCCAATTGGATTGGATCAATTTTATGCACCCTCGTACCATTAAGCGTGCATACTTCATATCCCTTACTAAAGAAACCTGACTTCTTTTTAACATCAATAACAACAACAACAGACTGCCTGCCCACTGCAGCAGCCATCTCGGTAAGCAGCCCTGGATTGGATATTGCTGAATGGCTGATAGCAACCTTCTCGACACCCATATCGATGATTCTAGAAGCTTGGGCAGCAGTGGTTACACCACCACCATAGCAAAGGGGCATACGGCACTCTGCAGCAAGCTTAGCAATCAATGAAAAGTCTGGCTCAGCACCGTTCAACGAGGCATCTATATCTAGCACCATCAACTCATCAGCCTCTTTCTCGTTAAAGATACGAACTGCGTTGATGGGATCGCCGACATACTTGGGATCTTTAAACCGCTGCGTCTTAACCAAGCCACCTTTATGAACAAGCAAACAAGGGATGATCCGAGGCCTTAACATTACTCATAACTCCACAAAGTTCTTTAAAACCTGTTCACCCCAGTGGTGACTCTTCTCCGGGTGGCACTGAATGCCATGTATATGACCGCTAGAAACAACGGCATCGAAATGTATACCATATTCCGCAGTTGCTGCCACATCTGCCTTATCAGCTGCATCAAAATAAAAAGAATGCAAAAAGTAAAACTGTGGACTCGCTTCAAAACCGGCAGAGAAAAGAAGGGAGTTGCTGGCAGGCTGCAAAGTATTCCAGCCCATATGAGGCATTGGCAATGCAGATGTGGCAGGGTTATTAGCAAATGCTTTGACACGCCCTGGAATCCACCCCAAACCAGACTGGACACCTACATCAGAACCATTAGATAGCATCTGCATACCAACACAAATGCCAATGATTGGAATCTCGTGATTAAGAACCAGATCTTCAAGGCGAGGCCGCAACCCAGATGCATTAAGCCTATCCATAGCATGATCAAAATGGCCAACACCAGGCAAAATTAGTCGGCTGGCTCCCTCAAGCATATCTGATGTATGCGCTCGCTGCGCATCAAGCCCAAGTCTTTTAAAAAGATTCAAGAAGGCCTGAATATTTCCGACACCATAATCAACAATCTTGATCATCTGAAGAATCTCTTTTCCAATCCCAACCGGCGCATGATGTTTGCACCACCATTGATGATCCAGCGCTTATTCTTGTAATCTCTGTAAGTCTTCTTTGGGGAATCAAAAATCTGCTGTAGCACGTCAACTGTCAAACCCAGTTTATGAGCAACATATTCAAACTCTTGCTTCAAGAAATGCTCATCCATCTCAGGGCGGGATATCCTATCAATGGCTTGATCACGGGTCATTTGCCCTGTCATGATCAAGCTAGAAAAATGAGCCCTGCGCTTTTCATAGCCAAAGCGACGAGGCAGCCAGTAATCCTCATAGAATCGAGTGAAACGCGATTCATGATGCTTATGCTGGAAACGCTTCCAACCAAATAGACGCTCCAACTCGTCTTCCGCATCCTTTTTGCCGTAAGGCACTAGATTCAAAGGATGATGCACGGTCATACCCATGATCTTCTGGTAAAGCAACTTGTAAACCAAAATATCAACAAGCGGAAATTCATCATTTGGCCTACCATCACCATGCTTGGCCCAGATATCACCAAAAAGTGTCTTATCAATACCCAAATATCCCCCCCACTCCTCAGGTTCTCGGCAACACTCTGTTGAAAAATTAGAACCCGTTATGATATGTTTGATACCGAATTTTCGTGCAAACTTGTATAAGCCAGAAAAAAAAGCAGCATCTTGGACGAGATCTTGATCAGGAATACCAGCACGCAAAAATGCCACCTGCATTCTCCTAATCGCATCCCAATTCACAACTTCGGTATACAAATCAAGACCTAGGCCATCGACTAACTTCTCAATATTGCCCACTGCCTGGTCTGTATTCCAGCCGGCATCAACATGAAAAAGAAGGGGCTTTAATCCCATTTTTTCTTTGGCGATATAAGCAGCATAAGAGCTATCAAGACCACCACTCAGTCCTATGATGCAATCAAAATCTCGCCCTTTACCATCAGTCTTAATCTGATTGGCGATTATCGCGAGTGCATCACTGCCTTTTTTACCAACATCCCAGCTGGGCTTAATATTCAAATCAAAATTATTACAGTAATCGCAAACACCATCGGCATCGAATATAATATTTGGATCGGAGTCATCCATGATACATTTAGTGCAAATTGTCATTAGGCTTAACCCCCCACGCATAACTTATGAATCAACATGATTTTTGCTCAAAATAAAGTGAGAAACAAACAATTTCAAATCTTCATATTCACTTGGCGTAGGTTTCATTCTGTGCTCGAATACTTCCACGCCAGAAGTACTATATTCTGTGACTAGGGTAGACGGATAGCTGACAACCATGTCTACACCTGGGAAAAACTGCTTATCACGCACAATATCGCACGCCATGGCAGAAATTAGTCTTGATTCTTTCGCCAATGGATGCGGCTTATATAATACATAAACATCATGACACTCTGACAACCAATTAATGAAATCCATATGAAAATTTTCACAAAGAGGATGCCCTACAATCAACACACTGAACTTCCCTCGACTCTCAATGGGACTAAGCTTGAGTTTTGGCACCAAATAATTTAAAACAGGCCTATGCTTTCTAGCGCACAATATATCTTTCAGAAAGACTCTATAATCAGCATCACTATAAAGATAAATGTCTGTCACATTACAAAGCTTTGTAGGTATATCGAAACCTATCGACTCATCCTGTGTCTGTGCATTGACAGAGCCATGCTGTAGTAAAGTAAAAGCTTGCTTGCCATATTGTCTATTTCTTTGACCTACAACCTTATCAGCCAATACTGCCCATCGGTCAAAGTGATCGGCAGTCAGAAAAGGACCGGGTAGATAAACCAGTAATAAGCGTGCATAGTACCATCTCCATGCAGTATAGCTTTGAAAGAAAAATCGCCTAGAATAAACCGATCTTATTGATATGATATGCGACAGTATCGAAAGCGCCAATATTCTACTGGCGATGCTTCTTTTTAACAACAACCCAGCGACGAGCGGAGCTTCAGACACACAACTCCGCTCGATACTAAGCCAGGGGAAGGTAACCAGCTGGGTTGGAATGCCGAGTGATACATTTGAAGATACCAGGTCAGCGCAGCGACGGGAAAACACGAAGACTTGTCCCTTTGGGTCTGGTTCAACATTTCTACATACCACAGAGGAAAACCGCAAATGCTCCGTAAAAAAAAACACTATACCCAAACAAACCCAGCCAGCAGAAAAAATGCCATCCAGCGCAGTAAAAATTTTAGGATATTTACTGTAAATCGCTACCCACTTCGCTGGCCTTGGCAGGCTTGGAGATGCATTAGAATCTAACCCTGCGATCTTCAACTGATATAAATCGTGCGCGACCTCATTCTGTATCGCAGCAAAAAACTCACAAATAAGGCGCAGATCCGACCTAGCGGGCCTAAGAAGAACACGGAAAAAATTCCATATTTCGCTAATCATCAACAAACTCTTTCTGAAAACCGATATCCCAGAATTTTTTGCTTTCTAGAACCTGCACAAAACGTTCTGCCGCATCTCCCGCACCGAATTCGGTACTTCTTCCTTCTGAATGTCCCCACAGCTCCTCGATTGCAGCGACTATACCATCACTGTTGAAAGCTGATACATTTCTCACAAGGCTGCTATCAGTTCTTCTGTTCTGGCGGGTACCTACATTAATACTAGGAAGACCAAGAAATGGAGCCTCACGAACGCCAGCGCTGCTATTACCAATCATCAACGATGCATTTTTCATTAACTCACTAAAGTAGTTAAATCGCATAGATGGAATAATTCTGAACTTGTGACTTGGCAAAGTATCGATGATAGAAAATATCTGATCAGTCCCAGGATCATTGTTTGGCGCGATGATCACGTAAGATTTTCCGGATTTCAACAATGCCGAAAACAGTGAATTAGCCTGTTCTCCAATAGTACTTATCTCAGAGGTTACTGGATGGAAGACAGCAATGCCATATTCTTCAAAATCAATTTGATAATGCCGCTTTACTTCCGAAATGTGAACACCGGAATCTCGCATATGAGTATCCAGCTCTGGTGAACCAATATTAAAAATGCGATCAATTGGCTCGCCCAGACTGTTTACTCGTGCAAATGCAGAGTCGCTACATACAAAGTGTGTGGAGCATAGCTTGGTATTGCAATGTCTTATACTTTCATCAATAGTACCAGAAACTTCACCACCTTCTATATGAGCAGAGCGAATATAGCGCATAGCACAAACAATGCTCGCGGCAAGTGCCTCAACTCTATCGCCGTGAATGACAACAAGGTCTGGCCTATGCTCGTGCACAAAATCCGAGAACCCTAGAATAGTTTTACTCAAGACAAAATCAAGAGAATCCCCTTCCTTTTGGTTCACAAACTCAAAAAATTCAGCACCATCGAAACGCTTAACTTCATGACGAGTCTCACCGTACCTTCTCATCATGTGCATTCCGGTTATGAAAAAACCTATCTTAAAGCCAGCGCGCTGAGCTGACATTGCCAAAGGCTCAAGTTTGCCATAGTCTGCCCTCGTTCCAGTGACAAATAGAATCTTTTTTTCAGTCATATTATTCAAAGTAGACATTACTAAGACCCTTACGCCGATCCTACATCAGACCACTTAAGCTGCTCGTTCTTACGCAATTGACGCATTGTGACCTTACCAACGAGCTCATAAAAATGCTGAACTGAAATTTCGCCGGAGCCGGGACGTCGCGCCCAGATGTCTGATTCTGTTATTACGTGGCCTGCAGGCAAGTCACGATCAGCAACGATAGACCCCCTTGCAAAACGATAAACATCTTCCTCGGGGCCTGTTCTCATTTTCGGATTTCTCAGTGCCGTATGGATTTCTTTTGAGCGATCAACGAGGAATCTCAACTCAGCCGGGTCCATTGAGCATATGATATCTGGACCAATACGATAGCGTGTATCAGTGAAATGACGTTCAAGAATGCATGCACCCAACGCAACAGCACTAAGTGCCATTGAAGGACCGATACTATGGTCTGAGAAGCCTATTATCGCCTGAGGGAATTCAGCTTTTAGCTCGTTTATACCTTGCAAACTTACAATCTCTGGAGGCGAAGGATACAAATTTGTGCACTCTAGCAAAGCATAATCAACGCCTGACTTTTCCAGGATGGCAACAGAAGGTTTAATACTTTCAATTGTTTGCATACCTGTACTCATGATGACAGGTTTGCCAAAGCTTGCTATATGCTTGATCAGCGGCAGGTGGTTGCATTCACCCGAGCCAATTTTAAAAGCTGGAATACCGATCTCAGCAAGAAAGTCTGCAGCTGCACGGGAGAATGGTGTGGATATATAGATCATCCCCAAGGATTCGGCATACTCCTTTAGCGCAATCTCGTCATCCTTTGACAGGGCACACTCTTCCATCACATCCCAAATTGACTTATTAGCATTTGGCGGAAAAATAAGCTTCGCCTCATCTGTCATTTCATCTTCGACAAAATGAGTTTGATGCTTTACCATCTCGCACCCAGCAAGGCGGGCAGCTTTCACCATATTTTTAGCGACTTCAAGATTGCCGCCATGGTTGATACCAATCTCGGCGATCACCAACGGAGAATACTCAGGGCCAATGTGGCGGTTTGCGATTTTCATACAGAATCTCCATCCATTTTCAAGTTCAAATATTTTTCACATAACTGAAAGTCAGCCAAGCCATCAATATCGACACTTCGTGACGCAGGCATAATAATGGCACCCATTTTTTCAGTTACAAAACCTTTATTTTCATAAAACCACTCAGCGTGCATGGCATAAATTGCACCATTGGGCTTGTATAATAAGCCCAGGCTTTGCCTATTCGAGAAGCAAAACTCGGGATTACTGATAGGTGCATATGTACCGTCAGCAAGAACTTTTCCCCATTTCAGAACGGAAGGCTCTGCGTCTGTCACTGACATGACTAAGTCAAATGGGCCGCACGACAATGCGTCTAATGCACTATGTAAATCGCATGCCTGCCGCAATGGCGATGTAGCCTGCAATAACACAACCGGGCCAGAAATTACAGCATGCTCAATCGCATGTAGTACAACGGGTGCCATGGGTACCGCGTCATCACAAAGCTCGCTTGGCCGCTTGATTAAAACTACCCTACTGTCGAGCTCTACTGTAAACAATTCTTCAATATCAGTCGTTATGATTATACGTGAGGCACCCGCTTCTAGTGCGACATCAACAGCATGCATGTACAAAGGCTTGCCGGCTAGCATGCGAATATTTTTTTTTGGAAGACCCTTCGATCCTGCACGTAGAGGGACAATTGCAGACCATTTTTTCATGCTGACATTCCTATTAATTTCAGGATACACTTCTTTTCTTCATTAAAACTCTAGCAGGATGAGTCTAGCTGCAGAGGAGCCATAAAGAGCATTCCCCGACGAAACATTTATATCACACATCCATTTAAGGACACTAAAGGATTTACCAAGTAAAGCAAATTCAACATAAAGGCAAAATTAATCAATGCAGAAAGAATTTTACATTAATGAATAATGCGACCCTCAAAATACTAGTGCGCCCAATTTAAAGAGGACATATAGCCGAGAAATACATCTATCAGACTAACCAGCGCCAGAAACAATATCGGCAACCTATGAATATGCCGACCACTTCTTATTAAAAGCAAAACAAAAAGCGGTATAAAATACTCCATCATCCGCGTCGCCCAAACAAGATTGAAGTATAAAAAACCAACCGCCTCAAAAACAATAGAAAAAACAATGACATTAATAAGAATGACCGTAAATTTTTCTTCCCAGTCATTAACTTCGGAAGTAGGTCGCCTGCTAATCACTGAAAGAAAGTAGCAATAACAAATAACCGATATGAATATTGATGCAACTTTAAAGTAATGCACCACACTAGTAAAATCTAGCCAAACATAACTATGATATGCTGCCAACCTACTTGCTAAAAATTGAACGTACTCATCATTAACTTGATCCCTAATCAATTCAACCACAAGGGAACTGGTAGCAACAAAATGAATAAAACAAGAGACAACAAAACAAACAAAAAGAAAAACCTTCCTCCCAAGGCCTATCCGTGTAACTAGATAGACGAATATCACAACCAATATTGCAACAATAGATAGACTATGAAAAAGTGTAGCAACTAAAAATAAAACCAGAGGCAGCCACACATGCTTTCTAAGTATTAGAACAACTCCCAGCAAAAAAAACATCGATGCAAGTACTGATCTAATAGTAACTAATGGACCAACACCGAAATAGAAAATGCAGTAAAGCGATAAAAAAGGGATTAGCCGTACATGCGCCAACTTTGAAATAATATACAACAACGAAAAAGTTGTTATTGAGTAAAAAAGAAGGAATCCCGAAAACCCCCAACCTAATTGATAGACGGCATTTATTAAGAATACGGTAATCCACTCTGTTGCATAACCATCACCAGCCACAACACTTTCATATATATTGAGATATGAAAAATAATCGTAGCCAAATGCGCGAAATCCAACAGCGAGCGCCAAAACTGCCAAAAGTATAAAACCGACTCCATCAGAAAATTTTCTCTTTGTAAATGAAAAAAAAGAAACAATTCCCTGAAGAAAGAAGGTTAATATAAATGAAAAAAGCATCTATTTAACCTTCAAATTTTATTGATTGAACACAAATGCTCCCCAACCAAATCATGGCAATAAAAACATCGCGATTATTTTGATCTTCCTGTTGCAAAACCGTAGGTTTTTACAAGGCCAAACCTGCTTATGAACAGCAGCAGTTTCACCAATTTTGCGCATTTCCACATTGCAGACACAGTTATATTCCTGATCGACGAGTTTGAAATATTCAAAATAATGAGGTAGAATTTTTGAGATAAACCATTTGCTTTGCTGTATAGCCTGGTTGACTTACAGCTAATGCTTTCACTACTTGGCTCAACATACAAATGTGCATTATTTGTAGTTTTCAACCATGCCGCAATAAAGTAAATTCTCAAAAACAAAGCATCAAAACAATTTCCACTTTTTGCCATAGCATCAATTATAGGTTCAAGATAAAGAAATTGCGCCATTCTTGCATCTTCACCGTAAATTCGGGGGTTCAGAAGCTGCCTAACGATTGAATTATTATCATCCGTAGCATTATTATCAACGTGTGAGTGAGAATCTCCGCCTACATTAGCTTCCTCTCCTTTGATAATGAGACCCTGACCAAATAAACCAACTTTATCAACATCCTTAACTACAGCATTTCTGAGCAATAGGTGAGGATAAACATTTGCCTCATTATAATCAAATGCATAATGAAGTAGATCCGCCGTTAAGAGCTCTCTTCGAAAGCAATAGCCTGAAATATAAGTAGGATCTATTGGAAATAATTTTAATAAATCTGACCTTGACAAAACCTCACCATGCAATGCTTTTACAGAGAAATATGGCATACCACGATCATCCAAAACACTGCAATGGATAAAAGCATACTTGTGGGAAGACAAATAATTTAGAAACTCTGCTAGATAGTGTGAATCTACTCTATCTTCATCAGACAAGAATAAAACATACTCAGCACTACTTTGCTCTAACACTTTCAGAAAATTCGCAACTGCACCTTTATTTTCTGAAAAATAGCCATAACTAATTCTTGGTTGGTCAAACAAAAATTTTTCCAGCTCTTCATCAATGCCATTCGAATGGCATGAAATGCCAACACGAGGATCATCAACAGCCAACACAGATTTTATTGCTCCAATAGCTGACTTTGTGCGCTTGTATGTCGGAACAAGAACTTCCAAAATCAATTTCCCGTCCATATTTTACCTCGCCTAATCTAAAAGCTTGCTTTTTTTGAGTACAGCCATAGTCAATGGGAGTGCCAGTAACAATTGTACTAATGCAAAGACCATGAATAAATATTTCCCGGCACTGCCATGTAACATACACATAGCTGCTACATATCCAAATGCTACTATTGCCGAAACAGGCAGCATTGGCTCTTTCTTTTGTGCCCTTAATAGTGTTGCCGCAGAACCCACGTATGCATTGACAAGGCCAATAAGGATAAAGCATATGGTGACGCTTGTATCCGGTATGCGGTATGAAACACTCAAATTAAAATATTTAGCCAGAGCAACGGCGCAGAATAGAAGAAAATATACAAAGCAGGCTGCCGCTATTGTTACAAATGTCACTTTCTGATACAGCGCCCCAAGCGACTTAAAATCATTTCTAGCTATTAATGTTGCATATCTAGGACCAGCTGCGTACATATAAGAGGCAATAATTGATGCCAGTGCACTGAAAACAGAAAGTAACAGCCCAATCTGGCCGGCGACTACAGCGCCTTGGGTGTGCAGGACATAAGGTACCACCGCCTGTGCAATAAAGTACCCTAAAAAGTAACTAGCTGCTAATCTTGACTGTAATGGGAAGATGTCTTTTTTCCATCGCAATCTATCACTTCCAACGTCATCAAAGTTCGATACTATCGGAAGGTCAAGCTTATTATATGCCTTTGTAATTTGCCATGCCATCGATACAGTTTGTGCGGCATGGCCGATACCAAGCGCCCAGACCCCCCCGCCAGACACCATAATGGCCCACATCACTACTGAGCTAAATACACTCGATCTCAACCTGAATCTGGCCACATTTGAGATTAAACCGTAACCTTCCAAAACCGGAATCTTTGATAAATTGTGGAGCGATAACGATATTGAGGCAATTAAAATAAAAAAAGGTGCCTCCCAAGCCAAGATTAGCTGTTCACGCTGAAGCGTATTGTCAATAAAAAAATATCCAAAACCACCCACTAGAATAGCAAAAGCAATGGCCAGTAAAATAAACCATTGCCTAGCCATTTTTAACAGACTGCCTATTCTTACTTCTGAGCGGCATCGTTCAATGACAGTCGGTGGGGGTGAAGTATTCGTTAAAATTGCACGTTCGTGTGCAACATAGTTAAAAAAAGCCGATGTGATTCCAGCTTCAAAGATAGACTGAATAGCAGCGAGACTTAAAAACGTAAAAAATAAACCTTGTTCTATACTTGATAATGTGTGGGGCACAATAAAGACAGTAGCTGCACCAGATAGTGTTAACCAGCTCCGCTGGAACACAAGAGCCTTTATGTCGCGCAAATTCATTATTTAAATTGGAATTGAGAGAGGTTATTTAATTTGTTCTAGATTATTTTCTGCAATGGACTTCAGTGCCAACGCTAGCGGCGTCTCAATGTGTAACCCAAGTTTCTTTGCTTTATTTATATTTGGCACATAAACAGATCTTACCACAGAATTTTCTGCATTTAATATCTCAACTTTCCGGGTAGCACCAAAAGCTGCTGATATAGCGTTTGCGAGTTCAGCCATTGTTACTGGCATATCTGAGCCCACGTTATAAGCTTCACCCGGATGACCACTTATTAGCAGAGAAAACATCCAATGCGCCATATCTCGGCCATCAATGTAGGTTCTAACAGTTCGCCCATCACCTGTTATTTTTATTTTGTTGCCTGCCAGGGCATCACGAATAAAATTACCCAACGCATAGGGGCCGTCTTTCGGGATATGATGACTTACTATTGCAAAGCAACGCGCAATCACACACTTAGGCTTATCAAAATGTGCGCTATATAATGAACACAGATGTTCAGCCATCCGTTTGGAATTCCCATAAATTGCTTTTATATCTGTTGTAAGCGGGGCAAAAGTCTGTTCCTCACTAAGCGAGTCAATACCATTCGGTTGCGCACCATACACGGCACCCGAGCTAATAAACAATAATCGCTCTACTTTGCCACGCCGAGCAAAATCAAGGACATTTTTCGTACCGTCTACCAGCTGACTTACCCATCGAATCGGCTCGTTCTGAGAATGCGTATCTGCTGCAGCATGAATAATATCTGTATAGTGG
>JAIXTB010000041.1 GCA_027484385.1 Neisseriaceae bacterium | reverse complement strand
TTCCGGACAGCCGCCGGTCTTGATGGAGACCAGTGTGGACAGCTGCACACGGCTGGGGTCAAAGTGCTGGCGGTGTACCTCGGCAGCACGGAATACCAGCTCCATGAACGGCAGGTCGTACAGCGCCTCGATCTCGGCCTGCGACCACAGCGTGGTTTCCGGGTGCGGCGTAGCAGGGCGGGTGAATTGGATGGTGGCCTGGCTCATGGTGGGCAATCGCTCGTCATTAGAGTAAAAACATGAAACGAATCTTGCGGGAGCCGGCCCATGCTGTCAAACCTGTGCAGACACATAATTGACAGCTGCCCATTATTTGAGCAGCACTGCCAGCTATGCGGCCAACGTGCCACCCGCCACGGCCTATGCCCGCCCTGCCGCCAGCAGCTGCCGTGGCGCCTGGGCCATCGCTGCCCGATATGCCAGGCCCCCGCCGCCAGTGCCCAGGCCCCCTGTGGCGACTGCCAGGGCAAGCACCCCGCCTTCGCCCACCTGTATAGCGCCTACGATTACGACTACCCGCTGGAAGGCCTGATCAGATGCTGCAAATACGCCCCGGCACCCGCGCTGCAGGGCGTGCTGGCCAGCCTGATGCCACAAGCCCTGGCACGCCTGCCGTGCGGCGCAGACCGCCCTCTGCCAGACTTGATCATCCCGATACCGCTGGCGGCGGCCAGGCTACACGAGCGGGGCTTTAACCTGCCCGATGCCCTGGCGCGCGCGCTGGCTGATACAATGCGCGTCCGATTTGACGACCAGCTGTGTTGGCGCAAACGCAACACAGCGCAGCAAGCCAAGCTGAACCGCCGCGAAAGGCTGAAGAATGTGCGCGATGCATTCGGCGTAAAACGCCGCTGTGACGGGCTTCACATTGCCATTGTGGACGATGTCGCCAGCACCGGCGCCACCCTGCATTCCCTCGCCAAAACCCTGAGAAAATCAGGGGCAAAACAGGTAGATGCCTGGGTGCTGGCCAGGGCCATTGCTCGTCAAGCTTGACCAACCTGTTGATTCATTGGAATATTCGACCCGCAACGATGTTTACCGTTGTTCTCTACCAGCCGGAAATACCGCCTAATACAGGCAATATTATTCGACTCTGTGCCAACACCGGCTGTGAATTGCACTTGGTCAAACCGCTGGGTTTTCCGCTTGAGGACGCCAAACTGAAGCGTGCCGGGCTCGATTATCACGAGTACGCACGCATGGTGGTTCACGAGAACTGGGAAGCCTGTCTGGCCCACCTGGCTGGCCGCAGAATCTTTGCTGCCACCACCAAAGGTGCCACGCGGCACGACCACATCGCCTTCCAACCCGGCGATGTATTGCTTTTCGGCCCCGAATCCCGCGGCTTGCCAGCAGATATTCTGGCAACCCTGCCAACGGAACAGCGGGTTAGGCTGCCCATGCAGCCCGAATCGCGCAGCTTGAATCTCTCCAACGCCGTCGCCGTGCTCGTATTCGAAGCCTGGCGCCAGCATGGTTTTGCCGGAGGGATTTAGCAATTCACGGTTGGCACAACAGCATAAGGAGAGGTCATGAAACCTTTTTACCGATGGCTGTGGCTCGTGTGTGCCAGCATTTTTCTGGTAGCTTGTACCACTGTCAGGCCGGCAACTGCGACGCAGTCTGCCAAGGCCAATGTGAAGAAACCGGGCAGCAATACTGGGGCTTTTTTCCAGAATGACGGCCCGGCAGACCGGATTCCGGTCAATCTGGACCTGGTGCCAGATGCCATCCCGCAATCGGAACCACTGATTGCTTCGGCCAACAAACCGTACTCGGCGCTGGGCATGAGTTTCCGCCCGGACCCCTCCGAGAAGCCTTATCGCCAGACTGGCAAGGCCTCGTGGTACGGCAAGCAGTTTCATGGTCGCAAGACCAGTTCTGGCGAGCGCTACGATATGTTCGCCATGACGGCAGCGCACCCCACGCTCCCCATCCCGAGCTATGCCCGGGTAACCAATGTGAAAAATGGCGAATCTGTCATTGTGCGCATTAACGACCGCGGCCCGTTCCACAAGAGCCGCCTGATGGACCTGAGCTACGCCGCAGCCCATAAGCTGAATATCGTGCGTAGCGGTTTTGGCAGCGTGGTAGTAGAGCGCGTGTTTCCGGTAGAAGGCAGTGACCGTATTGCCACCAAGCCGGCCGCGCTGCAAAAGCCGGACAACAACGGCGAGCCCTACTTTCTGCAACTGGGCGCTTACGACCGCCTGGCCACCGCCGAAGCCCAGCTCAAGCAGCTGATTCGCGACGAGGCCAGTAGCTATAACGACAAGCTGGCTATCGTGAACCAGCAGGGTTTGTACCGTGTCCGCATCGGCCCCTTCCATGAAGACGACGATGCCATCCAGGCCGCGCTGGCACTGGATGTACCACCGGTGATTACCCGCTAGGCTGGTCGCTGGCTACAAACAAAACGCGAGGCATCTGCCTCGCGTTTTTTTATTGCCGCACCCGGCTTAGTCCTGCTTGGCAGGCACCTTGCAGGTGTTGATACCGAAGATGGCATAGGGTGGGCACCAGCCCATCAGGCCGGTGGCCAGCGGCACCAGGCCCAGCAGCGCCCACGGGTTTTGCGGGCCGACAAAAGCCAGGGCAGTAATGCCCAGGCCGGCGACGATGCGGATGACGCGTTCTGTACTACCGATATTGCGTTGAAACATGATGGCTACCTGTTGATGAAATATTATTCAATATATTCTTAAATATATTGAAAAACAATCTCAAACAGGCAAGTACACCATAAAGCCGCCCTGCTGTACCTTGGCTGCCACATGGATACCGCTGTGCATCCTGCACGCTGCACGCTCCACAAAACAAACACCCCTGTGCGGCGGGCGCAAAGGGGTGTTTTGTTTACCGTAGCGGCTTGTTGGCCGCAGGGTCTTACTCGGCCAGCTGAGCCAGCAGCTCGGCCTGTTGCTCGGCCACCAGCGCGTCGGTCAGCTCGTACAGGTCACCGTCCATGGCGTAGTCCAGCTTGTACAGCGTCAGGTTGATGCGATGGTCGGTAATGCGGCCTTGCGGGTAGTTATAAGTGCGGATGCGCTCGGAGCGGTCGCCGGAGCCGATCAGGCTCTTGCGCTCGGCCGCTTCCTTCTGGTTTTTCTCGCGCAGCTGGATATCATAGATACGCGCGGCCAACACCTGCATGGCGCTGGCCTTGTTGGCGTGCTGCGAGCGGCCGTCCTGGCACTCGGCCACAATGCCGGTAGGCAAGTGGGTAATGCGCACCGCAGAGTCGGTTTTGTTGATGTGCTGGCCACCCGCGCCGCTGGCACGGTAGGTATCGATACGCAGGTCGGCCGGGTTCAGCACCACCTCGGCGATCTCGTCGGCCTCGGGCATCACCGCCACGGTGCAGGCACTGGTGTGGATACGGCCCTGGGTTTCGGTAGCGGGCACGCGCTGCACACGGTGGCCGCCGGACTCGAACTTCAGGCGCGAGTAGGCGCCCTGGCCGATCAGGCGCACGATCACTTCTTTGTAGCCGCCCAGGTCAGACTCGCTGGCGGACACAATCTCGGCCTGCCAGCGGTTACGCTCGGCAAAGCGGGTGTACATGCGCAGCAGGTCGCCAGCAAACAGCGCGGCCTCGTCGCCGCCAGTGCCGGCGCGGATTTCCAGGAAGATGTTCTTGTCGTCGTTCGGGTCTTTTGGCAGCAGCAGCTTTTGCAGCTCCACGTCCAGCGCAGCCAGCTTGTCTTTGGCTGCCGCGATTTCTTCCTGGGCAAACTCTTTCATGTCCGGGTCGTCCAGCAGCTCGCTGGCGGTGGCTACGTCCGCTTCACACTGGCGGTAGGCGTTGAAGGCCTCTACCACCGGGGTCAGCTCGGCGTGCTCGCGCGTCAGCTTGCGGAAGGCGTCCATATTGGAGGTGGCGTTTTCTGCTGCCAGCAGGTGGGTAACCTCTTCCAGCCGTTCTACCAGCTGGGCGAGTTTGGCCGCGATCGACGGTTTCATTACTGCTCCGGGTGTAAGCGATACAAACGCGCGATCAGCTCGACCTGCGCGTCGTGCGCCGCGCCGCTGCCGCTAGACAGCGCCTGCGTCGGCGGGTGCATCAGTTTGTTGGTGAGCTGTAGCGACAGGGCTTCCAGCACTTTTTCGGGGTTGTCGCCACGCGACAGCTGTTTCATGGCTGCCTCCAGCGCGTGGCGGCGAATGCGCTCGCTTTCGTCGCGCAGGGCGCGGATCAGCGGTACCGACTCGCGGCGTTTCAGCCAGTCGGTAAATTCGGCGACGCGGTGGCCAATGATCAGCTCGGCCTCTTCTGCCGCCTGGTTACGCGCCTGGTGGCCTACTTCCACAATGCCGGCGATATCGTCCACCGTGTACAGGTACACGTCGTCCATGCGGCCAACTTCGGCCTCGATATCGCGCGGTACGGCCAGGTCCAGCATGAAGATGGGGCGGTGGCGCCGCGCCTTGATGGCACGCTCTACCATGCCTTTGCCGATAATCGGCAGCTGGCTGGCGGTGGAACTGACCACCACGTCGTAGCGCTGCAGCTGGTCTGGCAGCTCGGACAGGGTAATGGCGTTACCGCCGAACTGCTCGGCCAGGCGTTGGCCGCGCTCCAGCGTGCGGTTGGCCACGGTAATTTGCGCCGGCTGGCGGGCGGCAAAATGGGTGGCCACCAGCTCGATCATCTCGCCAGCACCGATAAACAGCACGTTCAGCCCGGCCACGCTGGCAAAAATCTGCTCGGCCAGCTTCACACCCGCTGCGGCCATGGACACCGAGCTGGCGCCTACAGCCGTCTGGCTGCGTACGTCTTTCGCCACCGAGAAGGTTTTCTGGAACAGGCCGTTGAGCAGGCTGCCCAGCGTACCGGCGCGCTCGGCTACGCGTACCGCGTCCTTGATCTGGCCCAGAATCTGCGTTTCGCCCAGCACCATGGAATCCAGCCCCGAGGCCACGCGGAAAGCATGGCGGGCGGTCTCCGGCGCATCCAGCAGGTACAGGTAGGGCCGCACCTCGTCCAGTGTCAGCCCGTGGTAGCCGGCCAGCCAACGCAGGGCGTCTTCCGGGCGCTGCGTGGCGCAGTACAGCTCGGTGCGGTTACAGGTGGACACAATGGTGGCTTCCCGCGCGGCTTGCGAATCCACCAGCTGCGCCAGCGCATCCGGCAGGGTTTCTGCAGGAAAGGCCAGCCGCTCGCGTATCGACAGGGGCGCGGTGTGGTGGTTGAGTCCGATGGCTACCAGCTGCATGGTGGCGAGGGAAAATCCGCTTTGGGAAACGGGCTATTCTAGCCGAAAACCCGGCGCGGGGCAGCGCAGCTGGCCACGATCAGCGTTGATCGTGGCCAAAACATGGCCGGAAAACTCAGGCCCGCGCCAGATGGGCCGCGTGAAAGCGCAGCTGCGCCTCGATAAAGCTGGCCACAAAGTAGTAGCTGTGGTCGTAGCCCTCATGGCGGTGTAGCTGCAGCGGGTAGCCGCTGTGTGCGGCGGCCGCTTCCAGCGCCTGCGGCTGCAGCTGGCTATCGATAAAGCCATCCGCCAGCCCCACGTCCACGCGGCACGGCAGCGCAGTGGCCGGGTTGGCCGCCGCCATCAGTACACTGGCGTCCCACGCCTGCCAGGCGGCGCTATCGTCGCCCAGGTAGGCGGCAAACGCCTTCTGCCCCCACGGCACGTTCACCGGGTTGGCAATGGGGCTGAACGCCGATACCGACACATAATCCTGCGGCCGTTTCAGCGCACACAGCAGCGCGCCGTGGCCACCCATGCTGTGGCCGGCAATGGCCGCGGGGCCAAAGTCAAAGTGGGCCGCCAGCAGCGCGGGCAGCTCCTGGCTGATGTAGTCGTACATGCGGTAGTGCGCGGCCCACGGCGCCTGGGTGGCGTTCAGGTAAAAGCCCGCGCCCTGGCCCAGGTCGTAGGCCGGGTCGTCGGCGACGCTGCTACCACGCGGGCTGGTATCCGGCGCCACAATGGCCATGCCCAGCTCGGCGGCCACGCGCTGCGCGCCAGCTTTTTGCATGAAGTTTTCGTCGCTGCAGGTCAGGCCGGACAGCCAGTACAGCAGCGGCACGCGCACGCCGGCTAGCGCTGCCGGCGGCAGGTACACGGCAAAACGCATGCTGCAGCCCAGTACCGCCGAGGCATGGGTGTACTGGCGGTGCTCGCCGCCAAAGCTACGGTTGCAGCTGATCTGTTCGATGGTCATGGTGGTTTCCTGACGGCGGCCAACCCGGGGTTGGCCGCATGGCGGTAAGTTACTTGTAATGCACGACGCTACGGATGCTCTTGCCTTCGTGCATCAGGTCAAAGGCGGTGTTGATGTCGTCCAGTGGCATGGTGTGGGTGATGAAGTCGTCCAGGCGGAACTCGCCCTTCAGGTAGCGCTCCACAAAGTGCGGCAGCTCGGAGCGGCCACGCACGCCGCCAAAGGCCGAGCCGCGCCACACGCGGCCGGTCACCAGCTGGAACGGGCGGGTGCTGATTTCCTGCCCCGCACCGGCCACGCCGATAATCACCGACTCGCCCCAGCCCTTGTGGCAGCATTCCAGCGCCGAACGCATTACGTTCACGTTGCCGATGCACTCGAACGAGAAATCCACGCCGCCGTCGGTCATTTCCACGATCACGTCGTGAATCGGCTTGTCAAAGTGCTGCGGGTTGATCACGTCGGTGGCGCCCAGCTTTTGTGCCAGCGCGAATTTGCTCTCGTTGATATCAATACCAATGATGCGGCTGGCACCGGCCATGCGCGCACCGATGATGGCCGACAGACCAATGCCGCCCAGGCCGAAGATGGCCACGGTATCGCCCGCTTTCACCTTGGCGGTGTTCATCACCGCGCCCATGCCGGTGGTGACGCCGCAGCCTA
>JAIXTB010000237.1 GCA_027484385.1 Neisseriaceae bacterium | reverse complement strand
TTTACCGGCTCCACCGAAGTGGCACAAATCATCAACCGTGCGCTGTCTACCCGTGGCGAAGAAGTACCGCTGGTAGCCGAAACCGGTGGCCAGAACGCCATGATCGTGGACAGCTCCGCGCTGCCGGAACAAGTGGTGACCGACGTACTGAGCTCGGCTTTTGATAGCGCAGGCCAGCGCTGCTCGGCCCTGCGCGTGCTGTACCTGCAACATGACATCGCCGACAAGGTGGTGAACATGATCAAGGGCGCCATGGACGAGCTGCGTGTCGGCAACCCGGCGCGCTTCAACACCGACATCGGCCCGGTGATCGACGCCGAAGCCCAGCAAGGCCTGCTGCGCCATATCGACGGCCTGAAAGACAAAGCCCGTAGTGTTTACCAGGCCAAGCTCACCGCCGAGTGCGCCAACGGCACCTATGTAGCACCGACGCTGTTCGAGATCGACCATATCGGCCTGCTGCAGCGTGAAGTGTTCGGCCCGGTACTGCACGTAATCCGTTTCCACGGTGGCGATATCGACAAAGTCATTGCCGAGATCAATAGCACCGGCTACGGCCTGACCCACGGCGTACACAGCCGCATCGATGAAACCATCGAGCGCATTACCGGCAATATCAAGGCGGGCAACGTGTATGTAAACCGCAATATCGTGGGTGCCGTGGTAGGTGTGCAGCCGTTTGGCGGCGAAGGCAAGTCCGGTACCGGCCCCAAAGCCGGCGGCCCGTTCTACCTGTACCGCCTCACTCGTGGCCACTGGGATGCGCAGCTGGGCCAGAGCCACAGCCCGCAAGCCTTGGTAAAACTGGATGCCCTGCAGGCAGCGTTGCCGCAGCTGGGTCTGGATGATGGCGCACGCCAGCACCTGCAAGACCTGATTACCCAGGCACGTAGCGAAAGCCCGCTGAACCACGCGCTGGTACTGCCCGGCCCGACAGGCGAAAACAACACCCTGCGTTTTGCGCCGCGTGGCGTGGTAGGCTGCGCTGCCGACAATATGGAAGCCCTGCTGATGCAGCTGGTAGCCGCTTTTGCTGCCGGTAACGATGTACTGCTGGCCGACAGCGTACATGCGCAGAAAGTCGCCGGCGTGCTGCGCGGCGCCGTGACGGTGGTGGCGCAAATCGACAATGCCGATGTGGCTGCCGTACTGTATGCCGGGCCGGACGCCGAAGTGCTGCGCCAGACACTGGCACGCCGCGACGGTGCGCTGATTCCGCTGCTGCTGGTAGAGCGCGGCGGTTATAACCTGCACCGCCTGGTGGTAGAGCGCGCGCTTAGCGTCAATACCACAGCGGCAGGCGGTAATGCCAGCCTGATGAGCATTGGTGACTGATCAGGCTTGCTAAAGGTGTGGCGGCATTGGAATAATGCCGCCACCGTGTTTTACCGTCGGCCAGACGGTGTCAAAGATGGCAAGAGCAACCCCGAGATAAAGAAGAGAGACAAAATGCAACTGACCAAACTTACCAGCATCACTGTAGCTGTTGCCGCTGCCCTGGCTTTTGCCGGCTGCAGCAAAAAAGAAGAAGCCCCGGCGGCTGATGCCTCCAGCGCTGCCGCTGCCGCTCCGGCAGGTGCAGAAGTCATCAAGATTGGCTTTGCTGCCCCGCTGACCGGCCCGCAGGCTCACTACGGTGAAGAGTATAAAAACGGTGTGACCCTGGCTATCGAAGATGCCAACGCCGAAAAACCGACTATCGACGGCAAGCCGGTTTCGTTTGAACTGGTAGCAGAAGATGACCAGGCCGACCCGAAAACCGCGACCCAGCTGGCTCAGAAGTTCGTGGACAACAAAGTGAACGGTATTGTCGGTCACTTCAACTCCGGCACTTCCATCCCGGCTTCCAAGATCTACTCCGACGCCGGCCTGCCGCAAGTAGCCATGGCTACCGCCCCGACCTTCACCCAGCAAGGTTACAAAACCACCTTCCGCTCCATGACTTCCGACACCCAGCAGGGTTCGGTCATGGGCAAATTCGTGGTAGAGAAACTGGGCGCCAAGAAAGTGGTGATCGTGGATGACCGCACTGCCTACGGCCAAGGCCTGGCAGACGAGTTCGAAAAAGCCGTGAAAGCCGCTGGCGGCACCGTGGTGAAACGCGAATTCACCAACGACAAAGCCACCGACTTTGCCGCGATTCTGACCACCATCAAAGGCGCTGCGCCTGACGTGGTGTTCTACGGTGGTGCCGACGCCCAGTCCGCCCCGATGGCCAAGCAGATGAAGCGCCTGGGCCTGAAAGCCCCGCTGATCTCCGGCGAAATGACCAAAACCCCGACC
Source organism: Neisseriaceae bacterium (assembly GCA_027484385.1). Lineage (GTDB taxonomy): Bacteria > Pseudomonadota > Gammaproteobacteria > Burkholderiales > Chromobacteriaceae > Vogesella. Next base: position 15,193 of record JAIXTB010000237.1, on the reverse strand, counting down.
TTCCTGAAACTGGCTGGCAAAGAAGCCGACGGCACCATCGCCTCGCTGGCTGGCCTGCCGCTGGAAAAAATGCCGAAAGGCCCGGACTACGCTACCCGCTACAAGGCACGTTTCAACATGGACGTGGCAACCTACTCCCCGTACGGCTATGACGCTACCCGCGTACTGATCGCCGCCATGAAAGAGGCGAACTCCGCCGAGCCGGCAAAATACCTGCCGGTACTGGCCAAGATCAACTACGCCGGCGTGACCTCGTCCAGCTGGTCGTACGATGAAAAAGGCGACCTGAAAGACGGCGGCATCACCGTGTACAAGGTTGAAGGCGGTGAGTGGAAAGTGATGGAAACCATCGGTGGTGGCGCACCTGCTGCCGCTGCAGCTTCCGCGGCCCAGTAAGCCTGGCCTGCGCACCCGAGAGGGTGCCGGCAACAAAAAGCCCTTCCGCTTGCGGAAGGGCTTTTTGTTGTCTTCGGCGGGGCCAAAGGTATGGCGGCCAACCTTATCCCTTGCCAAGGTTGGCCGCAGCCGCGTGCCAGGCTCACGATGGCTATGCGTCTGGTGACAGTACCGATTGCATGGTTGATCGCATCAGGCCGATAGCCAGCAGGTAGCCCAGCAGCCAGAAGGGGTTAAGCAGCGAGAGCACCCGTGGCCGTGCCAGCCATGCCGACACCTGCTGCCGCGCGTCTTCTTCTGGGTAAAACCAGTCCGGTAAGGCCATCCCCGCGCTTGCGTAGACCGCTAGCGTAAACAAGGCGAACGCCCCGCACACTTCGCGATAGGCAATGTGCTGCAGTTGCTGGCTGCTCAGGCCGGTAGCGGCCAGCTGCGCGCGGAATGCGGCCAACTGTGTGTCGTCGTAGGACGTGTCTACCCATACCTGGGCCAGCACGCCCCACGCTATCTGCCTGCCTGACAGACTATCCTGCATGCTTAGCGGCTATACCAGCCTACCGGGCCGGGCTGCAGGTTGATGTTCACCTGTTTCACCTGCTGGTACTCCAGCAGGCCGTTCACGCCCAGGTCGCGGCCGTAGCCGCTCATCTTGTAGCCGCCCCACGGCGCTTCGTTGAAGGTGGGGTTGTAGCAGTTGATCCAGGTCACACCGGCGCGCAGCGCCTTCATTACCCGCAGCGCCCGTGCGCCATCGGTGGTGAACACGCCGCCCGCCAGGCCGTACGGCGTGTCGTTGGCCAGGCGGATGGCTTCGGCTTCGTCCTTGAAGGTCTGGATCGCCACCACCGGGCCGAACACTTCCTCACGGCAGATTTCCATGTCGCTGTGGCAGTTATCGAAAATGGTGGGGCGCAGGAAGTAACCGTTGGCGCAGTCGCCGTCGGTATGGCGCTGGCCGCCGCACACCAGCGTGGCGCCTTCAGCCTTGGCGCGTTCGATAAAGCCCAGCACTTTTTCCAGCTGGCCGGCAGACACCAGCGGGCCGATGTCCGGGTCGTTGACGCCGGGGCCGATGTTCATGGCGTTGGCGCGCTCTGCCAGCCGGGCTACGAAGCGGTCTTTCAGCGAGGCTTCGATCAGGATGCGCGAGCCAGCCGAGCACACCTGGCCCTGGTTGAAGAACACGCCGATCATCGCCCATTCCACCGCGCCTTCCAGGTCGGCGTCGGCAAAAATGATATTGGGCGACTTGCCACCCAGCTCCAGCCCCACGCGCTTGAGGTTGCCCACCGCGGCGCGGGCGATCAGCTGGCCGGTGCGGGTGCTGCCGGTGAAGGTGATCATGTCTACGTCGTGGCTGTCTGCCAGCGCCTGGCCGGCGGCCGGGCCGGTGCCCAGTACCAGGTTGGCCGTGCCGGCGGGCAGGCCCACCTCATGGAAGATTTCAAACAGCACCACTGACGACAGCGGGGTGAGCTCGCTGGGCTTGAACACCACGCAGTTACCGGCCGCCAGTGCGGGGGCCAGCTTCCAGGTGGCCATCAGCAGCGGGTAGTTCCATGGCGTAATCAGGCCGCACACGCCCACCGGCTCGTGCAGGCTGTAGGCGTGCATGGGGCCGAAACCGTCTGGCACTTCGTACACGCCGCCTTGCGGCTTGCCGATCAGGCCGGCGTAGTAGCGGAAGCAGGCGGCGGCGTCTTCGATGTCACAGCGTGCCTCGCGCAGCGGTTTGCCGTTGTCCAGGCAGTCCAGCAGCGCCAGCTCTTCGGTGCGGGCGCGGATGGCGTCGGCAATGCGGTACAGCATGTCGGCGCGGCGCGGGCCGCTCATGTGGCGCCAGTCGCCTTGCTCATAAAAGGCGTGCTTGGCGGCGGCAATGGCTTGCAGCGTGTCCTCGGCGGTGCTGTCGGCGACCACGCCGATGATGTCGCCATTGGCCGGGTTGAGGATGTCGCGGGTCTGGCCCAGCACGGCGGGTTGCCACTGGCCGTTGATGTAGTTGAGGCGGGTCTGCATGGTGTCTCCGGTAGCGGGTACGGCAGGCATCGATAAGGCCGCGCTTCAGGCGCGGGCGATGTAGATCTTGCGCAGCGTCTGGCGCACGGCCCAGGTGGTGGCGCTGCCGGCGGTCAGAAAACCGACAGTGCCGGGCTGCAGCTGCAGCGGTGCGCTGCCGTCGTCAAATGTCACGGTGGCGTCGCCAGCGAGCACCACGAAGCATTCGTCTACTTCGATATCGGTGGTGACCGACGGCGACATTTCCCACACGCCGATGGCGACGTCGCCCAGCGTGGCCAGCTCGGCCACGCCGACGGTGGCGGGGCCTTGGACGATTTTGGCCGGGTCTACCGGCTGGTAGGCCAGCTCGGCGGTGGTGGCCAGCAGGGCGTAGTTGCCCAGTAGCGTTTGCGTTGTCATGGCAGGTTTCCCTTGCGGTAACAGTATTGGTGCCAGCGGCGGCTAGGGTTGGCCGCGGCAGTGTGTCAGGAATCGAAGCCCAGGCCTAGCGCGTCCATGCCGCGCAGAAAGGCATTGCGCCGGCCGTGGTTGTGGTCGGCACGGTCCAGGCTCCAGCGCATGGCCTGCACCACGGTGTAGGTCAGCGGCTCGGGCGGGAAGGGCAGCGGCATCTCGCGCACCATGCGCAGACGGGTGCGTTCGGTATCCAGGCCTTCTACCTTGTCCAGCAGCACGTTGGCCGCAAAACGGGTGGCGCCCACGCCCAGGCCGGTAAAGCCGGCGGCCAGCGCCACCTTGCCGCCCAGCGCGTCGGTAAAAAAGGCGCAGAAGCGCGACGAGGTGTCGATTACCCCGGCCCAGCGGTGGCTGAAGCGCAGGCCGGCCAGCTGCGGGAAGGTGGTGAAAAAGTGGCTAGCCAGCCGTTCGAAGCTTTCCGGCCGCTCTTCGTATTCCGGCTTGATCTTGCCGCCCAGGTGGTAGATGGCGTCGTAGCCGCCAAACAGGATGCGGTTATCGCGCGTCAGCCGGTAGTAGTGAAACTGGTTGCCCACGTCGGCAATACCCTGGCGGTGCTGCCAGCCGATGGCGGCCAACTGGTCGGTGCTCAGCGGCTCGGTCATCAGCACGTAGTCGTACACCGGGATGGTGTGCCAGCGGTAGCGTTTGAGCAGCGAGGGGAAGGCGTTGGTGGCCAGAATCACCCGCTCTGCCAGCACGTGGCCCTGCGCGGTGTCCACGCGCACCAGCGCGCCCTGGTGGGCAATACTGGTGGCGGCACTGTGTTCGAAAAAGCGTACGCCCAGCTGGCGTGCCACGCGGGCCAGGCCTGCCACCAGTTTGCCGGGGTGCAGCATGGCGGTGCCGTCGCGGTCCCAGTGGCCGGCCAGAAAGGTGGGCGAGTTCACTTCGGCGCGGATGGCGGCCTCGTCCAGGCAGCCTTCGCCAGCAAAGCGCGCGGTCTGGTACGGTTCCACCGCCACCTCCAGCACGCCGGTGCGTTCGAAGTCGCAGTCTATGCCGTAGCGCGCCAGCGTGGCTTCCAGCTGGTCCAGGTTTTCCAGCCCCAGCGCTTCCAGCCGGGCAAACTCTTCAGGCCAGCGCTTCAGGCCGTTGTCTTCGCCGTGGGTCAGGCTGGCTTCACAAAAACCGCCGTTGCGGCCCGATGCCGCCTGGCCGATGCGGCCGGCTTCCAGCAGCACCACGTCGCGCTCGGGCTGGCGCTCCTTGGCCATCAGCGCCGACCACAGCCCCAGGAAACCGCCACCGACAATCAGCAGCGCGCTGCGCACCTCCCCCTGCAAGGCAGGTGCGGCCGGGCCGCGGTCAACGTCGTCTAGCCAGAAGGGCGTGGCCTTGCTGGCGGCGAGGGCATGACGGATGGTGTCCGCACTGGGCGGTAGGCGTTCGTAGACGGTCTGTGCCATAGGGGTGGGTGTGCGTGGGGTAGATGGGTTGTTTATAGCGCTTAGCGGGCAGATGTAGCCATAGCATGACTTGCCAATCGCGCAAGTTAAATACAATATTTGCAAACTTCAGTTTATAAATGGCTCACCCAATGAACAAGCCGGTAGCGTTGGGGCAGGTTAGCGATTTTGATATCCGCCTGCTACGCATTTTCAAGACCGTGGTGGAGTGCGGCAGTTTCTCGGCGGCCGAAAGCGTGCTGGGCATCAGCCGCTCGGCCATCAGCCTGCACATGGGCGATCTGGAAAAACGGTTGGGCGTATGCCTGTGCCGACGCGGGCGCGCCGGCTTTGCGCTGACCGACGAAGGGCGCGAGGTGCTGCGTGCGGCCAACATCCTGCTGTCGGCCATCGAGGACTTTCGCGACGAAGTAAACCAGCTGCACCACCAGCTGCGCGGCGACTTGAACATCGGCATCATCAATAATCTGGTCACGCAGTCGCACATGCACATCACGCAGGCGCTGAAGGCGCTGAGCGCACGCGGCCCCGGCGTGTGCATCAATATTGCGATGATGGTGCCCAGCGACATCGAGCAGGGCGTGCTGGATGGCACCCTCCACGTGGGGGTGATACCGGAAACCCACCCCTTGCCCGGCCTGGCCTATTTGCGGCTGTACGAGGAGCAGTCGTCGCTGTACTGCAGCAGCGAGCACCCGTTTTTTGCCGCCGCCGCGCCAGACGACGCCGCCATCCGCCAGGCACACGCCATCTTCCCCAACTACCGCATTACCGACCAGGCACACCGCTGGCTGGGCCAGCTGCACTGTACTGCCAAAGCCTCCGACCGCGAGGGCATCGCCTTTTTGATACTGACCGGCCACTACATCGGCTTTCTGCCCGACCACTACGCCGCCAGCTGGGTCGCACGCGGCCAGATGCGCGCCATCCGGCCAGACGAATACCGCTACAGCACGCCGCTAAGCGTGGTGGTGCGCAAGGGCCGGCGCAGCAATATGGTGCTGGACAGCTTTCTGGGCGAGCTGGGGGCAGAGGATACGGGGCGGGAGGGCGGCTGACGTGGGGCAAAAGAAGCTGCAAAACGCGGTATGATCATGACAATACAGCATTGTCATGGATGGGGTGGGTGTGCAAAAAGATCAAGCCAGAGTGATAGCACTGCGCAGAGTCAATGCCATGGCCGGTGTGCTGGCAGCCTTGTGCCTTCTCGTGTTTGACTACATGCTGCCGTTGTGGGTGAGTGCAGCCTTTTCTGTATGGCGATGGTGTCAGCTTGGTGGCATGTCTCTAGCGGTTACCAGTCAGGCTGGGAAGTATGCTTTGCTCTCTCTTGAGGTGTCTTCGCTGCACAGTTGGCTTGGCTGGGAGGTAGCCCGTCCTATGCCGCACCGCAGTCATATTGATCAGGCTATGGGTAAATGCCGCAGCTTTGCCGAGCTATTCGATTGCTATTTTGATCTGGGTAGCCTGGCATTCTTCGCGGTAGTGCTGAGTTTGCCTTACTTTACAGGCCATCCGGTGCCATTGCCCCCAATCCTGGCTAACTGTCTGCATGTGCTGTATTGGGTCTTGCTGGCCCGCTTGGTTGCTATCATTGCATTCAAGCTTTGCATTCGCCTCGGCTGGTCTAAGTGAGACAGCGCGTAGCGCCGAGGTCATGAAAAAACCCGCCATCTGGCGGGTTTTGTTTTGGCAGGCAAACAGTACCGGTTTAGAACGGAATATCGTCGTCCATGTCGTCCATGCGGGCGGCAGGCTTGGGTTCCTGGCGGCGCGGGGCGGCTGGCGGGGCGGACGGGGCTTCCTGGCGGGCTGGCGGGGTGGCGCTGTAGCCGTCGTCCATTGGCGGCATGTCGTCGCGGCGGCCGCCTTGCAGGCTGATTTCGCTCACGCGTACGTCTGGCGACAGGCGCTTGATGCCTTCCTTGTCTTGCCATTCGCGCAGGGTCAGCTGGCCGTATACGGTGACTTGCTGGCCTTTGTTCAGGTAGTTTTTCAGCGATTCGCCACGCTTGCCCCATACCTGGCAGCTAAACCAGTTGGTGGTTTTGCGCTCGCCAAAACCGATGTCGCTGGCCACGCGGAAGCTCAGCACCGATTCGCCGCTGGGGGTGTAACGCAGCTCTGCGTCTGCGGCCAGGCGGCCGTCAAAAGTAATGCTGTTCATGGAATCCTCCGAAAAATCTGTTCAATGTGTGGGGCGGTAGCGTACCGCCCGAGCAGGGCTGTTTCAGCGTGTGTGCGTGTTCTCAGGCCTGGGCCGGGTTGGTGCTGGCAATCAGGGCGCGGGCGCTGGCTTCGTCCCAGCCTTGCTGGGCCACTTTCAGGAAGGCCACGCGCTCGTCCAGCATGATCACTACCTCGCTAACACCCTGTACCGCCAGCAGCTGGCGCGATAGCGTGGCCACGTCGCCTTGCCAGGTGTCGCCAATGTGGAACATTTGCGTTTTGACGGCCTTGGGCGGCGTCATGGTAAACGACAGCCACAGCCAGCTAGCCATCAGCAGGCTGGTAAAACCGAACACGCCACCGGCACCGTGGTGGCTGTACAGCCAGCCACCCAGCGCCGCGCCTAGAAACAGGCCGAGCGATTGGGCCGTATTATACACGCCGATGGCGGTGCCCTTGGCGTCGGCGGGGGCGATTTTCGAGATCAGCGAGGGCAGTGTCGCTTCCAGAATATTGAAGGCAATAAAATACAGCCCCAGCCACACCACGATCAGCCAGAAGCTGGACAGCGCCAGCGCCATGCCCAGCTGGGCGGCGGTCATGAGCGCCACGGCAGCCACGAACACTTGCTTGAGCTTGGCTTTTTTCTCGCCATAAATAATGGCCGGCACCATCAGGAAGAAGCCGGCTACCACCACCGGCAGGTACACCTGCCAGTGCTCGGATTTATCCAGCCCGCCGGTGCTGGTGAGCGCAAAGGGGATGGTGACAAACATGGCCATTTGCGCGGCGTGCAGGGCAAAAATGCCGTAGTTCAGCCGTAGCAGCTCCGGGTGGCGCAGCACGGCAGGCAGGCGCGCGGTATTGGTGCCGGTGTCGGAATGAAAGCGCGACACCACCGGGTCGGGGATGATCTTCCACACGCCCACCAGCGCCATCAGCGACAGCACGCCGGTCAGGGTGAAGATACCGTCCACGCCGATATGCTTGGCCAGCAGCGGGCCCAGTACCAGGCTTACCGCAAAGGTAGTGCCGATGCTCATGCCGATCATGGCCATGGCGCGGGTGCGGTTTTCTTCACGGGTGAGGTCGGCCAGCAGGGCGGTAATGGCGGCCGAGATGGCACCGGCGCCCTGGATGACACGGCCCAGCATCAGCCAGTAGATGTCGTCGGCCTGGGCGGCCATGAAGCTGCCGGCGGCAAACAGCAGCAGGCCGGCGTAGATCACCTTTTTGCGGCCAACCTTGTCGGACAGCATGCCTAGCGGCAGCTGCAGCAGCGCCTGTACCAGGCCGTAGCTGCCCAGCGCAATGCCCACCAGGGTGTGGTTGCTGGCACCGGGCAGGGTGGTGGCGTACAGGGCAAAAACCGGCAGGATCAAAAACATGCCCAGCATGCGCAGGGCGTAAACACCGGCCAAACCCAGGCTGGCGCGTAGTTCTAATGCAGTCATGTGTATGCGAGTCAGAGGTGGCGAACGGGCAGCTGCCAGTGGGGCAGGCCTGCCGCAGGCCAGTGTAGCGGGGTTTGTCTGCCATGCTGTGACAGTGTGTAAACCCTGCTGGCTGTGTGGCCTGCTCAGGCTGCTGGAGCCTGTTGCAATAAGTCCGGTATAGTAGCAGGTTCCCCGATTCACGGTGAGACAGGCATGGACTCCATCCGCATACGCGGTGCACGCACGCACAACCTCAAGAACGTAAACCTGGATCTGCCCCGCCACCAGCTGGTGGTGATTACCGGCTTGTCCGGCTCCGGCAAGAGCTCGCTGGCGTTTGACACGCTGTACGCCGAGGGCCAGCGCCGCTACGTGGAAAGCCTGTCGGCCTACGCCCGCCAGTTTTTGCAGCTGATGGAAAAGCCCGATGTTGACCTGATCGAAGGCCTGAGCCCGGCGATTTCCATCGAGCAAAAGGCCACCAGCCACAACCCGCGTTCCACCGTGGGCACCGTCACCGAAATCCACGACTACCTGCGCCTCTTGTACGCCCGCGTAGGCGACCCGCATTGCCCCGAGCACGACGTGCCGCTGGCCAGCCAGACGGTAAGCCAGATGGTCGACCACGTACTGGCGCTGCCAGCCGAGACGCGGGTGATGATCCTGGCGCCGGTGATCGTTGGCCGCAAGGGCGAAAACCTGGACCTGTTTGACGACCTGCGCGCCCAGGGTTTTGTGCGCGTGCGGGTAGACGGCGAGGTGTACGAGCTGGACGCCGTGCCCAAGCTGGACAAGAACAAGAAGCACACGGTCGAGGTGGTGATCGACCGCCTGAAAGTGCGCGACGACATGAAGCAGCGCCTGGCAGAAAGCTTTGAAACCGCGCTGCGCCACGCCGAAGGCCGCGCCATTGCGGTAGAGATGGATAGCGGCCAGGAGCACTGGTTCTCGGCCAAGTTTGCCTGCCCGGTGTGCAACTACAGCCTGCCCGAGCTGGAGCCACGCCTGTTCTCGTTCAACAACCCCATGGGGGCGTGCCCCAAGTGCGACGGCCTGGGCGAGATTACCTTCTTCGACCCTAAGCGCGTGGTGGCCCACCCCGAGCTGACGCTGGCTAGCGGCGCCATCAAAGGCTGGGACAAGCGCAACCAGTTTTACTTCCAGATGCTGCAGGCCCTGGCCGCGCATTACGATTTTTCGCTGGAGCTGGCATTTGAAGACCTGCCGCAGCGCGTGCAGCACGTGGTGCTGCATGGCTCGGGCAAGGACGAGATCGAATTTACCTACGTGTCCGAGCGCGGTACCAAGTTCCAGCGTGCGCACGCCTTCGAGGGCATCATTCCCAACCTGGAGCGCCGCTACCGCGAAACCGACTCCAGCGCCGTGCGCGAAGAGCTGGCCAAGTACCAGAACAACCAGTGCTGCCCGTCGTGCAAAGGCTCGCGCCTGCGCCTGGAAGCTCGCCACGTATTTATCGGCCGCAAGACCCTGCACGAAGTGAACCAGCTGGCGCTGAAAGAAGCCGCGGCGTTTTTTGGCGGCCTGCAGTTTTCCGGCCAGAAGCAGGCCGTGGCCGAAAAGATCGTGAAGGAAATCAGCGACCGCGTGTCTTTCCTGAACAACGTGGGCCTGGACTACCTGTGTCTGGCGCGCTCGGCCGACACCCTGTCCGGCGGCGAAGCACAGCGCATCCGCCTGGCCAGCCAGATCGGCAGCGGCCTCACCGGCGTGATGTACGTGCTGGACGAGCCGTCCATCGGCCTGCACCAGCGCGACAACGACCGCCTGCTGGCCACGCTGATGCGCCTGCGCGACCTGGGCAATAGCGTGATTGTGGTGGAGCACGATGAAGACGCCATCCGCGCCGCCGACTACCTGGTGGACATGGGCCCCGGCGCTGGTGAGCACGGCGGCGAGGTGCTGGTAGCCGGCACCCCGGCCGAAGTGGCCGCCTGCGAGCGCTCGGTCACCGGCGACTTTCTGTCCGGTCGCCGTTTGATACCGGTACCAGCCAGCCGCCGCGAGGTGAACCCCGAACGCATGCTGCACATTGAAGGCGCCAGCGGCAACAACCTGAAAGACGTCACGCTGGACCTGCCGCTGGGCATGCTGGTGTGCATTACCGGCGTGTCCGGCTCCGGCAAATCCACGCTGATCAACGACACCCTGTACAAGATCGCCGCGCGCGACCTGAACGGCGCCAGCGAAGAGCCGTCGCCGTACCGTCGTATTCGCGGGCTGGACCACCTGGACAAAGTCATTAACGTAGACCAGAGCCCCATCGGCCGCACCCCGCGTTCCAACCCGGCCACTTACACCGGCCTGTTTACGCCGATCCGCGAGCTGTTTGCCGGCGTGCCGCTGTCGCGCGAGCGCGGCTATGGCCCGGGGCGCTTCAGCTTTAACGTGAAAGGCGGCCGCTGCGAAGCCTGCCAAGGCGATGGCGTGATCAAAGTGGAAATGCACTTCCTGCCCGACGTCTACGTGCCGTGCGACGTGTGCCACGGCAAGCGCTACAACCGCGAAACGCTGGAAGTACAGTACAAGGGCAAGAACATTACCGAAGTGCTGGAAATGACGGTAGAGCAGGCGCTGGAGTTCTTCAGCGCCGTGCCCAGCGTCGCGCGCAAGCTCAAAACGCTGATGGACGTGGGCCTGGGCTATATCCGCCTGGGGCAAAGCGCCACCACGCTGTCCGGCGGCGAGGCGCAGCGCGTGAAGCTGGGGCTGGAGCTGTCCAAGCGCGATACCGGCAAAACGCTGTACATCCTGGACGAGCCCACTACCGGCCTGCACTTCCACGATATCGACCTGCTGCTGCAAGTGCTGCACCGCCTGCGCGAGCACGGCAACACCGTGGTGGTGATCGAGCACAATCTGGACGTGGTCAAAACTGCCGACTGGCTGATAGACCTGGGTCCGGAAGGCGGGGCAGGTGGCGGCCAGATCATTGCCAGCGGCACGCCAGAGCAAGTGGCGGCCAACCCGGCCAGCCATACCGGTCACTATCTGGCACCATTGTTGCAGCCGCGCAGCTAAGCCACAGATCATCGGCAAAATGCGGTTAGAATCAGCTACCGGGCTGCAATGTGGCAGCCCGCTAAAGGGGAAAGCATGTTAACGCTAGGCAAGATCGACCATATCCATATCCGAGTCAGCGACGGCAGCAAGGCCGTAGAGTGGTACGACCGCGTGCTGGGGCTGGCACCGGATGCGCGCTACAAGCACATGCAGGAAGGCCCGCACAGCGCCATGATGCTGGCCAACCCCAGCGGCACCGTGCGTCTGGCGGTGAGTGAGGAACCAGGCGCCGGCTGCCTGGCCGGCGCGGTGGCTTTTGTGGTGAGCGGGCAGGACTTTCTGGAGTGGATAGACCAGCTTGCCGGCGAGCGTGTGCTGAACCGCGACGGCCAGACCATCGCCCGCGACAGCGTGCACGACCACGGGTTTTTCTGCTCGATCTCGTTTGTGGACCCGTTTGGCAACCCGTTCGAGATTGTCAGCTATGACCACACCTGGTTGTCCGGCAAGCTCAAGCTCAAGCGCGCACCGGCCTGATCAGCAAGCTGCGCAAGCATCACACGGAACCCGCCGCCCGCCGGCGGGTTTTTCTTGCGCATCGCTCGGACATAACGATAAGTTAACGGCTCGCCCTTGCGGCCAACCTTGTTCTTTACCGGAGCCCGCCATGTCACTGGCCACCTTGCTGTTGTTTCTGCCTGCCTGCTTTGCGCTCAACCTGGCCCCCGGCCCCAACAACCTGCTGTCGATCAGCAATGCCACCCGCTACGGCTTTGCTACCGCCTGTCTGGCCGGTGTGGGCCGCTTGCTGGCGTTTGCGGTGATGATTGCGCTGGCATCTACCGGGCTGGCGGTGGTGTTGCAGGGCTCGCTGTGGCTGTTTACCGCGATCAAACTGGCCGGTGCCGGCTATCTGTTCTGGCTGGCGTGGCAGCTGTGGCGCGCCGGCAGCCTGAGCGGCCCGGCCGATAGCCGCCCGTCGCAAGGCCTGCGCGAGCTGATGCGGCAAGAGCTATGGGTGGCCGCTGGCAACCCCAAGGCCATCCTGATCTTTACCGCGTTCTTACCGCAGTTTGTCGATACCGCGCAGCCGGTGGCGCCGCAGTTTTTGCAGCTGGGCGTGGCGTTTTTACTGCTCGAGTGGGTGGCCATCGGCGTGTACGCCGCGCTGGGCGTGCAGCTGAAACGCTGGTTTGCCACCCCACGCGGCCAACGTGTGTTCAACCGCAGCTGCAGCGTGCTGCTGGGCGGCGCCGGCTTGGGGCTGCTGTTGGCAAGGCGTTAGGGCGGGGCCGTTATGGGGGAAGGCTCGCTGCGCGACGGCGCTTTTCCCGGATGCGGCGGTGCCTTATCCGGGCAACGGGCTTGGCGGCCGGGCACGAAAAAGCCTCACCCACGTTCAAGGGGTGAGGCTTTTTGTTTGTGTGGCCGGTATCAGGCTGCCTGGCGTTGGCCGGACAGCATGCTGGCCAAGCGTGCCTGGTTGCCGGCGTTTTGCACATTGGCGAAACCGGCGCTTTGCAGCTGCTTGCAGGCCATGGCCGAGCGCATGCCGCTGGCGCAGTACAGCAGTACGGCAGGTGGCTTTTGCTGCTTCAGCCAGTCCAGGCGGCTGGCCAGCTGGCCCAGCGGAATATTGATGGCGCCATCTGCGTGGCCGCTGGCGTATTCGCCGTGCTCGCGTACATCGATGATCAGTGCCCCTTGCGGTATGGCCGCAGCCGGTTTGGCTGACTTGCCGAACAGTTTTTTTAACCAGTGGATCATGGCCTGTCCTTGTGTGTCCGGTAGATATTGTTATCGGGTGGCAGCGGGTAACTGCCACCTTGCTTATCGACAGCAATAAGTCATTTCTGAAGGCAGGCTGTCTGTTCGGGCAGGCCGAGTTTTTTCAGCAGCAGCGCCAGCGGGCAGAAGTTGCTGAGCGAATACTGCAGCAGGTTGGCCCCCACGAAGGCGGTAAGCCACAGCCAGTGCGGGCTGGCAAACAGGGGGCTGGCCTGGGCACCCAGTGCCAGCGAGAGCAGGATCATGCAGCCGGCAAAAAAGCGGATAGCGCGTTCTATGGTCATGGCGAGGTTCTTTCCTGAGGTTGGCCGCGGAAGGCGATGTAATACAGCAGCGGGATCACCACCAGCGTGAGCAGGGTGGACACGAAAATGCCGAAGATCAGCGAGATGGCCAGGCCGTTGAAGATGGGGTCGTCCAGAATGAACAGCGCGCCGATCATGGCGGCCAGGCCGGTCAGTGCGATGGGCTGGGCGCGGGTGGCGGCCGAGCGCACCACGGCGCTGGCCAGCGCACTGCCGGCGGCTACTTCCAGCCGGATGAAGTCCACCAGCAGGATGGAGTTGCGCACGATGATGCCGGCCAGCGCGATCATGCCGATCATGCTGGTGGCGGTAAACGGTGCGCCCAGCAGGGCGTGGCCGGGCATGACGCCTACCAGGGTGAGCGGAATCGGCGCCATGATCACCAGCGGCATCAGGTAGGAGCCAAAGTGGGCGACTACCAGCAGGTAGATCAATACCAGGCCCACGGCGTAGGCCGCCCCCATGTCGCGGAAGGTCTCGTAGGTGATCTGCCACTCGCCATCCCATTTGATGGCGTACTCGCGCTGCGGGTCGGCGGGCTGGTGGATGAAGTACTCGCCCAGCGGCTGCAGGTTGGCGGTGTGGATGCCGGCGAGTTGGCCGCGCAGGGCAAACATGCCGTATAGCGGGCTGTCTGCACCGCCGGCCATGTCGCCGGTAACGTAGTCCACCGCCATGCCGTCTTTGCGCAGGCGCGGGCGTTCTGTGCTGGCAGGGACGGCGCGTACCAGCTCGGACAGCGGCATCACGCTGCCGTCGCCGGCGCGCACCGGCAGCGCCAGCAGGGCATGGGTGTCGGCCTGTAGCGCTTGCGGCAGGCGCAGCTGTACCGGCACCGCGTATTTGCTGAGGTCGTGTAGCCAGGTGGCGTTATCGCCCGACAGCCCGGCAGCCAGCGTGGTGACGATGGCTGCCTGCGGCACACCGCGCTGCATGGCTTTTTCGCGGTCGATCAGCAGCACGGTTTTTGGCCCGGCAGGCTGCACGCTGCTGTCGACGTCCACAATATGGCTACCGCGCTTGAACACGGCTTCCAGCTGCTGCGCCACGCTGGCGCGCCCGGCGGCAGACGGGCCGTAGATCTCGGCCACGATGGGCGCCATTACCGGCGGGCCGGGCGGCACTTCTACCAGCTTGATGCGGGCGCCGTACTGGCGCGCAATCTGCGCCAGCGCCGGCCGGTAGCGCAGCGCCAGGCTGTGGCTGGATGCGCTGCGCTGGTGTTTGTCTTGCAGGTTGATCAGGATATCGCCGCTTTCAAAGCCGCTGCGCAGGTAGTACTGGCGCACCAGGCCGTTGAAGTTGATCGGCGCGGGGGTGCCGGCGTAGGCCTGGTAGTCCACCACTTCGGGCTGCTGGCCCAGCCACTGGCCCAGGCTTTGCAGCGCGGCGGCGGTGTCTTCCAGCGGGGTGCCGGCCGGCATGTCCACTACCAGCTGCAGCTCGGATTTGTTATCGAATGGCAGCATTTTCAGCACTACCAGCTGCGCCACCGGCAGCGCCAGCGACAGCACCACCATGCCAGCCACCCCCAGCATCAGCAAGCTACGGGCCCGGCCGCCGCTGTGCGGGTGCAGGAAAGGGGCGAACAGGCGTGCGGCCAAGGGTTCCAGGCGGGCCGACAGCCCATCGTGGTGGCTGTGCTGGCTAGCCAGCCAGCGCTGCGCCAGCCACGGCGTCAGCACAAAGGCGATGGCCAGCGAGATCAGCATGCCCATCGACGCATTGATGGGGATGGGGCTCATGTACGGGCCCATCAGGCCGCTGACAAACGCCATGGGCAGCAGGGCGGCAATCACGGTGAGCGTGGCCAGGATGGTGGGGCCACCCACTTCGTCTACCGCGCGCGGAATCAGCTCGCCCAGGCTGGCATCCGGCGTGAGCTGGCGGTGGCGGTGGATGTTTTCCACCACCACGATGGCGTCGTCCACCAGAATGCCGATGGAGAAAATCAGCGCAAACAGCGACACGCGGTTCAGCGTAAAGCCCCAGGCCCAGGACGCAAACAGCGTGGCGGTAAGGGTAAGGATAACGGCCACGCCCACGATGGCGGCCTCGCGGCGGCCCAGCGCCAGCATCACCAGCGCTACCACCGCGGCGGTGGCAAAGGCCAGCTTCTGGATCAGCTTTTGCGCTTTGTCGTTGGCGGTGGTGCCGTAGTTGCGCGTCTGTGTCACCTCGACATCGGCGG
>JAIXTB010000294.1 GCA_027484385.1 Neisseriaceae bacterium | reverse complement strand
TGACCGCGCTGGCTGAACAGGCCTGGCAGATTGCCGCTATTAAGTGCTACTTATTGAAACAAAACAGCGATCTGGGCTCTCTTGGGCAGGGTTGTGCAGGATTTGTTGTGGTTCAGGGCGGAATGCTGCACGGCTGGGCGATGGTTTGGCATAGATCTGATTATTGGAGTCTGTATCCAATATGGCCTGGCCGGCACGTGGCTTGAAAACGCTCATGGCCCTGCGGCATAGTCGCGCCCTTGCGCGCCAGCCTGACACCGGCGGGCGCCATGTGGACCACAACAACACTGACAAATCCGGCTGCTTACGCGCCCCACGAGGGCGCGTTTTCATTGGCCGGACAGGGACGAGAGAATGAGTTTGTTACGCAAGAAAGACGTCCATCAAATGATGGCCGCATCGCAAGGCGCCGGGGCGCTGCGCAAGGAGTTGTCGGCATTTGACCTGACCATGCTGGGGATCGGCGCCATTATCGGCACCGGTATTTTTGTGCTGACCGGCACCGGTGCCACGGTGGCCGGCCCTGGCCTGGTACTGTCCTTTATTATCGGCGCCATTGCCTGCGGTTTTGCCGCCCTGTGCTACGCCGAGTTTGCCGCCATGCTGCCGGTGTCGGGTTCTACCTATACCTACGCTTACGCCACGCTGGGCGAGCTAGTAGCGTGGATCATCGGCTGGGATCTGATGCTGGAGTACCTGCTGGCGTCCTCGGCGGTATCGGTGGGTTGGTCTGGCTACTTCCAGAGCCTGCTGGCCGGTTTTGGTGTGCATCTGCCTGATGCGCTGACCGCTGCGGCGGGCGCGCGCCCGGGGGTGGACACCGTATTCAACCTGCCGGCTTTTGTGATTGCCATGCTGGTGACCGCGCTGCTGGCGTTCGGGATTAAAGAATCCAAACGCGTGAACAACGTGGTCGTGCTGATCAAGGTGGCGGTGGTGCTGGTGTTTATCGGCGTGGCCGTTTGGCACGTGAAACCGGCCAACTGGAGCCCGGCGTTGCCCTACGGTATGGATGGTGTATTCCATGGCGCGGCCATCGTGTTTTTCAGCTTTCTGGGTTTTGACGCGGTAACGTGTGCCGCCGAAGAGGTGAAGAACCCGGATAAGGACATTCCGCGTGGCGTGCTGTGGTCGCTGGGTATCTGCTCGCTGCTGTACGTGGTGGTATCCGCCATCATGACCGGCATCGTGCCGTACATGCAGTTCAAGGGTATCGACCACCCGGTATCGCTGGCCCTGCAAGTGGCCAAGCTGGACTGGTTTGCCGGCTTTGTCGATCTGGGCGCGATTCTGGGTATGCTGACCGTGATTCTGGTGATGACCTATGGCCAGACCCGCATCCTGTTTGCCATGTCGCGTGACGGCCTGCTGCCGAAAATCTTCAGCGACGTACACCCGACATACGGCACGCCTTATAAGGCAACCTGGCTGATTGGCACCATCATTGCGCTGATTGCCGGCTTTGTGCCGCTGGGCACCCTGGCGGAGCTGGTGAATATCGGTACCCTGGCGGCGTTCTCGCTGATTGCCGCGGCCATCATCGTACTGCGCAAGCGCGAACCGAACCTGCCGCGCAAGTTCCACTGCCCAGGCGTGCCCTACGTACCGGCCCTGGCTATCGTGTTTTGCGTATTCCTGATGAGCCAGTTGTCCTGGCTGACCTGGGTGTGTTTTGCGGTGTGGCTGCTGATCGGCCTGGTGGTGTACTTTGGCTACTCGCGCCAGCGCTCGCTGCTGCACAAAGCCTGATGCTGACGGCAAGACAGTAAGCTGACCCACACAAAACCCCCGTCCACGTACGGGGGTTTTGTTTGTCTTGGGCTGGTGCCGGCTTGCGATTGCCGATGGCGATAGTTGGCCGCAGCGCAGAAAAGAAAAACCCCCGTCGGATGACGGGGGTTTTTGACGCAGACGGCGGGGTCGAGTCGCCGTTTGATGTCGTAAAGCTTAGTGGAACTGCTCTTCTTCGGTAGAACCGGTCAGTGCGGTAACCGAGGACTTGCCACCCTGAATCACGGTGGTGATGTCGTCGAAGTAGCCGGTGCCCACTTCCTGCTGGTGCGAGACGAAGGTGTAGCCACGGTCGCGTGCTGCGAATTCCGGCTCCTGTACCTTCTCCACGTAGGCGGACATGCCGCGTGCCACGTAGTCTTGTGCCAGATCGAACATGTTGTACCACATGTTGTGGATGCCAGCCAGGGTGATGAACTGGTACTTGTAGCCCATGGCGCCCAGCTCGCGCTGGAACTTGGCGATGGTGGCATCGTCCAGGTTTTTCTTCCAGTTGAGGGAAGGCGAGCAGTTGTAGGCCAGCATTTTGCCCGGGTGTTTGGCGTGCACGGCTTCGGCGAAGCGGCGGGCGAATTCCAGATCAGGGGTGCCGGTTTCGCACCATACCAGGTCGGCGTATTCGGCGTAGGCTACGGCGCGGCTGATGGCTTGCTCCAGACCTTTTTTGGTCTTGTAGAAGCCTTCGGCAGTACGCTCGCCAGTCAGGAACGGCTTGTCGTTTTCGTCGTAGTCGCTGGTCAGCAGGTCGGCAGCTTCGGCATCGGTACGGGCGATTACCAGGGTAGGCACGCCGTATACGTCGGCAGCCATACGGGCAGCGATCAGTTTTTGTACGGCTTCCTGGGTCGGTACCAGTACCTTGCCGCCCATGTGGCCGCATTTTTTCACGGAAGCGAGCTGATCTTCAAAGTGCACGCCGGCAGCACCAGCGCGGATCATGGCTTTCATCAGTTCGTAGGCGTTCAGTACACCACCGAAACCGGCTTCGGCGTCGGCTACGATCGGCGCGTAGTAGTCTACGTAACCGGCATCACCTTTTTCCAGGCCTTTGGAGTGCTGGATTTCGTCAGCGCGGGTGAAGGCGTTGTTGATGCGCTCTACCACTTTCGGTACCGAGTCAACCGGGTACAGCGACTGGTCCGGGTACATGGCAGCGTATTCGTTGTTGTCGGCAGCAACTTGCCAGCCGGACAGGTAGATGGCCTTGATGCCGGCCTTGACTTGCTGCATGGCCTGGCCGCCGGTGAGCGCGCCCAGACAGTTGATGTACGGCTCGTTGTTCACCAGATTCCACAGCTTCTCGGCGCCGGCACGGGCAATGGTGTGCTCGACTTGCAGCGAGCCGCGCAGACGCTCTACATCAGCAGCGGTGTAACCGCGTTTGATGCCTTTCCAGCGCGGATTGGTATCCCAGTCGTGTTGAATGGCGGCGATGCGTTGTTCGCGAGTAGTCATGGTAAACCCTTCACTTTGATAGTTTCGTTTTGCCGGTAAGCCGGCACTCCCAGTTTCTCTTGATGCGGGCCGGTGTTCCGGCCTTTCTGCGTCTTACAGCCACCGGATTTGGGGGTGGCTCTGGCTGCCGGAAACCACCCCGGATAAGGGGCTGGCGGGCCGTGCAGTAGCGCTGTTGTGGAAACATTTAAGCATAAAAAAAACCAGAAGTGTGCAGTGCAGCAAAAAAAAATCCTTTGTTTTCAATTGGTAACAATCGTGCACGCAAACGAACCGATTCGAACGCTTGTTTTGGTGCACTTGCGAAAAGAATGGCAAAGAAGCGCGCATGTAAAAGCCCGCGGCGGGGGGCTTGAAATCCACCACGATGCCCCTATCTGGAAAAGGTCTTTTTGACTTCAGCCAAATGGAAGCGTCATGCAGGAAAATCAGAATATCCAAGCAGAAGAAGTGCTTGATCAGGGCCAGACCCCGAATGACAACGCGGCGGATACCGCAGAAACCCGCGTCGCTGCACTGGAAGCCGAAGTTGCAGAACTGAAAGAGCAGTATCTGCGTGCACGGGCCGAAACCGAAAACGTACGCCGCCGTGCTGCCGATGATGTGGTGAACGCCCAGAAATTTGCTGCCCAGAAGTTCGCCTCCGAACTGCTGGCGGTAAAAGACAGCCTGGAAATGGCACTTTTGGATCAGTCCGGCCAGTTTGAAACACTCAAGTTCGGCGTAGACCTGACCCTGAAGCAGCTGAGCGCCGCTTTCGAGAAAGGCCAGATCACCGAGATCAGCCCGCTGGGTGAAAAGCTCGACCCGCACAAACACCAGGCCATCAGCACCGAAGAATCGGAAGCCGAAGCCAATACCGTGGTGCGCGTGATGCAAAAAGGCTACCTGATTGCCGACCGCGTATTGCGCCCGGCCATGGTGGTGGTGGCCAAGCCCAAGGCCTGAAGGCCAGCGTGGTGTGAGTCCCTCTTGAAATTGTGGCGATAGCCAATATCTGACAAAACAACAGGCCGCTGCGGCCAATTCCGCGGCGGTTTAAGAGACAAAGTTTGACGAAAGGAATAGCCAGTCATGGGCAAAATTATCGGTATTGACCTGGGTACAACCAACTCCTGCGTGGCCGTAATCGAAGGCGGCAACCCGAAAGTAATCGAGAACGCCGAAGGCGCACGTACCACCCCTTCCATCATTGCTTATATGGAAGACGGCGAGATCCTGGTAGGTGCGCCCGCCAAGCGTCAGGCGGTAACCAACCCGAAAAACACCCTGTACGCGGTGAAGCGCCTGATTGGCCATCGTTTTGAAGACAAAGAAGTACAGAAAGACATCGACATGATGCCTTTCGAGATCATGCGCGCCAAAAACGGCGATGCCTGGGTAAAAGTACGCGACCAGGAACTGGCTCCGCCGCAGATCTCCGCAGAAGTGCTGCGCAAGATGAAAAAAGCCGCCGAAGACTACCTGGGCGAAGAAGTGACCGAAGCCGTGATTACCGTACCGGCTTACTTCAACGACAGCCAGCGTCAGGCCACCAAAGATGCAGGCCGTATTGCCGGCCTGGACGTAAAGCGCATCATCAACGAACCGACCGCTGCCGCGCTGGCCTTTGGCCTGGCCAAGCAGGAAGGTGACCGCAAGATCGCCGTATACGATCTGGGTGGTGGTACCTTCGATATCTCCATCATCGAGATCGCCGACGTAGACGGCGAGCACCAGTTTGAAGTGCTGGCCACCAACGGTGACACCTTCCTGGGCGGCGAAGACTTCGACCAGCGCGTGATCGACTACATCGTGACCGAGTTCAAGAAAGAACAGGGCGTTGATCTGAAGAACGACGTAATGGCCCTGCAGCGCCTGAAAGAAGCCGCAGAAAAAGCCAAGATCGAGCTGTCTTCCGCGACCCAAACCGAGGTGAACCTGCCGTACATCACCATGGACGCCACCGGCCCGAAACACCTGGCCATGAAGATTACCCGCGCCAAGTTCGAAAGCCTGGTAGACGACCTGGTACAGCGCTCCATCGAGCCGTGCAAGGTAGCGCTGAAAGACGCGGGTGTATCGCTGGCCGACATCACCGACGTGATTCTGGTGGGTGGTCAGACCCGTATGCCGAAAGTACAGGAAGCGGTAAAAGCCTTCTTCGGCAAAGAGCCACGCCGTGACGTGAACCCGGACGAAGCCGTTGCCGTGGGCGCCGCCATCCAGGGTTCCGTGCTGTCGGGCGACCGTAAAGACGTGCTGCTGCTGGACGTGACCCCGCTGTCGCTGGGTATCGAGACCATGGGCGGCATCCTGACCAAGCTGATCCAGAAGAACACCACCATCCCGACCAAAGCGTCGCAAGTGTTCTCCACCGCCGCCGACAACCAGACCGCGGTGACCATCCACGTGCTGCAAGGCGAGCGTGAAAAAGCCGCGGCCAACAAGTCGCTGGGCCAGTTCAACCTGGGTGACATCCCGCCGGCACCGCGTGGCGTACCGCAGATCGAAGTGGAATTCAACATCGATGCCAACGGTATCCTGCACGTGTCTGCCAAAGACAAGGCTACCGGCAAGCAAGCCAACATCACCATCCAGGCTTCGTCCGGCCTGTCCGAAGACGAAATCCAGCAAATGGTGCGCGATGCCGAGCTGAACGCCGAAGAAGACAAGAAACTGTCCGAACTGGTACAAGCCCGTAACCAGGGTGAAGGCCTGATTCACAGCGTGAAAAAATCGCTGACCGAATACGGCGACAAGATCTCTGCTGACGAAAAAGCGGCGATCGAAGCCGCGCTGAAAGAAGCCGAAGAAGTGATCGGCGGTGATGACAAGGAAGCCATCGATGCCAAGGTTCAGGCGCTGATGACGGCCTCGCACAAACTGGCCGAGCACATGTACGCCGACAAAGGTGCCGAAGGCGCCACTGCCGAGCCACAGGCTGATGGCAAGAAAGATGACGGCAACGTCGTAGACGCCGAATTCGAAGAAGTGAAGAAGTAAGCTTCAACGATAATGGCAAGGCACAGGCCCTTTCGGGGGCACTGTGCCTTTTCCTTGATGGGCGGCCAAGCCTAAGGTTGGCCGCAGGCTGCAGCAAATGGCCCGGCGGTGCGCGCAAGTACACGGCCCGGCACGATGCGTAGCCCTTCTTTTCAGAAGCAGGCTCCTGCATGTGGGCAGGAGTTTGCCAGCAATTGCGGCCAACCTGCCGGTTGGCGCTAGGGTGATACAGCATGGCGAAAAAGGATTTCTACGAGGTACTGGGCGTCAATCGTGATGCGTCGGACGACGACATCAAGAAGGCCTATCGCAAGCTGGCGATGAAGTACCACCCGGACCGTAACCCGGACAGCAAGGAAGCAGAAGACAAGTTCAAGGAAGGCAAGGAAGCCTACGAGATCTTGTCTGACCCGCAAAAGCGCGCCGCTTACGACCAGTACGGCCACGCCGGCGTAGACCCGCAAGCCGGTATGGGCGGCGGTGGCCAGGGCTTTGGCGGTTTTGATTTTGGCGATATTTTTAGCGATATCTTTGGTGGCGGCGGGGGTGGCCGTGGCGGGCGCAGCAATGTGTACCGTGGCTCCGACCTGCGCTACAACATGGAAGTGTCGCTGGAAGAAGCGGCGCGCGGCTGCGAAAAGCAGATCCGCATTCCTTCGCACGAAAACTGCGATGTCTGCCACGGCAGTGGCGCCAAGCCGGGCACCCAGCCCAAGACCTGCACCACCTGCGGCGGCCACGGCCAGGTACGCATGAGCCAGGGCTTCTTTTCCATCCAGCAAACCTGCCCCACCTGCCATGGCAGCGGCAAGCAGATTACCGACCCGTGTCATAAATGCCACGGTGCTGGCCAGGTAAAGACCCACAAAACGCTGAATGTGAAGATTCCGGCCGGTGTGGACGAAGGCGACCGCATCCGCCTGTCCGGCGAGGGCGAGCCAGGCCAGAACGGTGGCCCGTCGGGCGACCTGTTCGTGGTGATCCATGTCAAGAAGCACAGCGTGTTCGAGCGTGATGGCAAAGACCTGCACTGCGAAATGCCGATCAGCTTTACCATTGCCGCACTGGGTGGCGAGGTGGAAATCCCTACGCTGGACGGCATGGTGAAGGTGAAGATTGCCGCAGAAACGCAAAGCGGCCGTGTTTATCGCGTGCGTGGCAAAGGTGTGAAATCGGTGCGCGGCAGCGATGTCGGCGACCTGATGTGCCATGTGGTGGTGGAAACACCGGTGAACCTGACCGAGCGCCAGCGCGAGCTGCTGCGTGAGTTCGAGGCCATCAGCCAGGGCGATGTGGCTACCCACACCCCGCGTGCCAAGTCGTTTGTGGACAAGCTGAAGGATTTCTTCGGCTAAGCTTATCGAAATATTGTTGTAGTCAAGACGCACCGTTAGGGTTTCCCCGCGGTGCGTTTTTTTGTTTTTGGGCAATCATCGTGCGTTCAGCGGCGATTGTCTGACAAATAATGGTTAATGTATCCAGGCATCTAGCTCTACAGGTGTTGTTTCAGTAAGGTTGCGGCTTCGCAAAGCAGGCGATCACGACCTGCGCGATGCGGTAGCCACTGACCAGGCTGCCGGCTTTGTGGGAAAGCAAATACCTGACATCAAAGGAGCAAACATGCAGGAGTTAGTTGATTTTCTGAACGGCTGGATCTGGAGCAAAGGGTTGATTTTCCTTTGCCTGGGTGTGGGCCTGTACTTTTCTATCCGTAGCCGCTTTGCACAGGTACGCCACTTTGGCGAGATGATCCGCCTGATGTTTGACGGCAAGAGCGACAGCAGCGGTGTCTCGTCCTTCCAGGCGCTGGCCATGACCCTGGCTGGCCGTGTCGGTACCGGTAACATCGCCGGTGTGGCTACCGCGATTACCTTTGGCGGCCCCGGTGCCGTGTTCTGGATGTGGATGGTAGCCTTCCTGGGCGCCAGCTCGGCGTTTGTCGAATCCACACTGGGCCAGATCTACAAAGAAAAGATCAATGGCGAGTACCGCGGTGGCCCGGCTTTCTACATTGAAAAAGGCCTGGGCATGAAGCCGTTTGCGATCGTGTTTGCGATTGCTACCATCTTTGCTTGCGGCGTGCTGCTGCCAGGCACCCAGTCCAACTCCATTGGTGCCGGCCTGCAAAACGCGCTGGGTATTGACCCTAACGTAACTGCCGCACTGCTGGCCGTGATGCTGGGCTTCATCATCTTTGGTGGCGTGAAGCGTATTGCTTCCTTTGCCGAGATCGTGGTGCCGTTCATGGCACTGGGCTACATCATTGTGGCTTGCGTGATTGTGGCACTGCACATCGACCAGCTGCCGCACGTGCTGAGCCTGATCATCAAGAGCGCCTTTGGTCTGGATGCCGGTTTCGGCGCCATCCTGGGTATGGCGATCCAGTGGGGCGTGAAGCGTGGTGTGTACTCCAACGAAGCTGGCCAGGGTACCGGCCCGCACGCCTCGTCGGCTGCTGCCGTATCGCACCCTGCCAAGCAGGGTCTGGTGCAGGCCTTCTCCGTTTACATTGATACCCTGTTCGTGTGCTCGGCTACCGCTTTCATGCTGCTGATTACCGGCCAGTACAACGTGCAGGGCCCGGATGGCAAAGCACTGTATACCGGTATTGCCGGTGTGGCCGCTGGCCCGGGCTACACCCAGACCGCCATGGAAAACATCATGCCGGGCTTTGGTTCCATCTTTGTGGCGGTGGCACTGTTCTTCTTTGCTTTCACCACCATCATTGCCTACTACTACATCGCCGAAACCAATATTGCCTACCTGAACCGCAAGGTAAACCGCCCATGGATGACCCTGGTGCTGAAAGTGGGCATCATGGCAACCGTGGTGTACGGCACCGTGAAAACCGCCGACCTGGCCTGGGGCCTGGGCGACATCGGTGTGGGCATGATGGCCTGGATGAACATTGCTGCCATCCTGCTGCTGCAGAAGCCTGCCTTCATTGCATTGCGCGACTACGAAGCACAAAAAGCACAGGGTCTGGACCCGGTATTCCACCCGGAAAAACTGGGTATCAAGAATGCCGACTACTGGACTGGCCACCAGGCAGAAGACAATCTGGAAGCCGAGCGCAAGCAAGGCGGCCAACCGGTATACGACAAGGTTTGATATCCTTGCTGCAATCCGCTACACCATCACGCCGGGGAAACCCGGCGTTTTTTATTTGAGGCCTGTATGGATCTGCTGCATTCCACCTGGTTCTGGGTATTGATGATTGTTGCCCCGGTGGGCACGGTGATTGCCACGCTGGCGCGCATGTCGCGCAAGACCGGCGATGGCAAGCTGCCGCCTGGCGTGCTGCCCGGTACCTATGCGCCGTCAAGCAAGGATGGCAGCCCGTATCGCCGCCCCGGCGAAGCGGCCCCCGCCGCAGAAGACACGCCGCCCGAACAGCGCTAGGTGCAGGGTTGGCCGCACTGCGGCCAACTTGTGCTGCCGCAAATCGTATTGAACTAGTGCTGTCAGCCTGGTCTTAGCTTTGCTATCTTCATGCCCGTCCTGACACCTCTTGCTGAAAGACCTTCATGTTTGCCAATCGCTACTTTCCCGCTACCCGCCTGCGTCGCATGCGCCGTGATGACTTTTCCCGCCGCCTGATGCGTGAAAACGTGCTGACCACCAACGACCTGATCTACCCGGTATTCGTACTGGAAGGCGAGGGCCGCGAGGAAGAGGTAGCCTCCATGCCCGGCGTCAAGCGCCAGAGCCTGGACAAACTGCTGGACACCGCCGCCGAAGCCGTGGCGCTGGGTATCCCCATGCTGTCGCTGTTTCCGGTTATCGAAACCGGCAAAGACAACTCCGGCGAAGAAGCCTATAACCCCGACGGCCTGGTCCCCACCGTGGTGCGCGCACTGAAAGCGCGCTTCCCGCAGCTGGGCATCATGACCGACCTGGCGCTGGACCCGTATACCGTACACGGGCAGGATGGTTTGCTGGACGATAGCGGCTACGTGCTGAACGACGAAACCACCGAAATCCTGGTGCAGCAGGCGCTGTGCCACGCTGCCGCCGGTGCCGACGTGCTGGGCCCGTCCGACATGATGGACGGCCGCATCGGTGCCATCCGCAGTGCGCTGGAAGACGAAGGCTTTATCCACACCAAAATTCTGGCGTACAGCGCCAAGTACGCGTCTGCCTTCTATGGCCCGTTCCGCGACGCGGTAGGCTCGGCGGCCAACCTGGGCAGTGCTGACAAATACACCTACCAGATGGACCCGGCCAACCTGGACGAAGCGCTGTACGAAGTGGCGATGGATCTGGAAGAAGGCGCCGACATGGTGATGATCAAGCCCGGCATGCCCTACCTGGACGTGATTCGCCGCATCAAGGACACCTTCAAGGTGCCCACCTACGCCTACCAGGTATCCGGCGAGTACGCCATGCTGAAAGCCGCCGTGCAAAACGGCTGGCTCAATGAAGAGAAGTGCATGATGGAAAGCCTGCTGGCGTTCAAGCGCGCCGGTGCCGACGGCATTCTTACCTATTACGCACTGGACGCGGCACGGGTGATTCGCCGCGGCTAAGCTATCGCACGCCCTGACATGCAATGCGGCCAACCCTGGCCGCATTTTTTATGGCTGGCGCGCCGCTTTGGCGGCAAACATCACGCAGGGGCGGCCGGTCGCTTCCAGCACATCCAGCGTCGGCGTGCGCTTGCTTTTGATCTGCATGGCACGGCAGCCGTAGGGAAAGCGCGCATCGTGCGTAATGTAGTAGTGCTGGCAGTGGCGGCACTGCGGGGTAGGGGCGGGCTGGCTCACGGTAGAACGGGCAGGGTGATCAACAGCCGGCTATTGTCGCACGGCACGGTAACACTCACCCCCGGAAAATCGCGCGAAACTGTCCCTGATAATGTCGCTGGCAGGGGTCTAGAATGGTGACAGAAACATTGCTGACATGTGCTTCCAGCGCAGCGGCCACACACCAGGAATCGCCCATGAACCATACCTACCTCGCCCATCTGCAAGCCACGCTGGCGCACATCCGTGCTGACGGTTTTGAAAAGCCCGAGCGTGTGATTGCTACCCCGCAACGCGCCGGTATCACCCTGAGTGGTGGCCGTGACGTACTGAACTTCTGCGCCAACAACTACCTGGGCCTGGCCGACGACGCCCGCCTTATTGCAGCGGCCAAGCAAGGCCTGGACGACTACGGCTACGGCTGTGCCTCGGTACGTTTTATCTGCGGTACCCAGCAGGTACACAAAGACCTGGAGGCGGCGATTTCCGGCTTTCTGGGTACCGACGACACCATCTTGTACTCCAGCTGCTTCGACGCCAACGGCGGCGTATTCGAAACCCTGCTCACCGAAGAAGACGCGGTGATCTCGGACGAGCTGAACCACGCCTCCATCATCGACGGCGTGCGCCTGTGCAAAGCCAAGCGCTTCCGTTACAAGAATAACGACATGGCCGACCTGGAAACCCAGCTGCAAGCGGCCGACGCCGCTGGCGCGCGCTTCAAGCTGGTGGTGACCGACGGCGTGTTCTCCATGGACGGCATCATCGCCGACCTGAAAACCCTGTGCGACGTGGCCGAGCGCTACGGTGCCATCGTGATGGTGGACGATTCGCACGCGGTAGGCTTTATCGGTGACAGCGGCGCCGGTACCCCCGAGCTGTGCGGCGTGGCCGACCGTGTGGATATCTACACTGGCACGCTGGGCAAGGCGCTGGGTGGCGCATCCGGCGGTTATGTGTCGGCGCGCCAGCCTATCGTGGACCTGCTGCGCCAGCGTTCGCGCCCCTATCTGTTTTCCAACACCCTGGCCCCGGCCATTACCGCCGCCAGCCTGAAAGTGCTGCAGATTCTGCAAACTGCAGAAGGCGACACACTGCGCGCCCAGCTCAAGCGCAATGCCGACTACTTCCGCAGCGCCATGAGCGAGGCCGGCTTTACGCTGGTGCCGGGTCAACACCCCATCATCCCGGTGATGCTGGGCGATGCCAAACTGGCCGGCGATATGGCCGCCGCCCTGCTGGACGAAGGCGTATTTGTCACCGGCTTTTCCTACCCGGTGGTACCTAAGGGCAAGGCGCGCATCCGCACGCAGATGTCCGCCGGCCACACGCTGGAGCAGGTGCAGCACACGGTTGCCGCCTTCATCAAGGTTGGCCGCAAACTGGGCGTGATTTGATTATTGATTGGCCACGAACTCCACGAAAGGACACGAACGCCTAGCTACCGCCCCCGCTACAAACACAGACAAAGCCTGCCATTCTGCGCAAAGCGCATGACAAAGCGGCCGTTCGTGTTTCTCGTGGGGTTCGTGGCCAGGGGTTTGCCGGAGCTTGTGGCGACCTGAAGAGATACTGACATGAAAGCACTCGCCAAACTGCAGGCCGCCCCCGGCCTGAGCATGACCGATGTACCAATGCCGGCAGTGGGCCATAACGACCTGCTGATCAAGATCACCAAAACCGCCATCTGCGGCACCGATATCCATATCTGGAATTGGGACGACTGGGCGCAAAAAACCATTCCTGTGCCCATGCACGTGGGCCACGAATACGTGGGCGTGGTAGCCGGCATGGGTTCCGAAGTGCAGGGCTTCACCATTGGCCAGCGTGTCTCCGGCGAAGGCCACATCACCTGCGGCTACTGCCGTAACTGCCGCGCCGGCCGCCGCCACCTGTGCCGCAATACCACTGGCGTGGGCGTGAACCGCGAAGGCGCGTTTGCCGAATACCTGGTGATTCCGGCGTTCAATGCCTTCCCGATCCCGGACGACATTTCCGACGACCTGGCCTCCATCTTCGACCCGTTCGGCAACGCCGTGCACACCGCGCTCAGCTTTAATCTGGTGGGTGAAGACGTGCTGATTACCGGTGCCGGCCCCATCGGCATCATGGCGGTAGCCATCGCCAAGCACGTGGGTGCACGCCACGTGGTGATTACCGACGTGAACGACTACCGCCTGGAACTGGCGCGCAAGATGGGCGCCACCCGTGCCGTGAACGTTGGCCGCGAAGACCTGAAAGCCGTGATGCAGGAACTGCACATGACCGAAGGCTTCGACGTGGGCCTGGAAATGTCCGGCAACCCGCACGCCTTCCGCCAGATGCTGGACGTGATGAACCACGGCGGCAAGGTAGCGCTGCTGGGTATCCCGCCGGCCAATACATCCATCGACTGGAACCAGGTGATCTTCAAGGGTCTGGAAATCAAGGGTATCTACGGCCGCGAGATGTTCGAGACCTGGTACAAAATGGTGGCATTGATCCAGTCCGGGCTGGATATCACCCCGATTGTGACCCACCACTTCAAAGTGGACGATTTCGAGGCCGGCTTTGCTGCCATGCTGTCTGGTCAGAGCGGCAAGGTGATTCTGGACTGGCAGTAAGCACGGGCACGAAACCTCGTGCATGGCTTATCGAACCCGGCTGCGGCCGGGTTTTGTTTTATCAGCATGCTGCGGCCAACCTTCTGCCCGCCAGCGGCAGGGCGGGCGCTCGAACGCTAGCCAGCCATGCTAGAATCGGGTGAGATCACACAAGAATTCAGGGATAAAGCGATGTCTGGCAATAGCATGGGTTTGCTGTTTACTGTTACCTCTTTTGGCGAGAGCCACGGCCCGGGAATCGGCTGCATTGTGGATGGCTGCCCCCCGGGGCTGGCGCTGACCGAAGCCGATATCCAGCTGGAACTGGACCGCCGCAAACCCGGCACCAGCCGCCACGTTACCCAGCGCCGCGAGCCGGACGCCGTCGAGATCCTGTCCGGCGTGTACGAGGGCAAAACCACCGGCACGCCCATCGCTTTGCTGATCCGCAACACCGACCAGCGCAGCAAAGACTACGGCAATATCGCCGATACCTTCCGCCCCGGCCACGCCGACTATACCTACTGGCACAAGTACGGCATCCGCGACCCGCGTGGCGGCGGCCGCTCCTCGGCCCGTGAAACCGCCGTGCGCGTGGCGGCCGGCGCTATTGCCAAGAAGTGGCTGAAAGAGCAGTTCGGTATTGTGATTCGTGGCCACATGACGCAGATCGGCGACGTAGCCATCCCGTTCAAGAGCTGGGATCACGTAGACAACAACCCTTTCTTCGCCGCTGATGACAGCGTGGTGCCGCAGCTGGAAATCTATATGGACAGCATCCGCAAGAGCCTGGACTCGGTAGGTGCCCGCCTGCGCGTGGTAGCCGATAGTGTGCCGGTAGGCTGGGGCGAACCGGTTTACGACCGCCTGGACGCCGACATCGCCTACGCCATGATGAATATCAATGCGGTGAAAGGCGTGGAAATTGGTGCCGGCTTTGGCTGCGTTACCCAGCGCGGCAGCGAGCATGGTGACGAGCTCACGCCCGAAGGCTTTGCCAGCAATCACGCCGGCGGCATCCTGGGCGGTATCTCTACCGGCCAGCAAATCGAAGTGTCCATGGCCATCAAGCCGACCTCGTCTATCGCCCAGCCGCGCCGCAGCATCAACAAGGCCGGCGAAGCCATCATGGTAGAAACCCACGGCCGCCACGACCCGTGCGTGGGCATTCGCGCCACCCCCATCGCCGAGGCGATGCTGGCCCTGGTGCTGATCGACCATGCGCTGCGCCACCGTGCGCAGTGCGGCGACGTGCGTGTGGACACCCCGCGCATCCCCGGTAGCATCGGCTAAATTGACATTAACCTATCGCACCCTGATGGATGCCTGACCATGTTCAAGAACCTGTTTGACAAGCTGTCCCGCAAAGAAGACACGCCGCAGGCGGCCAACGAGCCCGGCGCTGTGCCGGGGGCAGCCAGGGCGGCACCGGCCAGCCAGGCTGCGGCGAGCCCGGCGCCGGTGCTGCCGCACACGCTGGGCTTTGTCACCCACCAGCCGCTGCACGATATGCAGCTGCGCGTGGTGGCCTACGAGTTCATGGTGCGCGATGCGGTCAAGCGCCGTGAATCCAGCGCCAGCCAGTGGTCGCAGTTCGACCGTCTGATGATCAGCACGCTCATCAATATGGATGTGTTCCGCCTGCTGGCTTTCCGCCGCGCGCTGGTGCATATCTCCACCATCTCGCTGGGCGACCCGGCACTGGAGGGCTTTCCGGCCGAGCGCGTGATTTTTGTGTTGAACCCGGCCATGGACGAGCCGGTGACTGTTGACACCATTAGCAAGATCGACGCACACCGTGCCGCTGGCCGCCGTTTCGCCATCGAGCCGGCGCTGTTTGGCCATAGCGTGTTGCCGCCGCCGCTGCAGGACGACCTGCTATCGCGCATGGACATGCTGATCATGGACTTTGCCGCCCCGGCGGACGAAGTGCTGGCACCCTTTATGGACCAGCTGCCAGGCAAGTACCCGGCGGCGCGCTGGTACGCACGCAATATCGGCTCGGCGGAAGAGTTTGATGTGTGTGTGAAAACACCGGGGGCGTCCAAGCGTTTTGCGCTGTACCAGGGGAGCTTCCTCACCAACTTCCACCCGGTGCCGAACGCCAAGGCCGACGCCAGCCAGATGCGCGTGCTGGAAATCATGCGCCTGTTACGCGCCGGTGCCGAAAGCCGCGAGATCGATGCGCAGTTCAAGCTGGACTCGGTCCTGCTGTTCAAGCTGCTGCGCTTTATCAACTCGCCCATGAACGGCTTGTCGCGCAAAGTCATGACCATCGAAGAGTCGCTGATGCTGCTGGGGCGCGAGTCGCTGTTCAAATGGCTGACCATGCTGCTGTTTACTTCCCGCAAGAGCGAAGATGGCCGCTCGCTGGCGCTGCTGGAGCGCTCGCTGTTTCGCGCCCGCTTCATGGAGGCGCTGGGGCAGCAGGGCGGTAACCACAAGCTGGAGTGCGAGCACCTGTTCCTCACCGGCATGTTCTCGCTGCTGGATTCGCTGATGCAGGTGGAGCTGACCGATGCGCTGTCGCCATTAGAGCTGCCGCCCACGGTGATCGATGCACTGCTGAACCAGCATGGCTTGTTTGCACCGTACCTGGCGCTGGCCATCTCGGCCGAGCAAGACAACCACGAGCGCATGACTACGCTGGCCCGCATGCTCAAGCTGGACGCGGAAGACGTCAACCGCATCCACCTGGACGCCATGGTGTGGGCGCAGGAAATTCTGGGGCAAAACGCCGACTAAGCCGGCACCGCTCCACCAGCTACGCTAAACACCGCCTTGTGCGGTGTTTTTTCATGTTGGCCGCCACGCAGCGGGCTTGCTCGGAATATTTGAAAAGCCTTGGCAGTTTTTTAATCTTTTATCAGTCCCGCCATGTTTGTATATTGTCGCTATCAGCAATCAAGCAAGGAGTCAGTGATGAGCAGCGTTTTTCCATCCCGTCAGGTAGAGCGTCTGGTGCGCGGTATGGACACCGCCGACGGCGCAGGTGTCAAACTCAAGCGCGTGCTCACGCAAGACCTGCAGCGCCGGCTCGACCCCTTCCTGATGCTGGACGAGTTTCGCTCCGACAACCCGGGTGACTACATTGCCGGCTTCCCGCCGCACCCGCATCGTGGGTTCGAAACCGTTACCTATATGCTGGCCGGTCGTATGCGCCACCGCGACAGCGGCGGTAACGAAGGCTTGCTTGGCCCGGGTGGCGTGCAGTGGATGACAGCGGGGCGGGGGGTCATCCACTCCGAAATGCCCGAGCAGGAAGAAGGCCTGATGCACGGCTTTCAGCTGTGGATCAACCTGCCCGGCGCCCGCAAGATGATTCCTGCTGCCTACCAGGACATTCCTGCGGCCAACATTCCGCTGTTGCAGCTCGATAATGGCATCAGCGTCAAGGTTATCGCCGGTCACTACGGCGAGCAGGCAGGTAGCATCCAGCAGCCCGATACTGAGCCGCTGTATCTGGATATCAGCCTGCCGGCGGGGCAGCAGCTCGATGTTGCCATCGAGCCGGGCCATAATGCCTTCATCTATGTGTATCAAGGCAGCCTTGACGTGGTAGGCCGTGCCGTGAGCGCCGGCCATATGGCCATCCTGTCGGCACAAGGGGAGGGCGTGTCGCTCGCCACGGCAGAGGGGGCCCGCGTACTGGTGCTATCCGGCAAGCCACTCAATGAAAGCATTGCCCAGTACGGCCCCTTCGTCATGAACACTCGCGCCGAGCTGGAGCAGGCGTTTGACGATTACCAGCAAGGCCGCCTGGCCTGAGGAATCCACCATGCACGACATCGTCCGCCGGATACAGCCCGCCAGCAAAGACATCGGCTTCATCGTACGCCGTCTGCTACCGGCCATCGGTACCCGCAGCATCGGGCCCTTTGTGTTTCTCGATCACATGGGCCCGGCACACTTTGCCGCAGAAGGCACCGCCGGCGATGTCCGTCAGCACCCGCACATCGGTCTGGCTACCGTCACCTTTCTGCGCCAGGGCGCGATGATGCACCGCGATAGCCTGGGTACTGCGCAGCGCATCACCCCGGGTGACATCAACCTGATGGTGGCCGGGTGCGGTATCGTGCACTCTGAGCGGGTGCCTGCCGATGTGCGCCAGGCTGGCCTGGCGGTAGAAGGCCTGCAGATGTGGCTGGCACTACCGCAAGCCGACGAGGCCTGCGAGCCCGCCTTTCACCACTATGCCGCCAGCACACTGCCCGCCTGGCAAGAAGGCGGAGCCCAGCTACAGCTGCTGATAGGCCATGCGGCCAACCATCAGTCGCCAGTACGTACCTTTGCCCCTACGCTCTATCTATCCTGGCAGCTGGCCGCCGGCGCCAGCCTCACCCTGCCGGCGCATGTGGCAGAGCGTGGCCTGTACCTGTTTGATGGCAGCGTGCAGATAGGTGGTGAAATCGTCCAGGCGGGCGAGCTGGTGGTGCTCGGTGACACAGCCAGCCAGATCAGCACATCAGCAGGCGCCAGCGGTGTACTGTTTGGCGGCGCCCCGCTGGACGGCCCGCGTTATCTGGACTGGAACTTCGTGGCCAGCGACCGTAGCCGCCTGCAGCAGGCGCGTGACGACTGGGCCAATGGCCGTTTTGCCATGGTAAATGGCGAAAGCGAGTTTATTCCGCTGCCCTGATCCATCGGCTGGCACATCACACCTTAGCAAGTTGGCCGCCTGCGGCCAACTTTTTTGCATTTCAGCATCTTTGCAAATCAACACCTTAAGCAAATACTTGCAGTTTATTGCGGTGCAAGTGTTGACGCCCTTCGCTCGTCTGGGTATAGTTCGCCTCCTCAGCTGACGACGCAAACGAAACAAGCCAGTCAGCACCGCTCTTTAACAGACCAAATAACCGATAGGTGTAAGTGTC
>JAIXTB010000116.1 GCA_027484385.1 Neisseriaceae bacterium | reverse complement strand
CCGCGCCGTGGCCGTAGGCATTGGCTTTCACCACGGCCAGCGCGCGGCCACCGTGCTGCTGGCGCGCCAGCAGGTAGTTATGTCGGAAATGATCCAGGCGGATCGAGGCAATCAATGGGCGCATGGCAGTCTCAGGCTTTGGCCGCAGCGGGCTGGAACATCGGCACCACCAGGGTTTCGCCTTGTTTGGCGTAACGCTGCATCGACAGGCCGTCTACCAGGATTTCCGGCTGCGTGCCGGTGATCAGGTCGGCCAGCACCTTGCCGGAACCGGCGCACATCGTCCAGCCCAGCGTGCCGTGGCCGGTGTTCAGCGACAGGTTGCTGTAGCGGGTGCCACCGATAATCGGTGTGCCGTCCGGGGTCATCGGGCGCAGGCCGGTCCAGAACTCGGCACGCGATACGTCGCCGCCGTCCGGGTACAGGTCGGTGACCACCATTTCCAGCGTGGCACGGCGTTTCGGGTTCAGGCTCAGGTCGAAACCGGCCAGCTCAGCCATACCGCCGACGCGGATGCGGTTATCGAAACGGGTAATGGCGATCTTGTAGGTTTCGTCCAGCACGGTGGACACCGGCGCGCCCTTGACGTTGGTAATCGGCACGGTCAGCGAGTAGCCTTTTACCGGGTACACCGGGATGTCGATGCCGATAGCCTTGACCATCTCGCGCGAGTAGCTGCCGGTGGCGATAACGTAGTGGTCGGCGCTCAACAGCTCGCCTTCCACCACCACGCCGGTCACTTTGTCGCCGTAGGTCTGGATGCTGTCGATGCTCTTGCCCCACAGGAACTTCACGCCCAGGCCGGCGCACATTTCGGCCAGGCGGGTGGTGAACATCTGGCAATCGCCGGTATCGTCGTTCGGCAGGCGCAGGCCGCCTTTGAGCTTGTGCTTGGTCTTTTTCAGTGCCGGCTCGATACGGGCGCAGCCGTCGGCGTCCAGCACTTCGTAGGCCACGCCGCACTCTTTCAGCACTTCGATGTCCTTGCCCATAGCGTCCACCTGCTGCTGGCTGCGGAACAGCTGCAGCGTGCCGCCCTCGCGGCCTTCAAAGCCCAGGCCGGTTTCGGCTTTCAGCTCGCGGATCTTGTCGCGGCTGTACTCGGCCAGGCGCATCATGCGGCCTTTGTTCACGTTGTACGCCTGCGGGTTGCAGTTGGCGAACATGCGCGCCATCCATTCCCACTGGTAGGTGCTGCCGTCCACGCGGATAGCCAGCGGGGCGTGCTTCTGGAACAGCCATTTCATCGCTTTGGCCGGGATGCCAGGTGCGGCCCACGGTGCGGCGTAGCCCGGGGAGATCTGGCCGGCATTGGCAAAGCTGGTTTCCAGCGCCGGGCCGGGCTGACGCTCCACCACGGTCACGTCAACGCCGGATTTGGCCAGATACCATGCTGTGGAAATACCGATAACCCCACCACCAAGAACGATGACTTTCATGTTTACCTCCAGGCTACCCTGTTGAAACAGGACAGCGCGGCTGTCCTGTCGTGTGTGCAATTGGCGGCTTTTGCCGCTCAGTGAATTTGCGTAGTATATTGATTAAAACGCAGTTTTTTTCACTTATATTTAATAATCAGCCAGTCAATAACACTGCAAATAAAGGCAAAAACAGTGAAACCGCAACGCAGCATGGACAAAACGCGCCAGCTGGACAAACTGGACATCAAAATCCTGCAGCACTTGCAGGGCAACGCCCGTATCGCCATGACCGAGCTGGCGGAAAAAGTCGGCCTGTCCACCACCCCGTGTACCGAACGCGTGCGCCGGCTGGAGCGCGAGGGTGTGATCGAGGGCTACCATGCCCGCCTGAACCCGCAGGCGCTGGGTGCCAGCCTGCTGGTATTTGTCGAGATCAAGCTGTCGGCCAAGTCCGGCGATATCTTCGACGCCTTTCGGCGCGAGGTACAAAAGCTGCCCGACATCATGGAGTGCCACCTGGTATCCGGCGAGTACGACTATTTATTAAAGGTGCGCCTGCCGGACATGTCCATGTACCGCAAGATCCTGGGCGATATCCTGCTGAAACTGCCGCAGGCCAACGAATCGCGCAGCTATGTGGTGATGGAAGAAGTCAAGGAAAGCTGGCTACTGAATCTGGACAGCTAGCGCGCATTGGCAGGTGACTTATCTGTGCTTCCTGCTAAGCTGCCGACCATGACAACCGTATCCACGTACCTGCAATGAATACCCTGATCCTGCTGGACCGCCTGCCGGCCCCGCCAGAAGATGCACCAGCACAGCGCGAAGCCCTGAAAACCCTGGGCCGCCAGCTGGCGCTACAGGCTGCCTCGCAGCTGATGTCGCTGCCGCTGCGCCACTTCGCCATGGATAGCGATAAACCACCCTGTCTGCTGCTGGAAGGCGCACCTGCCCCGCTGGGCCTGTCCATCAGCCATAGCGGGCCGTGGGTCGCCGCGGCGGTATCGGCTTGCCACCCGCTGGGCCTGGATCTGGAACAAACCACGGCCCCCGCGCCCGCTGCGCTGGGCGAGCTACTGGCAGCGGATGAGTCGGCATGGTTGGCCGCACAGCCAGCCGGCAGCCTGCCCGCGCCAGCTTTCTGGGCGGTATGGACGCTGAAAGAGGCGCTGGGCAAATACCACGGCCGCCGCTGGGAAACGCCGGCCGAAACCCGCCACATCCACCAACTAAACCATTACGCCGCCCACCTGGCCCTGCCAGAGCACAGCCTGCTGCTGGCCATCAGCGCCCCGGCAGCGCTGGACTGCAAGCTGCAATACGCTGGCCAGCCGGCCAAGCGCGTTAGCTTGCAACGCTGGACTGGCTACCCAAGCCAAGGCTAGCCCGCTGCGGCCAACCATGGCGGTGCATAAAAGCACAATAACAGTGCACAAAAGGATATTTGCACCAAACACTTACCGTTTTGCGCACCAAATTTCGCCACGCAAAACGCATAGGCACCTGGCCGTACAAGGTGGCAGGCGGCAACGCACCGAAAGCGGTCATCTGGCACTGTTATTGCTCACTCTGCACCATAATATCCATCAGGGAGCAAGAGATGCCTGCCACTACCCCTAACGACGTACTGTTTCTGCTGCTGGGCGCCGTGATGATCCTGGCCATGCACGCCGGCTTTGCCTTTCTGGAGCTGGGCACCGTGCGCAAGAAAAACCAGGTCAACGCGCTGGTAAAAATCCTGACCGACTTTGCCGTGTCGGCCATCGCCTATTTCTTTGTGGGCTACAGCGTGGCCTACGGCGTGGATTTTCTGGCCGATGTGAAACACATCAGCCAGGCCAACGGCTACGAGCTGGTGAAGTTTTTCTTCCTGCTAACCTTTGCCGCCGCCATCCCCGCCATCGTCTCTGGCGGTATTGCCGAGCGCGCCAAATTCCACCCGCAGTCGGCTGCCACCTTCTTGCTGGTGGGCCTGGTGTACCCGTTCTTTGAAGGCATCGCCTGGAACGGCCACTTTGGCGTGCAAGACTGGCTGACGGCCAACCTGGGCGCACCGTTTCACGACTTTGCCGGCTCGGTGGTGGTACACGCCGTAGGCGGCTGGATCGGCCTGGCCGCCGTACTGCACCTGGGCGCACGCCGTGGCCGTTATACCAAGGAAGGCCGTGTGGCGGCGCACCCGCCGTCGTCTATCCCTTTCCTGGCGCTGGGCGCGTGGATCCTGATTGTGGGCTGGTTCGGCTTTAACGTGATGAGCGCGCAAAAAGTAGCCGGCATCTCGGGCCTGGTAGCAATGAACTCGCTGATGGCCATGGTGGGCGGCACACTGACCGCGATGTGGCTGGGCAAGAACGACCCGGGCTTTATCCATAACGGCCCGCTGGCCGGCCTGGTAGCCGTATGCGCCGGCTCCGACATCATGCACCCGGTGGGCGCGCTGATCGTGGGTGGTGTGGCCGGTGCCATGTTTGTGTGGCTGTTCACCCTGACACAAAACCGCTGGAAGATCGACGACGTGCTGGGCGTATGGCCGCTGCACGGCCTGTGCGGCGCCTGGGGCGGCATTGCCGCTGGTATCTTCGGGCTGGAAGCGCTGGGCGGCGCGGGCGGCGTGACGCTGCTGTCGCAGCTGGCCGGCACGGTGGCCGGTGTGGTGGTGGGTTTTGGCGGCGGCTATATCGTGTACGGCGTGCTGAAGAAAACCGTGGGCATCCGCCTGAGTGATGAAGAAGAGTTCAACGGCGCCGACCTGTCCATCCACCAGATTACCGCCACGCCAGAGCGCGAGAGCAACTGGTAAGGTTGGCCGCAGGGCACCGCGCCCGACGCCATCAAAAACCGCCCGCCGGCGCTGCCGGACGGGCGGTTTCTTTATGATGTATTGCTACCTCAGAACGCCAGCGACGCCTTCACCAGCAGCTCGCGCGGATCGCCCACCCGGACGGTGAGGTTGCTGCCGGCAGTGGAGGTGTAGTAGGTCTTGTCGAACACGTTTTTCAGGTTGGCCTGAATGTCCAGCTTGCGCCCCTGCAAGCGGGTTTGCCAGCCGACAAACAGGTCGGCCACGGTGTAGGCCGGCAGGGTGAAACTGTTGGCGCGGTCGCCCTGACGCTCGCCGACGTAGCGCACGCCGCCGCCGGTACGCCAGGCGTTACCGAAACTGTCCACCCCCAGATCGTAGGCCAGCGAGGCGCTGCCACTATGGCGGGCCACGTTGTACAGCTGCTTGCCCACGTAGGCGGCGGCGTCTTCCTTGACCACGGCGTCGGTGTAGGCCAGCGCCAGTGCTGCAGACAAGCGGCGGCTCAAAGTACCCGATACGTCCAGCTCTACGCCTTGCGAGCGCACCTTGCCGACCGCGCTGCTGACGCTGTTTTCGGTAACCAGCACGTTGCGCTTGTGCATGTCGAACAGCGCCAGCGTGGCGGCCAAGCCGCTACCGCCCCACTTCAGCCCCAGCTCGTAGGCCTTGCCGGTTTCAGGGGCAAAGCTGGTGCCATCACTGGCCGCATTCGGCTCGAACGATTCGCTGTAACTGCCGTAGCCCGATAGCGACGGCGTCAGCTTGTACAGCATGGCCAGCTGCGGCAGGCTGGTGCTACCGCTGGCACGGGCGCTGACCGCGTACGGGCGGCCAACCCCGTCTTCCTGGCGATAGTGCTGGTAGCGTACGCCCAGGCTGCTGCTCAGCCGTGGCGTCAGCGCCCAGTCGTCCATCAACAGCAGCGCGGCGCTGTCAATCTGGCTGCGATTATCGCTGACGCTGTTGCTGAGCGTGGTATTGGCCAGCGACACGCGGCCGTACACCGGTGCATAGGCATTCAGCTGGGTCTGGCTGCTGGCGCTGCCACGGTAGGTATTCTCGCGTGCCTCGTGCGAACGGCTCAGGTCGATGCCGGCCGTCAGGCGGTGCGCCTGGCCCCATAGCGTCAGCTCGCCACCCAGCTGGCTGCTCAGGCCGGCCTGACGGTTGTGCACCACGTTGCCGTCCAGGCGGCGGGTCAGTACGCCAGTGCTGGCATTAAAGGCTGTTACCCGGGTTTCGTAGTTGCTGTACTGGATATCGCTCCACGCCAGTTGCGTTTTCCATTGCCAGCGCGCGTCCAGCTGGCGGGTATACACCGCGCTGGCCGACTGGGTGGTGCCCTCGGCCTGGTCCAGCAGGTCGCCCAGCCGGGTCTCGCGCACCACATTGATGGCCTGGCCGCCGCTGAATACGGTGCCGCGGTCCCACGGTTGCAGAAAGTCGGTGTACTGGTAGGCCAGCAGCAGACGGTTGTCGCCGTCGTCCCACAGCAGCGACGGCGCCACCATGCTGCGGCGGGTGCTGCCGAAATTGCGCCAGTAGTCGTTGTCCTGGTATTCGGCCACCAGACGGTAGGCCAGGTTGCCTTCGCCCAGCGGGCCGGTCAGGTCCAGCGTGCTGCTGCTGCCGCCCACGCTGCTGGCTTGCACGCTGACGCTGCCCTGCGGCGTGAATTGCGGCTTCTTGCTGACCACGTTGATCACACCGCCCGGCTCCTGGATACCGTACAGCAGCGAGGCCGGCCCCTTGAGCACCTCTACCGACTCGGTGGTGGCGTCGAAGTTTTTCATCAGGAAGGAGCGTGCGCCGTCGCGCAGTACGCTGCCGTCGTTACGCTCGCCAAAGCCACGGCGGGTAAAGCTGTCCTGCAGGCCGGCCAGGGTATTGCTTTCCTGCACCCCGCTGACGCTGCTCACCACCTCGGCCAGGCTCTGCGCCTGTTTGTCGCGAATCTGCTGTGCCCCTACCTGCTGCACGGCACGCGGGATATCCAGCACGTCCTGCTCCCGGCCGGCGACGCTGCTGCGGCCGGGCTGGTAGCCGTCGGCAACAGGGCTGGCCGTCACGGTGACGGTGTCCAGCGTGGGTTCTTCGGCAGCCAGTGCCGCTAACGGGGTCAGCAGCAAGACAGGCATACAAACATGGCGGGGCAAAGACATGATCTTCCTTGTTGATAATAGTTATCAATATTATCAACAGCTCGCGCAAATGCCGTCAATCCGGGTTTACCGCATTGCAACAATCCACCCCTGCCACTACGAACACGCGACTTCGCTGCGTTGGCCATGCCAAAACGTGGCAGCTTTGTGCCTGCACGCGACCGTTGCCACAAAAGCAAATAGGAATTATTATCATCAAAGGAGGTGACATCATGACGCATACACCCGCACCGCGGCCGCAAACGGCCGTAGACAAGCAGCCCTACACGGTACTGGATACGCGCACGCTGTTTGCGCGCGACCGCCAGCTGCTGATCTGCCACCGTGGCGAGTACTACCGCCTGCAACTGACGCAGAACGACAAACTGATACTGGTGAAGTAACACCGCACCGCAACCCACCCCACCGAGCCAGCCATCGCCAGCCACGGTGCCACGCATACAGGAGAAGATCCGTGTCCAAGGATCGTATTACCCTGGCGGGCATCTGTCTGACGACAGTGGCCCTGCCTGTCTTTGCCGACACCCCCACCGTGCTGGAAACCACCACGGTTACCGCCAACCGCATCAGCGAACAGCTGGCCGATACCGCGCCCAATATCTCGGCAGTTGGCCGCAAACAGCTGGACCGCCAGCACGCCAGCGACCTGGACAGCCTGCTCGCGCAGGAGCCCGGCGTGTCGGTGCCGGGCGACCAGGGCCGGCGCGGCAATGCCGGCGTGACCATACGCGGCATCGACACCAACCGCATCCTGATGCAGGTAGACGGCACCCGCCTGCCCGAAGCCTATATGAGCGGCAGCGGCGCCATCTCCGGCCGCGACCTGGTAGAGCCGGACACCCTGCGCCAGATCGACATCATCAAGGGCCCGGCGTCGGCGCTGTTCGGCAGCGACGCCATCGGCGGCGTGATTAGCCAGCACACCTTCGAACCGGCCGACTTTGTCGACCGTGACAAGCCGCTACACTTTGGCCTGAAGCAATCGTACGATGGCGCCCGCCACGGCAGCGCCACCACCGCCAGCGTGGCGGCTGCCGGCGACAACACCGCCGCGCTGCTGATGCTGACCCAGCGCCGCGCCCACCAGCTGGACACCCCGGCCAGCCGCGACATAGAAGGCAGCCAGCGCACCGTGGCCGACCCGCAGCTCACCGACACCCGCAACGTGCTGGCCAAGATAGCGCTAGGCCAGGACGGCCCGCACCAGCTGCTGCTGGGCGTGGAAAGCTTTGACCGCCAGCGCCAGACCGAGCTGCTCAGCGCCCGAGGCGCCGCCACCGGCTACACTGTGCGCGACCGCGACAGCGACGACGACACACGCCGCCAGCGCTACAGCGCCGAATACCGCTACCAGGGCGACGGCAGCCTGGCTGCGGCCAACCTCAAGCTGTACCAGCAAACACTGCGCAACGAAGACAAAGCGGTAGAGGTACGCAACACCGGCACCCGCTACGAAAACCACCGTTTCGACCAGGACATCAGCGGGCTGGACAGCCAGCTGGAATGGCGCCTGGGCGAGCACCGCGTGCTCACCGGCGTGGAAGCCACACGTACCGACACCAGCCGCCTGACACGCACCACCAGCGGCAGCACCACCACCAGCAGCAAAACCTTCCCCGATAACCGCAGCGAGCGCCTGGGGCTGTTCGTACAAGACCAGTTCCGCCTGGGCAGCCTCACCCTTACCCCGGCGCTGCGCTACGACCGCTACACCATGACGCCGCAAAGCGACGCCATCTATCAGGCCAGCAGCGGCGGCGCGGTACCGGTCAGCCGCTTTCAGGACAGCGCGTGGTCGCCACGGCTGGGCCTGAGCCTGCCGCTAGCCAGCGGGCTCACCGGCTTTGCCAACCTCAGCACCGGCTTTCGTGCGCCACCGTTCGACAGCTCGTTCATGACCTTCAACAACGCGCAGGCCGGCTACCGCATCATCCCCAACGCCAGCCTGAAATCGGAAACCTCGCGCGGCATCGAGCTGGGCAGCAAGTACCAGGGCAGCAGCGTGAGCGGCCAACTTACCGCCTTCTACAACCGCTACAACGACTTCATCGACACCGTCACCCTGGGTACCGACAGCACCTCGCCGCGCGGCATTTTCCAGTACCAGAACCTGGACAGCGTGCAAACCCACGGCGTGGAAGCCCGCGCCGGCTGGCAGGCCAGCAACGCGCTATTGCTGGACGGCAGCCTGGCCTGGGCCCACGGCAGCAACCGCAAAACCGGCACCCCGCTCAACAGCATCGACCCGCTGAAAGCCACGCTGGGCGCGCACTACCAGCAGGGGCAATGGGGTAGCGATGCCCTGCTGACCATGGTGGCCGCCAAAACCCGCGCCGCCAGCGCCAGCCAGTTCAAGGCCCCCGGCTACGCCACCCTGGACGTGGGCGGCTGGGTGAAGCTAGCCAAGCACACCACGCTGCGCGCCACCGTGCACAACGTGGGCGACAAGAAATACTGGCAGTGGGCGGATGTGAAGAACATCACCGGCAGCGCTGTCGACTTCTACGCCCAGGCCGGCCGCAGCGT
>JAIXTB010000183.1 GCA_027484385.1 Neisseriaceae bacterium | reverse complement strand
CTGGTACCCGACTGGCCTAGCGACAACATGCGCTGCTGATAGTCATCGATATAGCCTTTGATTTGCGCCAGCGTGTTTTCAGCCTGGGTGTGCGCCTGCTGTGCCTTGCGCATGCGCTCTGCCGCCGCGTCCATGCGGTCGGTGGCC
Source organism: Neisseriaceae bacterium (assembly GCA_027484385.1). Lineage (GTDB taxonomy): Bacteria > Pseudomonadota > Gammaproteobacteria > Burkholderiales > Chromobacteriaceae > Vogesella. Next base: position 3,581 of record JAIXTB010000183.1, on the reverse strand, counting down.
AGGCGGACCAGCAGGGCAAATTTGCTCATGGCCTAGCCCTAGCCTGCCAGCACATCGTTCAGCAGCAGCGTGGTCATGCCGGCATCCACGTTTTCATGCTGTGCCTGGGTCAGAAACCCGGTCAGTCGGGTATGCAGGCGGATGGCTTCGTCCAGCATCGGGTCGGAGCCGGGCACATAAGCGCCAACGCTAATCAGGTCGCGGCTACGCTGGTAGCGTGAAAACAGCTGCTTGAAGCGGCGGGCGCTGTCCATGTGCTCGCGCGGCACCACATCTACCATCACCCGCGAGATGGACTGCTCGATATCGATGGCCGGATAGTGGCCAGATTCGGCCAGCTCGCGCGATAGCACAAAGTGGCCATCCAGGATGGCCCGCGCGGAGTCGGCGATGGGGTCTTGCTGATCGTCGCCTTCGGACAGCACAGTGTAAAAAGCGGTAATGGAGCCACCACCCGCCTCGCCATTACCGGCGCGCTCGATCAGCTGTGGCAGCTTGGCAAATACCGATGGCGGGTAGCCTTTGCTCACCGGTGGCTCGCCAATGGCCAGGGCAATTTCGCGCTGCGCCATGGCGTAGCGGGTAACCGAATCCATTAGCAGCAGCACGTCCAGACCCTGGGCGCGGTAGTACTCGGCCAGCGCCGTGGCGTAGGCAGCGCCATGCAGGCGCATCAGCGGCGGCATATCGGCGGGGGCGGCCACCACTACCGAGCGCGCCAGGCCTTCCTCGCCCAGAATGTGCTCGATGAAGTCTTTCACCTCGCGGCCCCGCTCGCCAATTAGCCCCACCACCACCACGTCGGCACGGGTGTAGCGTGCCATCATGCCCAGCAGCACCGACTTACCCACGCCCGAGCCGGCAAACAGGCCCAAACGTTGGCCGCGGCCAACCGTGAGCAGGCCGTTGATGGCCTTCACACCCACATCCAGAACGTGTCGCACCGGGGTACGCTGTAAGGGGTTCAAGGGCTGGCTGTACAAGGGAAAGTAAGCCTCAGGAAAAATCTGGCCCTTGCCATCCAGCGGGCGACCCAGCGAGTCCAGCACACGGCCCAGCAGGCTCAGCCCCACAGGCACCTGGCGGCCCAGTGGGCCATTCACTTCAGCAGCAATCTGCTGCTGCCCATAGGCAGGCGGCTGAATGCTGCGGGCGGGCCGCACCGGCGTGCCTGGCAATAGCCCCTGGATATTGGCCACCGGCATCAGAAACAGTTTGTCGCCGGCAAAACCGACCACCTCGGCTTCTACCTTGTGGCCCTGGGCAAGGTGCACTTCACAGGCACTGCCTACTGGCAAACGCAGACCAACCGCCTCCATCACCAGGCCGGTCACGCGGGTGAGCTGGCCCTCTGGCAACCAGGCCGGGGTGTTGGCGACAGTTTGCTGGCAGGCGGCCAGATAGCTGCGCTGGCTTTGCAGCAGGTCAATCATGCTCGGGTAACCCCAGCGCCTGGCGCAATGCGGCCAACCTTGGCGGCAATGTCAGGTCCAGCTTGACGCTGCCGGTATCGACCACGCAGCCGCCGCGCACCACGGCATCATCCGCCACCCACTGCCAGCTCACCCCGGCAAAACGCTCCTGCGCAAAAGCCTGTATCACCGCCATGTCTTCCGGGTGGGCGCGCACGCGTGCCTGTAGCAGGCCCTGCCCCAGCTCATCCAGCGCAGCCTGCAGCACTGGCAGCACGGCGGCCTTGTCCAGCGCGATTTTGCTGGCGACGATCTGCTCGGCAAAACCGACCGCCAGCTGCAACACCTCGGCGGACAAAGCCGCGCCCAGCTGCTGTAGCTGGGCTTCCATAGCCTGCTGTAGCTCGGCCAGTGGCGCCCAGTATGTTTCAAACTGCTGGGCGGCATCAGCCAGCGCTTGCTGCGCCCCCTCGGCCTGGCCCTGCTGCAGCCCTTCTTCTTTGCCTGCTTCAAAACCGGCCTGCCAGGCTTCCTGATGAATAGCTTCCAGTTCGGCCGCAGTGGGGTAAGCCGGTGGCGGCGGCACCTCTTCCTGCGGCTCTGCGGGCTCGGGCGGTGCTGCCTCCTGCTGCAAAGCAGAAACCCCCTCTGCGGGGGCTTCAGTCTCGGCAATGCTGGCTTCGGGCTGCGGGGCGGGCTGCGCCCCTATCTCGCCAAAGCGCCAGGACTGCCACTGACCCAGCGCTTCCGCCGGGATAATGTTGTTACTCGACAAGGCCTTCGTCTCCACCTTTGCTTGCGATCACGATCTGGCCTTCGTCTGCCAGCTTGCGCACAATTTTGAGAATCTCTTTCTGCTCGGCTTCCACTTCGGACAGCTTGACCGGGCCTTTGGATTCCAGATCGTCACGCAGCATCTCGGCCGCACGCGACGACATATTGCGGAAGATCTTGTCCTTGAGCTCCTGGCTGGTACCTTTCAGCGCCACCACCAGCGAGTCGGACTGCACTTCGCGCAGGATGGTCTGGATAGAGCGGTCGTCGATTTCCAGAATGTTGTCGAACACAAACATCTTGTCCTGAATGCGCTGCGCCAGTTCCGGGTCGTACTCGCGGATATAAGACAGCGCGGACGCTTCCACATTGGAACCCAGGAAGTTCAGGATCTCGGCCGTCATGCCCACGCCGCCCGCCGCGCTCTTCTTCACGCGGTCGGAGCCGGACAGCAGCTGGGTCAGTACGTCGTTCAGCTCGCGCAGGGCTTGTGGCTGTACACCTTCCAGCGTAGCCGTACGGATCAGTACTTCGTTACGCATACGCTCGGGGAAATAGGCCAGAATGGCGCTGGACAGGTCGGGGTCCAGATGCACCATGATGGTAGCAATAATCTGCGGGTGCTCGTTGCGAATCAGGTCTGCCGCCGACGACGGGTCCATCCACTTCAGGCTTTCGATACCGCTGTGGTCGTTGCCCTGCAAAATCTTGTCCAGCAGGTTGGCCGCTTTATCCGGGCCCAATGCCTCTACCAGTACATTGCGCAGGTATTCGTCGGTGGCACCGAAGTTGGCGCGCGCCGCACATTCTTCGCGGAACTGCCCCACCACTTTTTCGACTTCTTCGTGGCTCAGGTTACTCAGGCCCGCCATGGCCAGGCTGAGCTTTTGCACTTCCTTGGGCCCCAGGTACTTGAATACCTCAATGGCCTCGGCCTGACCAAGGCTGAACAGCAGCACCGAGCTGCGACGAATACCGGCATCACTCATCTGACGTTATCCATTCTTTAATGATCTGCGCGGCCATGCGCGGATCAGCTTTCACTAGATCACGTGCAGCCTGCAGATGGGCTTCGTACTGACGGCGAGCTTGTTCTTTCGGATCGCCACTGTCACCGCCACCCGCGGCACCGCCTTCGCCACCGGACTCGCCGCCTTCTTCGCCATCTTCACCCGCCACCGCCAGCAAGCGCCCGCCGGCTGCCGCAGCAGCTTCTTCCGCAGTTTCCGGCGTATCGGCTGCGGGCGGTTTGGCCACGTCGCGCATGATCGGGCGCACCACACCAAACAGCAGGTACAACACGGCAAGCGCGAGCAGCCCGTATTTGATCAGCTCACCCGCATTGGCACTGAGGTAATCCAGCAGACGGTCTTTGTCGGCTTGCGGAATATCGAG
>JAIXTB010000001.1 GCA_027484385.1 Neisseriaceae bacterium | reverse complement strand
GTTTTGGCCTTACCCTGCCGCCAGCCTGGGCCGGGCAAGTGCAGCTGATCGAGTAGCCGACCCGGCAGAATCCGGTTAGGATGACGGTTCTGTGAATTGATTGCGTCGGGCGTTGCCGGCAGTTCCAACCGGCCCCGCCGGTATTGAAATGTCGAGCAAAATGTCTATACAGCAGTGGTTCCGTCCCGATGTCCTGGCCATGCAGGCCTACCATGTTGCCGATGCAACGGGCTATCTCAAGCTCGATGCAATGGAAAACCCCTACCGTTTGCCCGAAGCGCTGCGTGCCGAGCTAGGCCAGCTGCTGGCCGAGGTGGCGCTAAACCGCTACCCGGACCCGCACGGCGATGGCCTGAAAGACCAGCTCAAGGCGGCGTTTGCCATCCCCACCGCTGCCGATGTGGTACTGGGCAATGGCTCCGACGAGCTGATTACCCTGCTGACCCAGGCGCTGCCCGCCGATAGCGTGGTGCTGGCACTGGAGCCTTCCTTCGTGATGTATCGCATGAACGCGCAGCTGTCGCGCATGCGGTATGTGGGCGTGCCGCTCAACGATGATTTCAGCTTGAATCTGGACGCCACCCTGGCCGCCATCGCGGCGCACCAGCCCGCTGTGGTGTTCGTGTCCTACCCCAACAACCCCACCGGCCCGCGTTTTGCCCGCCAGCAGGTAGAAGCCATTCTGGCTGCCGCGCCGGGCCTGGTGGTGGTGGACGAGGCCTACCAGGCCTTTGCCGCCGATACCTTCATGGATCTGGCCGGCCAGCACCCGCAGCTCATCGTGATGCGTACGCTGTCCAAGATCGGCCTGGCTGGCCTGCGTTTGGGCTACGCTGCCGGCACGCCGGAGGTGATCGCCCAGCTGGACAAGGTGCGCCCGCCGTACAACGTGAACGTGCTGACCCAGGCCGCCGCCAAGTTTGCCCTGCGCCACCTGGACGTATTCGACGCCCAGGCTGCCGAGCTGCGCGCCGAGCGTAGCCGCCTGGCGGCTACGCTGGCGGCGTACGCGCAGTGCACGGTATTTCCGTCCGAGGCCAACTTTGTCACCGTACGCGTACCGGATGCCCCTGCGCTGTTTGCCGCACTGAAAGCTGCCGGCATCCTGGTGAAAAACCTGCACGGTTACCACCCGCTGCTGCAACACTGCCTGCGTTTGACCGTGGGCAGCCCCGATGAAAACACGGCCGTGCTTGCGGCCATCGATTCCTTTTTTGCCTGAACCCCCATGCGCACCGCTACCGTTACCCGCAATACCCTGGAAACCCAGATCACCATCAGCCTGAACCTGGATGGTACCGGCGTTGGCCGCTTTGACACCGGCGTGCCGTTTCTCGACCACATGATGGACCAGATCGCGCGCCACGGCCTGATCGACCTGGATGTGCACGCCCGCGGCGACCTGCATATCGATGCCCACCACACCGTGGAAGATATCGGTATCACGCTGGGCCAGGCTTTTGCCAAGGCCATTGGCGATAAAAAGGGCATCCGCCGCTACGGCCACGCCTACGTGCCGCTCGACGAGGCGCTGTCGCGCGTGGTGATCGACCTGTCCGGCCGCCCGGGCCTGGAATATCACATCCCGTTTACCCGCGCCTGTATCGGCAGCTTCGACGTGGACCTGTTCAGCGAGTTTTTCCACGGCTTTGTGAACCACAGCATGGTGACGCTGCACATCGACAACCTGCGCGGTGTCAACAGCCACCATCAGGCCGAAACCGTGTTCAAGGCCTTTGGCCGCGCGCTGCGCATGGCGGTAGAGGTAGACGAACGCATGGCCGGCCAGACGCCGTCCACCAAAGGGACGCTGACCGCATGAAAGTAGCCGTGATCGATTACGGCATGGGCAACCTGCATTCGGTGCTCAAGTCTGTACAGTATGTAAATGATATTGGTGCCGACATTTTCCTGACCTCCGACCCGGAGCAGGTGGTGGCCGCCGACAAGGTGATCTTTCCCGGCCAGGGCGCCATGCCGGACTGCATGCGCGAGCTGAACGGCTATGGCCTGGCCGACGCTGTGCGCGAAACCACGCGGACCAAGCCGTTTTTCGGTATCTGCGTGGGTGCCCAGCTGCTGTTTGACCACAGCGAAGAAGGCGATACGCCAGGGCTGGGCATTTTCCCGGGGCAGGTAAAACGTTTTGCGGCCAACTTACTGGATGCGCAGGGCGAGCGCCTGAAGGTGCCGCATATGGGTTGGAACCGCGTGTTTCAGCAGCGTGCCCACCCGCTGTTTGCCGGCATCGAAGACGGCGAGCGTTTCTATTTTGTGCACAGTTACCACTTTGCACCGGCCAGCAGCGCCATCACGCTGGCTGAAAGCGAGTATCCCGAACGGTTTTCCTGTATTGTCGGTGATGGCAATATATTCGCCACGCAGTTTCACACCGAAAAGAGCCACCGTGCCGGTCTTCAGATGATGAAGAATTTCCTGGCGTGGGATGGCACTGTTTAACTTACCGTAGATCTTCCGCACCATGCTGCTGATACCCGCTATCGACCTCAAGGACGGTCAATGCGTACGCCTGAAACAAGGCGTAATGAGTGACGCCACCGTATTTTCCGATGACCCAGTAAAGGTTGCGCTGCATTGGCGTGATCAGGGCGCCCGTCGCCTGCATCTGGTTGATCTGAACGGTGCCTTTGCTGGCAAACCGAAAAACCTGTCGGTCATCCGCGACATTCTGGCTGCCGTCGGTGACGACATGCCGGTACAACTGGGTGGTGGCATCCGCGATCTGGACACCATCGAAAAGTACTTCGACCTGGGGCTGAAGTACGTGATTATCGGCACCGCCGCGGTGAAAAACCCCGGCTTCCTGCACGATGCTTGCGATGCCTTCCCGGGCCAGGTGATTGTGGGCCTGGACGCCAAAGACGGTATGGTTGCCATCGATGGCTGGGCCAAAGTCACCGGCCATAACGTGATCGACCTGGCCAAGCGCTTCGAAGACTACGGTGTGAACTCGGTGATCTACACCGACATCGGCCGCGACGGCATGATGAATGGCGTGAACATCGAAGCCACCGTCAAGCTGGCGCAGGCGCTGACCGTGCCGGTTATCGCCTCCGGCGGCCTTACCGACCTGGAAGACGTACGCAAGCTGTGCGAGGTGGAAGCCGAGGGCATTGAAGGTGCCATTACCGGCCGTGCCATTTACGAAGGCAGCATCGATTTTGCCGCCGCACAGGACCTGGCCGACGAACTGTCCGAGGCCTAACCCCTGCGTTGGCCGCCTGCCACCCGGCATGCGGCCAACCTTCTGCTGTTTTTCATCATGTCTCTAGCCAAACGTATCATCCCCTGTCTCGACGTGACTGCCGGTCGCGTGGTGAAGGGTGTCAATTTTGTCGGCCTGCGCGACGCCGGTGACCCGGTAGAAATCGCCAAACGTTACAACGAACAAGGCGCCGACGAGCTTACTTTCCTCGACATTACCGCCAGCTCCGACGACCGCGACCTGATCCTGCACGTGATCGAATCGGTTGCCGAGCAAGTATTCATTCCGCTGACCGTGGGCGGTGGCGTGCGCCAGGTGGCCGATATCCGCCGCTTGCTGAACGCCGGGGCGGACAAGGTCAGCATCAATACCGCTGCGGTCACTAACCCGGATCTGGTCAAAGAAGCGGCCGACAAGTTTGGCAGCCAGTGCATTGTGGTGGCGGTGGACGCCAAGGCGGTGACGCCAGAAAACGACCGCTGGGAAATTTTTACCCACGGTGGCCGTAAACCTACCGGCCTGGACGCGGTCGAATGGGCTGCACGCATGGCCGAATACGGCGCTGGCGAGATTTTGCTCACCAGCATGGACCGCGATGGCACCAAGATCGGCTTTAACCTGCCGCTGACACGCGCAGTGTCAGACGCGGTGCCGATTCCGGTGATTGCATCGGGTGGGGTAGGGAACCTGCAGCATCTGGTGGAAGGGGTCACGCTGGGCAAGGCCGACGCGGTACTGGCGGCCAGTATTTTCCACTTTGGCGAGTACACGGTGCGGCAGGCGAAAGAAGCCATGCGTGCCGCCGGTATTGAAGTCCGTCTGTGAGGTTGGCCGCATGACACCCCCGAATTGGCTGGATGAAGTGAAATGGGACGATAAAGGCCTGGTGGTGGCTATCGCCCAGGATGCGCACAGTGGCCGCGTGTTGATGGTGGCTTATATGAACCGCGAGTCGCTGCAGCTGACTGCGGAGACGGGCATTGCCCACTACTGGACACGCTCGCGCCAGAAGCTGTGGAAAAAAGGCGAAGAGTCCGGCCACACCCAGGCCGTCAAAGAGCTGCGTCTGGACTGCGATGGCGACGTGATCACCATGCAGATAGAACAAGCCGGCGGTATTGCTTGCCATACCGGGCGCGAGAGCTGTTTCTACCGTGTGTGGCAGGACGGGCAGTGGGTGATTACGGATGAGGTGCTGAAAGACCCGCACGCGATCTACCATCAGCACTGAATCTGATCTGCTGCAGGGTTTACCCCAATACGACCTGTTACAAGGATGTCACATTATCGACATATACTGGCACCGCGCCGGTAGCCGGGAGACGCAAAATGAACGCGACTGAGATTTTCAAGAATATTGGTGACACGCTGGAAGCCCGCAAAGAAGCCAGCCCGTCTTCGTCCTATGTAGCTTCGCTGCTGCACAAGGGTGAGGATGCCATTTTGAAGAAAGTGGCCGAAGAGGCTGCCGAAGTATTGATGGCGTCCAAAGACAAAGACCGCCTGCATCTGGTGCGCGAGGTCGCCGATTTGTGGTTCCACTCCATGGTGCTGCTGGCACACCACGGCCTGCGTGCCGAAGACGTGGTGATGGAGCTGAAGCGCCGTGAAGGTATTTCCGGTATTGACGAAAAAGCATCGCGCCCGCAGGCCTGAGCAGGAGCTTGAACATGACTGACTGTATTTTCTGCAAAATCGCCAAAGGCGAGATCCCGGCCAAGAAAGCGTATGAAGACGACGACGTGGTGGTGTTTCACGACATCAACCCCAAGGCGGACGTTCATTTGCTGCTGATTCCGAAACTGCATGTAGAATCACTGGCTCAGTGCGATATCCGCCACCAGCAGATACTGGGCAAGCTACTGTTGCTGGCCCCTGTGCTGGCTGCCGAGCATGGCTTGGCGCAAGGTTTCAAGACTGCCATCAACACCGGTGTGGGTGGCGGCCAGGAAGTTTTCCACCTGCACGTACACGTGTACGGCAATCGATAAATCCGGGTAGGCATACCCAACCTGTTTAGAGGTAAGTGTCCATGGGTTCCTTTAGCATCTGGCATTGGCTGATCGTTCTGCTGGTCGTGGTTCTGGTGTTTGGCACCAAGAAGCTGCGTAATGTTGGCGAGGATCTGGGCGGTGCGGTGAAAGGTTTCAAGGAAGGCATGAAGGGCGAGGCGGAGAAAGATGGCGCGGGTGGCCGCGTGATCGATGCTGACCAAGACAAGAAATAAGCGCAGGCCATACTGTGTTTGAAATCAGTTTTGGCGAACTGCTGGTTATTGGTGCTGTGGCGCTGATCGTCCTGGGCCCGGAGCGCTTGCCGACGGTTGCGCGTACCATTGGCGCACTGGTTGGCCGCGCCCAGCGTTTTGTGGCCAGTGTGAAGTCCGATATCCATCAGCAAAGCCAGATGGCAGGCCTGCAGGAACTGAAGCAGGACGTGCAGGATGCGGCCAACGCCTTTCGCGACCAGGTGCAGCGTGAAGTAGACGAGACGCGTCAGGTCGCGCAGGACATTGCCTATGCGGTAGAACCTGTCCGCGATGCTGCGCAAGCGTCTGCCAGCGAGCTTGCCCGGCTTGCCGACGAGGCCCGCCAGCCATCTGAAAGCATAGCACCGGAAGATATGCTGGCCGCTGCCGGGGTGGCACCCGAACCGCAGCCAGTCGCGGATGAAGGGCAGCTGGACTTGTTTGCCCAGCCTGCCGCTGCGAGCGCTTCCGACCAATCTGTAGCCGAGTCCCGTTCTTAATACATGGATCAACAACCTTTACTGGCGCATCTGGTCGAGCTGCGCAACCGGCTGGTGCGTATTGCTGTCGTACTGCTGGTAGCCTTGCTCGCCATGGTGCCTTGGGCGGGTGATGTATACCACCTGTTTGCCAAGCCATTGCTGGATGTACTGCCGCAAAACAGCAGCATGATTGCCACCGAAGTCACGGCACCGTTCTTTGTGCCGCTGAAGGTCACCATGCTGGTGGCGTTTGTGGCCACCTTGCCGCATACCCTCTACCAGATCTGGGCGTTCATCGCGCCCGGCCTGTACAACCACGAAAAAAAGCTGATCGTTCCGCTGATCGTCAGCAGTGTGTTGTTATTCATGGTGGGCATGGCCTTTGCCTACTTTGCCGTTTTCCCGGTGGTATTCGGCTTCATGAGTGCGCATACCCCGGAAGGCGTGGCCATGATGACGGATATCGACAAGTACCTGTCTTTTGCACTGGGCATGTTTGTCGCGTTCGGCATTACCTTTGAAGTACCCGTGATTGTGGTGGTGCTTAACCGCATGGGCATCGTCACCCTCAAACAGCTGCGTGAAGGTCGCTCGTATGTCATTGTGGGGGCTTTTGTGGTGGCGGCCGTCGTGACCCCGCCCGACGTATTGTCCCAGGTAATGATGGCGGTACCGCTGTGGTTGTTGTACGAAGTAGGCATCGTCATGTCGATGCTAGTAAACAAGGAAAAACCGGATGTCGCGCATGGCTAACCCCAAACCGTTTCATTGGGGCGCTGTACTCAGCCTGCTGGCCCTGATCATGTTGAATCTGGCATGGGAGTTGTGGCTGGCGCCGCTGCGCCCCGGTGGTTCCTGGCTGGTACTGAAGGCTGTCATTCTGCTGCTGCCCCTGATGGGCGTGCTGAAAGAGCGTGTCTATACCTACCAGTGGTCCAGTATGTTTATCCTGGCCTTTTTTGCCGAGGGGGTGATGCGGGCCTGGGGGGATAGTGGTCTTTCGCAGCAGCTAGCCATGCTGGAGGTGTGGCTCACTGTGCTCTATTTCAGCAGTGTAGTGTTGTATGTAAGAGCCAAACGGCTGCAACTGTCATCCTAAGCAAGACAATCTTCGTTATCCTAAGCCAGCGCGATGCTGGCTTTTTTTTAGTTAGCGTTCCTTACAATTGGCAATAAGTTGTTAAAGATCAATCAAATGATACTTGCAGGTTTGCCAAGCCTTGCTGATAATGTATCCGATATAAAAAAGTGCCGCACAGCGAGCTGCCGAATAACGAAAAGCAAGGCCACACCTTGAAAAGAGCGTATGGATAAGCCTGAAACTAGCCCTACTACCGCAGGAATTACCCTGCGTGCCACGCACCTCGACCCCCTGCTGGATTGTCTGTTCGAGCTTACTCGCCTACATGGTGTGACGACCACGCGAGACTCGCTGATTGCGGGTATTCCCATGGAAGACCAGCGTCTCAGTCCTTCCATGTTTTCGCGCGCCGCGCGCCGTGCC
>JAIXTB010000181.1 GCA_027484385.1 Neisseriaceae bacterium | reverse complement strand
TTGATGCGCGCATCGGTCGTCAGCGCCGCACCCACGACTTCACCACGACCCGGCAGGAACTGCAGCACGTCGCGCGGCACGCCGGCTTCGTGCAGCAGGCGCACGGCGTAGGCGGCGATCAGCGCAGTCTGTTAGGCCGGCTTGGCCAGCACCACGTTACCGGCAGCCAGCGAGGCGACCACTTCGCCAATAAAGATGGCCAGCGGGAAGTTCCACGGGCTGATGCACACCACCGGGCCCAGTGCCGGGTGACGGCTGTTGTCGAACTCCTCGCGCACCTGTGCGGCGTAGTAACGGCAGAAATCCACCGCTTCGCGCACTTCAGCAATGGCGTTGTTCAGGGTCTTGCCGGCTTCGCGCACGGCCAGGCCCATCAGCGCCGGCATATTGGCTTCCATCAGGTCTGCCATGCGGTCCAGCGCTTCGGCACGTTTGGCCGGCGCGGTGGCGGCCCATACCGGGGCGGCGCGTACGGCAGCTTGCAGCGCCAGCTCTACGTCCTCACGCGAGGCTTCCTGCACCTGGCCTACCACGTCCTGATGGTTGGCCGGGTTGCGTACGGCTTGGGCAGGGTTGGCAGATTCGTTACCGTCGGCCAGCAGCGGTGCGGCCAACCACGCTTTCTGTTCGCTGGCCAGCAGCGCTTGCTGCAGCTTTTGCAGTACGTGCTCGTTCGCCAGGTCCATGCCGGCAGAGTTCTTGCGGCCGGCACCGTACAGCTCGACCGGCAAGGCGATCTTGTTGTGTGGCAGGCCACCGAAGCGTGCGGCTTCGGCCACCGGGTCTTCTACCAGCTCTTCAATGGATACGTTCTCGTCCACGATGCGGTTCACAAAAGAACTGTTGGCACCGTTTTCCAGCAGGCGGCGCACCAGGTACGCCAGCAGGGTTTCATGCGAACCCACCGGCGCATAGATGCGGCACGGCTTGTCCAGCTTGCCCTTGCCCACGACCTGGTCGTACAGTGTCTCGCCCATGCCATGCAGGCACTGGAATTCGTAATCCTTGCCTTCGGCCAGGTGGTAAACGGCGGACAGGGTGTAGGCGTTATGGCTGGCAAATTGCGGGTAAATCGCGTCTTGTGCGGCCAACAGTTTCTTGGCGCACGCCAGATAGGACACATCGGTGTACACCTTGCGGGTATAAACCGGGTAGCCATCCAGGCCATCCACCTGGGCGCGTTTGATCTCGGCATCCCAGTAGGCGCCCTTCACCAGACGCACCATGAAGCGGTGGCCAGTACGGCGGGCCAGGTCAATCAGGAAGTCGATCACATACGGACAGCGCTTCTGGTAAGCCTGTACCACGATACCGATACCTTCAAAACCGTTCAGGTCCGGATCGTTGGCCAGCGCCTCTACCAGATCCATCGAGATTTCCAGACGGTCGGCTTCTTCGGCATCGATATTCAGGCCGATATTGTATTGCTTGGCCAGCAGGAACAGGCCTTTCAGGCGCGGCAGCAGCTCGGCCATCATGCGCTCGTGCTTCATGCGGGCATAGCGCGGGTGAATGGCAGACAGTTTTACCGAGATACCCGGGCCGTTATAGATACCGCGGCCATTGGACTCTTTGCCAATAGCGTGGATCGCCACTTCGTAGTCACGCAGATAGCGCTGCGCATCTTCTTCGGTCATGGCCGCTTCGCCCAGCATGTCGTAGCTGAAACGGTAGCCGCGTGCTTCGCGCTCGCGGCCATTGGCCAGTGCTTCTTCAATGGTTTCGCCGGTCACAAACTGTTTACCCAGCATGCGCATGGCCAGGTCCACACCTTTGCGAATCAGCGGCTCACCACCCTTGGCAATCAGGCGAGTCAAGGCCGAAGACAAGCCCTGCTCGCTATGCGAGGACACCAGTTTGCCCGTCACCAGCAGGCCCCAGGCGGCAGCGTTAACGAACAGCGACGCGCTATTGCCCAAGTGCGAAGCCCAGTCGCCACCGGAAATCTTGTCGCGAATCAGCTTGTCGGCGGTCAGGCGGTCCGGAATACGCAGTAGTGCCTCGGCCAGACACATCAGCGCAATACCTTCCTGGCTGGACAGGGTGAACTCGTGCATCAGCGCATCCACACCGCTGGACTTTGTCCGCTCTTTACGCACCTGTGCCACCAGCTTGGCAGCCAGGGCCTTGATACTGGCGACCTGCGTATCAGGCATCGCGGCCTGCTCCATCATCAACGCTACGCAATCACGCTCATCACGACGATAAGCAGCGGTAATGGCATCCCGAAGCGCAGTCTGGCTGCGTGCAAACTCTACAAATTGCATGAGTATCTTTCCAAAATCCAGCAGATAAGGTATCTGACTATTGTATACAAAATATCGGATAACAGTAGACTCAGGCAGATCATGGCAATAAAAACCCGGCGGCGTGCAATGAATATGCAACAGTGCCGTCAGTAGCTTAGACGAACAGCTATGTTTGGCCAGTTCAGTCGAGGAAATCGTACCTAACGGTGGCGTGCGGCCCGGCGTAGCAAAGCAAGTGGGCTAGGGCCAAATGAGGAAACCTTGAAAGACACGTCAGCAAAAGGGCTGCTGTGCACAGCGGTGCAATGGGCGTACAACAACAAAGCCCGCTTGCGCGGTTTTTTTATTGACTGGATTGGGAGCAACCCGTAGCCCGGCATAAGCCGCAGGCGCATCCGGGGGCCGGCCGCGGGTCGGCGGGGGTGGGTGACGTGGTGAGCGAGGGTTGTTGTCAGGTATCGGTTGAGGCCGCGACGTCCACCCCACCTTGAGTAGCACGTGACTTTAGAGTCCAATCCACCATGACAAGGAGTTGGACATGAAGAAACGATTCACCGAAGAACAGATCATCGGCTTCCTGCGCGAAGCA
>JAIXTB010000166.1 GCA_027484385.1 Neisseriaceae bacterium | reverse complement strand
TGGCCTTCCTGGTGGGCCTGACCTTCGGAGTGGCAGCGTCCACCAACTTCCCTATCCTGATCCTGTCCATGTACTGGAAAGACCTCACCACCCGTGGTGCGCTGCTGGGCGGCTTTAGCGGGCTGATCTCGGCGGTCACACTGGTGATTCTGTCCAAGGCAGTATGGGTAACGGTGCTGGGCAACGAAACCGCCATCTTCCCGTACGAGCACCCGGCGCTGTTCTCCATGCCGCTGGCCTTTGCCGTGAGTATCGTGGTGTCGCTGCTGGACCGCAGTGCAGCCGCGGCTACCGAACGTGCCCGCTTTGACGACCAGTTTGTGCGCGCACAAACCGGCCACGGTGCCGCGGGCGCACACAACCACTAAGCAGACCACTTGCGGCCAACGTTGGCCGCAAGCCAGCACAGCCACCCTGCGGGGTGGCTTTTTCATGCCCTTGCCACAAAGCAAAACCGCCTGCCAGCTTACGCTGACAGGCGGTTTGTTACCCTGTGGTAACAGGGCTATCTGGCTTAGGCGCCGGATTTCAGACCGAAGTCACCTTGAGCAGCCGGGGCTGCAGGATTGTCCAGCAAAGCCTTGATGGACAGACGAACGCGGCCGCGGTCGTCCATCTCGATGGCTTTTACTTTCACGATCTGGCCTTCTTTCAGGTAGTCGGACACGTTCTTGATGCGCTCGTGAGCGATCTGCGAAATATGTACCAGACCATCTTTGCCCGGCATGATGGACACGATGGCGCCCACGTTGTTGTCCAGAATCTTCACTACCGGGCCTTCGTAGACTTTGCCTACTTCAACTTCAGCGGTGATTTCTTCGATACGCTTCTTGGCAGCTTCAGCGCCTTCGTTGGACACGGAGGCGATGGTGATGGTGCCGTCTTCTTCGATGTTGATCTCGCAGCCGGTATCTTTGGTGATGGCGCGGATGGTTTCACCACCTTTACCGATCACTTCGCGGATTTTCTCCGGGTTGATCTTCATCACGTACAGACGCGGCGCGTGGGTGGACAGCTCTTGCGGGCCTTCGATGGCTTCTTTCATGTGACCCAGGATATGCAGGCGACCGTCTTTGGCTTGTTCCAGCGCGATCTGCATGATTTCCTTGGTGATGCCCTGGATCTTGATATCCATCTGCAGGGCAGTCACGCCAGCAGCGGTACCGGCTACCTTGAAGTCCATATCGCCCAGGTGATCTTCGTCACCCAGGATATCGGTCAGCACGGCAAAGCGGTTGCCTTCCAGAATCAGGCCCATGGCGATACCAGCCACGTGGGCTTTCAGCGGTACACCGGCGGACAGCAGTGCCAGGCAGCCACCGCACACGGAAGCCATCGACGAGGAGCCGTTGGATTCGGTGATTTCGGACACCACACGCATGGTGTAGCCGAACTCGGTTTCGGACGGCAGTACTTGTGCCAGTGCACGCTTGGCCAGGCGGCCGTGGCCGATTTCGCGGCGTTTTGGCGGGCCCATGCGGCCAGCTTCACCGGTGGAGTACGGCGGGAAGTTGTAGTGCAGCATGAAGCGGTCGGTGTATTCGCCGGCCAGCGCGTCGATGATCTGCTCGTCCTGCTTGGTGCCCAGCGTGGTGGTCACGAGAGCCTGGGTTTCACCACGGGTGAACAGCGAGGAGCCGTGTACACGTGGCAGCACGCCGGTGCGGATGGCGATAGGGCGTACAGTGCGGGTGTCGCGGCCGTCGATGCGCGGCTCGCCAGACAGGATCTGGCCACGGACGATTTCGGCTTCCAGCGATTTGAAGATGCCTTTGATCTCGTTAGCCACCAGGGTATCGGTGTCTTCGGTGATCAGTGCGGCCTTCACGGCAGCCCAGGCAGCGTTCAGCGCTTCGGAGCGGGCGCCTTTCTGGCGGATGCGGAAAGCGTTGGCAATGGCTTCGCCGGAAATGTCACGGATCTGGGCGATCAGTGCTTCGTTCTTGGCCGGGGCTTCCCAGTCCCACATTACCGGGTTCACTTCGTCAGCGAACTCGTTAATGGCGGTAATGGCAGCCTGCATCTGGTCGTGGCCAAATACCACGGCACCCAGCATCACGGCTTCGGACAGTTCTTTGGCTTCGGACTCAACCATCAGCACGGCACGCTCGGTACCGGCGACAACCAGATCCATTTCCGAGGTCAGCAGCTCGGTTTTGGTCGGGTTCAGGATGTACTCGCCATTGGCGTAACCTACGCGCACGGCACCGATCGGGCCGTTGAACGGCAGGCCGGAGATGGCCAGGGCAGCGGAGGCACCGATCATGGCAGGGATGTCGGAATCCACTTCCGGGTTCAGAGACATCACGGTGGCCACGATTTGTACGTCGTGGTAGAAGCCTTCCGGGAACAGCGGGCGAATCGGGCGATCGATCAGGCGGCTGGTCAGGATTTCTTTCTCGGACTGTTTGCCTTCACGCTTGAAGAAGCCGCCAGGGATCTTGCCGGCAGCGTAAGTACGCTCCAGGTAGTCTACGGTCAGCGGGAAGAAATCCTGGCCCGGCTTCACGTTTTTGGAACCCACAACAGAAACCAGAACCACGGTATCTTCTACCGACACCAGTACCGCGCCGGAAGCCTGGCGCGCTACTTCGCCGGTTTCCAGGGTAACGGTATGTTTGCCGTACTGGAACGACTTGGTAATTTTGTTAAACACTTGAGGTGCCCTTCATTAGGTACTTTATGCAACGGGAACCCCTACGAATCGGCACCAGCATGATGCAGATTTATAGAGGCTCCCCCCGTTGACTCAATAACTTACAGATACTGCTACTGCAGAAACGAAAAAGTCGCAGACGGGCTGCGACTTTTTCGAATTCAAACCGATTACTTGCGCAGACCCAGACGAGCGATCAGAGCGCGGTAGCCTTCAGCATCGGTACGCTTGAGGTAGTCAAGCAGACGACGACGACGGCTCACCAGTTTCAGCAGACCACGACGGCTGTGGTGATCCTTGGTGTTGGCTTTGAAGTGCGGAGTCAGGTCATTGATACGAGCGGTCAGCAGAGCCACTTGAACTTCAGTGGAACCGGTGTCGTTTTCTTTACGCTGGAAATCTTTAACGATGACTGCTTTTTTTTCGGCGTTCATTGCCATGAGGAATTACTCCAATATCGGTTTAGGGCGGTAAAGCCCGACAAGTGCGGCGAGCCGGAACCCACCTACACTTCACACAGCGGCTGCCGGAGCAGCCGTTACCCGGACCGGGTGCAACAGACTGTCGTCCCTTGCCTCGGCCAGCCCGAGAAATTCTCGCGTTGCCTCGCGGTATACGCGAAAACGGCGCATTGTC
Source organism: Neisseriaceae bacterium (assembly GCA_027484385.1). Classification (GTDB taxonomy): domain Bacteria; phylum Pseudomonadota; class Gammaproteobacteria; order Burkholderiales; family Chromobacteriaceae; genus Vogesella. The sequence continues at coordinate 850 of JAIXTB010000166.1, read as the reverse complement.
TCACATTTTTCCGGCGCACGCACGGCCTGGCCGTGACAAAAACGCTCGGCGTCGCGCGCAGGCAGGGTCTGCTCGTCAAAATGCGCCACCAGCACGTCTATCGGCAGCAAAAGTTGGCCGCGCGCTTCGGCTGGCGTGGCTTCCAGCTGCTCAAGCGTGATGGCGTTTTCCAGCAGGAAACCACCCGTCGTGGTGCGGCGCAGGCCGGTAAGGTGCGCACCGCAGCCCAGCATCTCGCCAATGTCCTGCCCCAGCGTGCGGATATAGGTGCCTTTGCTGCACAGCACGTCGATCACGGCGGTCGTGCCGTCGAACGAGATCAAATCGATACGATGGATGGTGACATCGCGCGCCTCGCGCTTGATCTCGACACCCTCGCGCGCGTACTCGTACAGCGCCTTGCCCTGATGCTTCAGCGCCGAATACATGGGCGGCACCTGGCTGATGGGGCCGGTATGCGCGGCGATGGCGGCCTGCAACTGCGGCAGCGTAAACGCCACCGGGCGCCGCAGTACCACTTCGCCCTCGATATCGCCGGTCGTGGTGACTTCGCCAAACTTTACCGTAGCGCGGTAGCCCTTGTCGGCATCCAGCAGATACGAGGAAAACTTGGTGGCCTCACCAAAGCACAGCGGCAGCAGGCCGGTAGCCAGCGGGTCCAGCACGCCGGTATGGCCGCCCTTGGCCGCACTGTACAACCAGCGCGCGCGCTGCAGGGCGGTGTTGCTACTGAGCAGATAAGGCTTGTCCAGCAGCAAAACGCCATTGATCGGCAGCTTTACGCGACGCGGTGCACTCATGCTTTATCGCTACCCGCGTCGCCCTCGTCGCCGTCTTCGGCGTCAAGGTT
>JAIXTB010000260.1 GCA_027484385.1 Neisseriaceae bacterium | reverse complement strand
GTGCTTTCGCCTTAGTGCGGGTATCGGCAGGTGCCGGGGACCATGTCATGCCGATGAAGCCGTCGGCAGACTGGATGCCGAAGCTCATGTTGGCAAACCAGCCATGTTCTTCGTTGTTGGGCTGGTCAAAGTTGTTGCTGATTATTTGCAGCTGCGACGGGTCTTTGGCCTGGCCGGCGGCGACCAGCTTGGGGCCTTTCTTGGGTGGCACTTCTTCCTGGTAGTTGGCCTGGTAGGCCTGGCCCAGCTCGGCATCCAGCGTGACGTTGGAGGAGATGGCAATGTCCAGCCCCACTGCCTGGTTGCTGGCGCCGGCGCCTACTTTGTACTGCAGCGGAATACCAAAGGTGTTGGTGCCCTGCGCCTGGCTGTCTACGGTAAGGCACGCGCTGGAGTTGGCAAATACGCCGGGGTCGGCTTCCAGGGCTTGTGGCGGCTTGAGGAAGAGCCAGAAGTTCTTGGTGTTGGATGACTGGTTAACGATGTAGATATTGTAGGTTTGTGCCATTTCCATTCTTTCCTGGGTAATTGAAGTACGGAGTTGCAACAGAACATGTCATGCCTTTTGGGCTGACAAACAAACAATAGTCATACGCATTTGTAGTTTCAATATAACATTTGCATGACTGTACCAAAGGGCAGTACCACAGCGGGTTGTGCTGCCCGGCAGCCTGGGCGGGGCGCCGCAAAGCCGTGAAAAGGTTGGCCGCTACGCCGTGCATCCGGCTTGCGGCCAACTTTTTGTGCGGCATCCGCCTGCGGCCTGGCTCGCCGGCCTCTAACGGCAGGCATGCCGCAGGGCACTGGCGTGGCGGGCTGTGGCGGCCTATCATGCCTGCCCCGCTTTGATTGCGAGTTGCCATGCCGTATTTGTTGATTGTTACCGCCCTGTGGGCATTTTCTTTTAGCCTGATCGGCCAGTACCTGGCCGGGCAGGTGGACAGTGATTTTGCCGTGCTGCTGCGCGTGCTGATTGCCGCCGCGCTGTTTTTGCCGTTTACCGTGTGGCGCGGCCTGCCCGCACGGCTGCTGGGCGGCTTCTGGCTGGCCGGGGCGCTGCAGTTTGGCGTGACCTACCTGTGCCTGTACCGCAGCTTTCACGTGCTGACCGTGCCAGAGGTGCTGCTGTTTACCGTGCTGACGCCGCTGTATGTGACGCTGTTTGACGATGCGTTGGCGCGCCGCTTTAACCCTTGGGCGCTGCTGGCGGCTGCCGTGGCGGTGGGTGGCGGGGTGATCATCCGCTTTCAGCCGCTGGAGGGCGAATACCTCACCGGTTTCTTGCTGCTGCAGCTGGCCAACTTTACCTTTGCCGCGGGCCAGGTGCTGTGCCGCCGCTTGCTGCAGCAGTACCCGGTGAGCCAGCCGCTGCACCGCTACTTTGGCCACTTCTTTCTGGGCGCGCTGCTGCTGGCGCTGCCGTCTTTCCTGCTGTTTGGCGATATGCAGCGCCTGCCGCATACCGCGCTGCAGTGGGGCGTGCTGGTTTACATGGGGGTGTTTGCCACGGCGCTGGGCATGTACTGGTGGGTAAAAGGCAGCACGCAGGTCAGCGCCGGCACGCTGGCCATCATGAACGAGCTGCACGTACCGGCCGGCCTGCTGGTGAACGTGCTGATCTGGAACCGCGACGCCGACCTGCCCCGCCTGGCGCTGGGCGGCGCGGTGATCATGGCGTCGCTGTGGCTCAACCGCTGGGGCCACGCGCGGTTGGCCACGCAGGCCTAGGCTGGCATGCGGCCAACCCTGTAGCCCGGCACCCTGCCGGGCTTTTTGCTGCCTGCCGTCGTGGCGCATGGCAATATTAAATTCATCTAGACGTATAGATGTTTACACACCACTGTCTTGCGACATGCCTAGCATGCTGGGTTCCACCAACAAAGGAACCACCATGCAAAACACCCTGAAAAGCCTGGCAGGTGCGGCACTGTGCCTGGCGCTAGCCAGCGCGCACGCCGCGCCCAAGGCCCTGCTGATCGGCATAGACGGCGCACAGCTGGAAAAAGTGCAGGCGCTGAACCTGCCCAACTTCAAGCGCCTGAACATCGCCAAAGGCTATACCGGCGGCGTAGCCGGCAGCGCCAGCGAGCAGGAAACCTACAGCGGCCCTGGTTGGGCCACCATTCTGACCGGCGTATGGCGCAACAAGCACCAGATCAGCAGCAATAGCGACGGCCTGGCCAACCCGGCCTTCCCTAGCCTGTTCAAGCGCCTGCGCGATGCCTACCCGCAGGCCTACATTGCCAGCGTCACCCACTGGGGCAATATCAACAAGCAGTTCTTTGCCAATGATATCCGCCGCAATAACTACAACGCAGACGGGCTCAGCGACGAGGCGGCAGTGGCCAAAACGGTAGAGCTGATCAACACCACACCGGCCGATTTCATCTTTGTGCACCTGGACGACCCGGACCACGTGGGCCACGACAGCGGCTTTGGCCCGGCCTACGACAAGGCACTGCGCCAAGCCGATACCCACCTGGGCCGGCTGCTGGACGCGGTAGCCACCCGCCAGGGCGCCAGCGGTGACAATTGGCTGGTGCTGGCCACCACCGACCACGGCCGCGACCCGGTAAAAGGCCAGCACCACGGCGCGCAGACCGGCAGCGAAAAAACCGTGTTCATTGCCAGTAACCAGCCGATGAATGCCGAGTTCACCAGCCCGGTAAGCCCGGTGGCCAACCCGGCCTTTGACGGCCTGTACGGCCACATCGCCCAGACCTGGATCGCCCCTACCGTGTTGCGCCACATGGGCATCGAGCCGCAGCGCAGCTGGCTGCTGGACGGCGCCCCGCTACAGGGCAGCGTAGGCGTGCGCAAGCTGCTGCCTGCCAGTGGCACGGCCAATGGTTTTAGCTGGGCCGCCGCCAGCGGGCAGGTGGAGATTTACCGCAACCAGCAGCTGCTGGCCACCGTGCCGGCCAGCCAGCAAAGCTATGTGGATGCCACCAGCCCGGCCGGGCTGCAGGACTACACCCTGCTGCTGGGTAGCGTGCCGGTCAGCCTGCGCATGGGCCGCCCCGGCCTGCGTACCGCGCTGGACTGGAGCGCCAGCCGCAGCTATTTCTTTCTGGATGACGGCAGCTATGTCCGTTACAACCAGACGGCAGACAAGGCCGATAGCGGCTACCCCAAAAGCACCAATAACAGCAGCTGGCCCGGGCTGGGCAGCTACGCCGGCCAGCTAGCCGCCGGCTTTAGCAAAGACGCCAATACCGCGTATTTCTTTCTGGCCAATGGCCAGTACGTGCAGTACGACAAGGTGGCAGACAAAGCCCTGCCCGGCTACCCGCAGCCGGTAAGCGAGCAAAGCTGGCCGGGGCTGGCAGCCTACGCCACCCAGATCAAGGCCACGCTGCGCCTGCCGGGTAACAAGGTGGCGTTCTTTCTGAAAGATGGCCGCTTTATCCGCTACGACCTGGCGGCCAACCGTGCCGATGGCGGCCCGCAGGCCATGGACAATGCCAGCTGGCCACAGCTGGGGGTGGACGCGCGCCGTATCACGGCGGCCTTGAAATGGGACGACAGCCGCGCCTATTTCTTTCTGGATGATGGCCGCTATATCCGCTACAACCTCACGCAAAACCGTGCCGAAGCGGGCTTCCCCAAACCGGTAAACAATCAGACCTGGCCAGGCTTGCTACGGTAAGCTCACCCGGCATGGCCACGCCCTGCTGGCGCTGTGTGCAGGCAGGGCGCGCCCGTCATGGGCGCCAGGCCGAGTATGAAAAAACACGCCCCGCATGCGCTGCACGCGGGGCGTGTTTTCATTGCGGCCCTGCAGCCCAGGCTGGCAGCTTGGCGGGGCATGCGGCCAACCCTGCTTAGTCGCGGCACCAGCGCTGGCGCAGCAGGGCATCCATGGCCACCAGGTGCGCAGGGCTGAGCGAGAGCTTGCGGCGTGGTGCGGGCCGCTCGGTTTTGCTTTCATGCAGCCATTTGTAAAACGTGCCGCGCGATATACCGTGCTTGCTGCACAGTACCGATACATTGCGCACGGTTTTGTAGTCGTTCAGCACATCCAGACGCTTTTTATCCGGGTAACACATCAAGCCTCCTCGGGCTGTGGGTTCGCTGGCTGGCAGTGACAAGCTGCCGCACCAGTGCGTGGCATTGAATACTGTTTAAAGTGATATTTGATTTTTTTGTCTTTCGGCGCATTGCTGCTGCCATCTTTAATAAAAATCGATTACTTTTCAATTGAACGCATTGTAATGAGGGCTTTTTTCATCCGGCTTGATACAGATCAAATGACAAAGCCATGATCGCAAGGTGGCCGGGCACGCAGCATGCCGGGCGCACGGGCGTCAGGGGTGCAATTGCCCACCCGGCCACCCCGGCCTTGAGGTACCCTGTGCGCCGTTGCCAACCCTGCGGCCACCGCGCCGCCGCCATACCGAAGCACCCATGCGTATTCAGGACTTACACCAGATGCTGGCCGCCATTGGCGCCCGCCCCTGCCATATCGGCCGTATCAACCGCGCCTGGCTAAAAGGCCTGCCGCTGGATAGCGGCACACGCCACCAGAAAAGCGAACATTACTTCCCCCTGCCGGTACGCGAGGGCCTGCCTGCCATTAGCGCGCAGGTGGAAGCGCTGGCGCGTATCCAGTCGCAACACCCCGGCGCCGATGGCTCGCTGCGCTTGCTGGTGGCACTGGCGGATGAACAAAGCGTGGAAAGCGTGCTGCTGCCGCGTGACGGGC
>JAIXTB010000256.1 GCA_027484385.1 Neisseriaceae bacterium | reverse complement strand
GTACGCCAGGGCGACGATTTCATCCGTGTGGCTTCGTCGCTGAAAAAAGAAGACGGCACCCGCGCAGTGGGGACCACGCTGGACCACGCCCACCCGGCATATAACCTGCTGAAAAGCGGCGAGCGTTATACCGGCCCGGCCAACCTGTTTGGCCGCGACTACATGACGCACTACATCCCGTTGAAAGATGCTGCCGGCCAGGTGGTGGCCGTAGTGTTTGCAGGTATCGACTACACCGACGGCCTGAAAGCGCTGAAGCAGAAGATCCTGTCGCTCAAGATTGGTGACACCGGCTACGTCTACGTGCTGGACGCCAAAACCCGGCCGGGCGAGCTGGTAATTCACCCCAGCAAAGAGGGCAAGAATCTGCTGGACAGCACCGACGCCGACGGCCAGCCTTTTATCAAGACCATGCTGTCGCAACAGCAGGGGCAAATCCGTTACAACTGGCTGGACGCTGGTGCCACCAAGCCACGCCTGAAGCTGGCCACCTTTGTCTCCTATCCGCAGTGGGGCTGGCTGGTGGCCACCAGCGCCTACCATGACGAGCTGGTGCGCGAGCCACGCGAAATGCAGGTCAAAATGCTGCTGGGCACCCTGCTGGTGATCGTCTTGCTGGTCGCCCTGGTGTTCGTGGCCATGCGCCGCTGGGTCAGCGCCCCGCTGGCACGCTTGGTGGACACCACCCGCCGCGTAGCCGCTGGCGACCTGACCGTGAGCATTGTGGTGGACCGCCACGATGAAATCGGCGAAGTATTGCAAGCCAATAACCTGATGTGCCGCGAGCTGCGCCAGCTGATCAGCGAAGTGAACCAGAGCGTGGATGGCCTGGCACGCAACGCCCAGGGCCTGGCGGCGCTATCGGATGACGTCTCCAACAGCTCGCGCGAGCAAAGCGCGGCGGTGTCGGCCATGGCCTCGTGCGTGGAAGAAATGACGCAAAGCATCAGCCAGGTCAGCCAGTACGCCAGCGATGCACGCGAGCTGGCCATCCAGTCTGACCAGGTGTCCAAAACCGGCGAAGTGATTGTGGGCCGCACCGTGCAGACCATGCGCGAAATTGCCGCCGCCAGCGGCAGCACGGCCGCCACTGTGACCCAGCTGGGCGAGCGCTCCGAGCAGATCAGCCGCGTGGTCACCGTGATCCGCGATATTGCCGACCAGACCAACCTGCTGGCACTGAATGCCGCCATTGAAGCCGCCCGCGCTGGCGAAATGGGCCGCGGTTTTGCCGTGGTAGCCGACGAGGTACGCAAGCTGGCCGAGCGCACCACGCAATCCACCCTGGAAATCAGCGAGACAGTTGGCCGCATCCAGGCCGAATCGCGCGAAGCGGTGGACAGCATGAATAGCGGCGTGCTGCAGGTAGAGGCGGGGGTGAAGTCGGCCAGCGAAGCGGGCGACAGCCTGCAAAGCATCCGCGACGGCGCGCGCAAGGTAGAAGAATCGGTGGTGGGTATTGCCGACGCGCTGCGCGAGCAAAGCACGGCCAGCATGGACATCGCCCACAATGTGGAGCGCGTGGCGCAGCAAGCCGACCAGAACCACCACAAGGCGCACGATGCTTCGCTGGCTGCCTGCGAAATGACCGCCATGGCGCAGCAGCTGCGCCAGTCGGTATCGCGCTTTAAAATCTGAGCCACTTCCCGTCAGACAAAACCCCGGCCTGCCAAGGACCGGGGTTTTGTTTTGGGTACGCCGTCCGCCTGCGCGTTTTACTTCATCCCCAGCCGCTCCAGCCGGTAGCGCAGCGAACGAAAGCTCACGCCCAGCAGCTTGGCCGCCTGGGTACGGTTGCCTTCACTTTGCTGCAAGGCCGCTTCGATGGCCACCCGCTCCACCCGGTCCAGATAGTCTTGCAGGGTTTCGCTGCCGCCTGGCGCCAGCGCCTCACCCTCGGCCAGGCTATCCGGGCAGGCGCCCAGCTGCAGGTCGGCCGGCTCGATGCGATTGTCACTGCACAGCGCCACGGCGCGTTCCAGAATGTTTTCCAGCTCGCGGAAATTACCGGGGTAATGGTAGGCCAGCAGGGCTTTCACGGCGTCGGGGGTCAGGCGCGGGCGCTCCTCGCTGCCGCCGGTAAAGCGGTCGAGCAGGGCGCCGACAAAGCGCGGGATATCGTCGCGCAGCTCGCGTAGCGCCGGCATGGCCAGGCTGATGACGTTCAGCCGGTAGAACAAATCCTGGCGAAACAGGCCATCGCTAACCGCCTGGGGCAGGTTGCGGTGCGTAGCCGACAGGATGCGCACGTCGATGCCTTCTTCTTGCGTGGCACCCAGGCGGCGCACGGTTTTTTCCTGGATCACGCGCAGCAGCTTGACCTGCATGGCCAGGGGCAGGTCGGCCACCTCGTCCAGAAACAGCGTGCCGCCATGCGCCTGCTGAAAGAAGCCCTCGCGGTCGGCATCGGCGCCGGTAAAGGCGCCTTTCTTGCTGCCGAAAAACTCGCTTTCCATCAGGTTTTCCGGGATGGCACCACAGTTCACCGCCACAAAGGGTTTGCCGGCGCGCGGGCTTTGTTCGTGTATCTGGCGGGCGGCTTGTTCTTTGCCGGTACCGGACTCGCCGCTGATATGCACCGCCGCCTGGCTGCGCGCCAGCTTGGCGATCAGCTTGCGTACCTCCTGCATGGCCGGAGCCTCGCCCAGCAGGCGTTCGCTGGCCAGTGCCGGGTTGGCCGCATTGTCCGGCAGGCGGATGGCTGATTTCACCAGCGCGCGCAGCGCCGCCAGGCTAAGTGGCTTGGCCAGGTAGTCGAACGCGCCGGCTTTCATGGCGGCGACGGCGTTTTCGGTACTGCCAAAGGCGGTAATCACCGCCACGGGGATATCCAGCTGCTGCGCGGCGATGTATTCCACCACTTGCAGGCCTTCCCCGTCGGGCAGGCGCATGTCGGTGAGCACCAGCTCGACACGCTGGCGAGCCAGCTTGTTGCAGGCTTCGCCGACCGAGGCGGCGGTGTCGACCTCCAGCCCCATCTTCAATAGGGTCAGTTGCAGCAGTTCACGGATATCGGGTTCGTCGTCTACGATCAGTACGCGGCTCATGGTTCCTTGGGCAGGCTCAGGCGAAAGCAGCCACCGGGCGGCTGGTAGTCCAGCCGGGCGCCGTTGGCCTCGGCCAGCTCACGGGCAATGTACAGGCCCAGGCCGGTGCCGCTGCTTTCTGTCGTGAAAAAGGGTTCAAACAGGTGGCTCTGCGTGTCGGGGGCAATGCCGGGGCCGTCGTCGATCACGCGGATGCAGTCGTGGTCTATTTCCATGCGTACCGCGCCGGTGGTGCCGCTGCTGTGACGCCAGCCATTGCTGAGCAAGTTGCCCAGGATTTGCTGCAGGTGGCCACGGTCAAAGCGCACGCTCACCGGCGCCAGGTAGCGGGTCAGGATGCGCCCGGCGGTGTCGGGGTGGGCCAGCACAAAGCTGTCGATCAGCTCGGGCAGAAAGCGGCTGAGCTCCAGCATTTCGCTGCGCACGCGGTCGCGGCGGTTCAACTGCAGCACTTCTTCTACCAGGCGGTTGATCCGGCGAGTGTTGGCTTGCACCATGCCAGCCAGGCGCTGGGCGGCCGGGTCGGCAGCGTCTTCGGCCAACAGCTCGCTGGCGTGGCTGATGGCGGCCAGCGGGTTACGGATTTCATGGGCAATGTTGGCGGTAAGGCGGCCCAGCGCGGTGAGCTTGAGCTGCTGAGCCTCGGCGGCCAGCTCGGCTACGTTTTGCAGAAACAGCACCAGCAGCGGTGCGCCGTTTTCTTCCAGCGGCACCATGCGGCCGATCAGCTGCTGGCCACGCACATTGCTTTCTACGGTCTGGGCGTAAGGCTGGCAGCCAGCACGCTGCCAGCGTTGTATCACCGGCATCAGCTCGGGCAGGGTGGCATCGCGCTGGATGCGGCCCAGCAGGCGCTCGGCACGGCTGTTGTAGTGGCGCACGACGCCCTGGCCATCCAGCACCACCACAGCTTCGCGCAGGGCTTGCAACACCAGCGCGTTGACACGGTTCAAGCTGGCCAGCTGGCCGCCACGCTCTGCGGCCAACCTTTCGGATTCGCGTGCCTTGCGTGCCAGCAGCCAGGTGGTGCTACTGGTGACAAAGCAGGCAATGGCCAGCAAGGCGGCCTGGAACAGCTCCCGCGGCACACTCAGGCCATCCAGCGCATACACCAGCACACTGGCAAACACGGCCAGCGTGGCGATGGCGGCGTGGAACAGCGCCAGACGGCCGGTAACCAGCATGCCGGCCACGGCCAGGAAAGGCAGCAGCAGCATGCCAAAGCCGCTTTGCACGCCGCCGTACTCATGCATGTACACCACCAGCAGGGCGATGTCGCCAGCCAGGCCCACGGTTACCCCCCATTCCAGCGGGATGCGCAGCCGTGGCAACAGCACACCCAGCACCACCAGGCCGCCGTACATCAGCAGCCAGCCGGTGAGCCAGGCGTTGCCGCCAAATGGCGCCGGCATGGCCCACTGCGTCATGATCAGCAGCGCCGCGACGCTGGCTACACGAAAAATATTGTAGTAACGCAGCGCGCGCGACGGGGTGAGGGGTGACGTAGGCAGGGCCAGGCTGGACACAGGCTTAGTCCGGGTTACCGATGCGGCCAACCGTCCACTTCTTCGGCATCAGCTTGCCTTTACGGCCGCGCTTGCCGTCAAACTCGGCCAGCGCCAGCTTCTCGTCGGCCACTTTGCCGCGTACCGACACGGTAGCCAGCAGCGCCTTGTCACCTGCTACCAGGCCGATGGCGGTGAGCGCTTCGCCGTCGTCCAGTGCCATCAGCATCAGGCCACGACCCTTGGCCAGGTCTTTCAGCTCGCTGGCCGGGAAGGCCAGCAGGCGGCCACCGTCGCTGGCGGCGACCAGGCGTACGCCGTCCAGGTTGGCCGCAGCCGGCACCGGGGCCAGCACGCTTTCGCCAGCGTCCAGCGTGAGGAAAGCCTTGCCGGCTTTGACCCGGCCGGCCATGTCGCTGATCCGGGCAATAAAGCCGTAGCCGCCACTGCCCGCGACCACATAGCGGGCGTCGTCGCGGCCGGAGATCATCTGCGCCGGTTTGGCGCCGTCCTGCAGCTCGACCAGCGATGCCACCGGTACGCCGTCGCCACGGCCGGTGGGTACGTCGGCCGGGTCCAGCGTGTAGGCACGGCCGCGGCTATCGAGCACGATGAGCGACCACACGGTGCGGGTTTCCACCACGGTGTGCAGCGCGTCGCCGTCCTTGAAGGCCAGCGCCGACAGGTCCACGTTGTGGCCCACGCGGGCGCGTACCCAGCCTTTTTGCGACAGGATGATGGTGACCGGCTCATCAGCCACGGTTTGCGTCAGCACGGCGCGCTCGGCGGCCTTGATCTCGCTGCGGCGGGCGTCGCCGTATTTGGTGGCGTCCTCGCGGATTTCCTCGGCCATCTTGCCGCGCAGCGCGGCCTCGCTGGACAGCAGGTGGCGCAGGCTGTCGCGTTCTTTGCGCAGCTCGCCCAGCTCTTTTTCCAGCTTGAAGCCTTCCAGCCGCGCCAGCTGGCGCAGGCGGATTTCCAGAATGTCTTCGGCTTGCGCCTCGGACAGGCCAAAGGCCTTGATCAGGTCTGGCTTGGGCTCGTCCGATTCGCGGATGACGCGGATGACTTCATCGATATGGATGAAGGCAATCATGCGGCCTTCCAGAATATGGATGCGCTTGTCTACCTGGCCCAGGCGGTGATTCAGCCGGCGGGTAATGGTGTGCTGACGGAAGGCCAGCCACTCGGCCAGAATGGCTTTCAGGCCTTTCTGCGCCGGGCGGCCGTCCATGCCGATCATCACCAGGTTCAGCGAGGCATTGCCTTCCAGGCTGGTTTGCGCCAGCAGGATGTTCATGAACTCGTCTGGGTCCTGACGGCTGGATTTGGGCTCGAATACCAGGCGTACCGGTTGCTCGCTATCGGATTCGTCGCGCACGCGGTCCAGCAGGGACAGCATCAGGCTCTTCAGGTTTTGCTGGTCTTGTGTCAGCGCCTTTTTGCCGGATTTCACCTTGGGGTTTGTGGCTTCTTCGATCTCGGCCAGCACTTTTTGCGCACTGGAGCCGGGCGGCAGCTCGGACACAATCACGCGCCACTGGCCACGCGCCAGTTTTTCCACTTCCCACTTGGCGCGTACGCGTACGCTGCCGCGGCCAACTTCGTAAGCCGCCAGGATATCTTCGTACGGGGTAATGATCTGGCCGCCGCCGGGGAAGTCCGGCCCCGGCACGTGCTGCATCAGCTCGGCGGTGGTCAGGTCCGGGTTGGCCAGCAGCGCCAGCGAGGCGGCGGCCACTTCGGACAGGTTGTGCGGCGGGATCTCGGTGGCCATGCCCACGGCAATGCCGGAGGCGCCGTTGAGCAGCACCATGGGCAGGCGTGCCGGCAGCAGGGCGGGCTCGTCAAACGCGCCGTCGTAGTTGGGCACGAAATCCACCGGGCCCATGTCGAGCTCGGACAGCAGCAGCTCGGCGATGGGGGTGAGGCGTGCTTCGGTGTAACGCATGGCGGCGGCGCCGTCGCCATCGCGGCTGCCAAAGTTGCCCTGGCCGTCGATCAGCGGGTAGCGCAGGGTAAAGTCCTGCGCCATACGCACCAGCGCTTCGTAGGCGGAGCTGTCGCCGTGCGGGTGGTATTTACCCAGGATTTCGCCCACCACACGGGCGGATTTCACCGGCTTGGCGCCGTGGGTCAGGCCCATGTCGCGCATGGCGTACAGGATGCGGCGCTGCACGGGCTTCTGGCCGTCGGCCACCTCGGGCAGGGCACGGCCCTTCACCACGCTCATGGCGTATTCCAGGTAGGCGCGCTCGGCGTACAGGTCCAGCGCCAGGCTGCCGTCGTCCTGATCTGGCAGGTTGGCCGCAGCGGGCACAGGGGGCTGGGCGGGGGTGCCGCTTTCAGCAAACAAATCGTTCTGGCTCATAGTGGGGTAGTACACGCTACACAGACCGTGCAGCGTGTTATGTTCGGATCACGAAGAGTGAAATTGCAAGGATTGTACTATGCCCAACCCGCTACAGTGGCAATGCCACGGTTTTACCGACTTTACCCCGCAGGGCCTGTATCAGGTATTGCAACTGCGCGACCAGGTGTTCGTGGTGGAACAGCAGTCCATCTACGGCGATATCGATGGTATTGATCTGGATTGCTGGCACCTGTCGGCGCGGGATGCCAGCGGCCGCCTGGTGGCCTACGCCCGGCTGGTGGCCCCGGGGGTGAAATACCCGGACGCCACCGCGATCGGCCGTGTGGTCATCCCGCCGTATGCGCGTGGCAGCGGGCTGGCCAAGCCGCTGATGCAGCAGGCGGTACAGCAGTGCGAGCAGCTGTTTCCCGGGCACGCCATCATGCTGTCGGCGCAGCAGGACAAGCTGGGCTTTTACGAGCAGTTCGGCTTTCGCAGCGTGTCCCAGCCCTATGACGATGGCGGCATCCTGCATGTAGACATGCGCCGCGGCTAAGCCGCGCCCGTGCGGCCAACCTGGCCCTGGCCCGAAAAGCGCAAGGCCCGCCGCGAATGCGGCGGGCCTTGCTGCGTTGTCATGCCGGAACCTTAACCGCGCCGCGGCAGGCCGTCCCCGAACACATCCTGCCACGCCACGTATACCGACACGAACATCACCGGCAGCCACAGCAGCAAGCCCAGGCCAAACGGCAGCATAGCCAGAAACAGCAACACGGCCAGCATCACCCCGCACACCAGTACCGCCGGCCAGTTCAGCCAGCCGCCAGCCAGGCTGCGCCGCATGGCGGGCAGGGGGTCGCACGCGGCCAGCACCACTGCTGCCGGTGCAAACCAGTACAGCAGCGACGCAATGAACATGCCCGCCGCAAACAGCACCAGGCCAACAATCTGCTTGCCCAACGGCATGGCGGTGAGTGCCTCATCGCCAATCTGCCCGCCCGCCAGGGCCAGCAAAGCCAGCACCACCAGCAGCATGGCCGCTACCAACAGGCCGCAATAGGCCAGCCCCAGCCCCGCCAGCTGCCGCCAGTGACTAGAAAACGCCGCAAACACATCCAGCGGGCGCAGGGTTTCACCCCGTGCGGCCCGCTGCGCCGCCAGCACAAAGCTGCCAGCAAACACCGGCACGGTGACCATGCCTATCAGCTGGCCAAACTGCCCCAGGTTGCCCAGCAGCATTTGCAACAGCAGGTAGCACACGGCAAACAGTACCCAGGTCAGCGGTTGCTCGCGTACCAGAAAAAATGCCTGCTTTATCCATTGCCAGCCCTGTGCAGCAGGCACTTTGCGTGGCAGGGGGGCCTGGGTTTGTCGCTGTTCCATCGTCTTCCTTCTTTCGGGTATCGATCAGGCAGCAGCGCTGCTGCGCCGCTGGCTAACCGCTTAAGTCGTTGAGCCGGCAGCCTTATCTGTTTGAATCGGTGGCGCACCGCTTGCCCCGACAGGGTACGGGGGCAAGGCAAGCGGGTGCACGTAATTTTATTACGCGTAAAAACAAAGGCCTGGCATTGCAGCGCGGTTGCCGCGGTGCGGCAAAATCGGCGATAATTTCATGATTTCGCAACGGTTAGGCCGTCGGCAAAAGCGATGGTGCAACCGTTGTTCCGGTTCCCTACAAGTTGAGGTTTTCCCCGAATGGTCACCCGAACCGAGCTAGCCAATGCCGTGCGTTTCCTGTCTATGGATGCCGTGGAAAAGGCCAAATCCGGTCACCCCGGCGCCCCGATGGGCATGGCAGATATCGCCGAAGTACTGTGGCGCGATCACCTGCAGCATAATCCCGCCAACCCGGCCTGGTCCAACCGCGACCGCTTCGTGCTGTCCAACGGGCACGGCTCCATGCTGCTGTACAGCCTGCTGCACCTCACTGGCTACGACCTTTCGATCGACGACCTGAAAAACTTCCGTCAGCTGCACAGCAAAACCCCGGGCCACCCGGAATACGGCTACGCACCTGGCGTTGAAACCACTACCGGCCCGCTGGGCCAGGGTATTACCAACGCGGTAGGCATGGCACTGGCTGAAAAAATCCTGGCCGCCGAATTCAACCGCGACGGTTTCCCGGTAGTCAACCACTACACCTACGCCTTCCTCGGCGACGGTTGCATGATGGAAGGCATCAGCCACGAAGCCTGCAGCCTGGCCGGCACCTGGGGCCTGTCCAAGCTGATCGCCTTCTACGACGATAACGGCATTTCCATCGACGGCGATGTAGAAGGCTGGTTCACCGACGACACCCCGGCACGCTTTGAAGCCTACGGCTGGCAAGTGATCCGCAACGTAGACGGCCACGACGCCGAAGAGTTGCAGATTGCCATCGATACCGCCAAGAAAGAAACCGCCCGCCCCACACTGATCTGCTGCAAAACCGTGATCGGCAAAGGCGCGCCTAACAAGCAAGGCGGCCACGATGTCCACGGCGCACCGCTGGGCGCTGCCGAAATCGCGGCAGCCCGCGCCAGCCTGCAGTGGGGCTACGAGCCGTTTGTGATCCCGCAAGCCATCTACGATGCCTGGGACGGCAAAACCAAAGGCGCCGCAGCCGAATCGGCCTGGGACACGCTGTTTGCCGGCTACGCCGCTGCCTACCCTGAGCTGGCTGCCGAGTACACCCGCCGCATGGCTGGCGAGCTGCCGGCAGGCTGGGACGCCCACGTTGCCGCCAAGATCGCTGCCGTGAACGAAAAAGGCGAGACCATTGCCACCCGCAAGGCCTCGCAAAACGCCATCGCCGCGCTGGCCGAGGTATTGCCGGAACTGGTCGGCGGCTCCGCCGACCTGACCCCGTCCAACCTCACCAACTGGCCGGGCAGCACCCCGGTTTCACGTGAAACCGGCGGCAACTACGTGCACTATGGCGTACGCGAATTCGGCATGGCTGCCATCATGAACGGCCTGGCCCTGCACGGCGGCGTGAAGCCGTTCGGCGCCACCTTCCTGATGTTCAGCGAATACGCCCGTAACGCGCTGCGCATGGCCGCGCTGATGATGATCAACCCGGTGTTCGTGTTCACCCACGACTCCATCGGCCTGGGCGAAGACGGCCCGACTCACCAGCCGGTAGAGCAGATCGCTACCCTGCGCCTGATCCCGAACATGGCCGTATGGCGCCCATGCGACACCGTTGAGTCGCTGGTGGCCTGGGCTGAGGCACTGGCCGCCAAAGACCACCCGTCCTGCCTGATCTTCAGCCGCCAGAACCTGCCGTTCGTGGCACGTGATGCCGCGCAGATCGACGGCATCAAGAAGGGTGGCTACGTACTGCGTGACGCCGCTGGCGCCCAGGCGGTGCTGATGGCCACCGGCTCTGAAGTGGAGCTGGCGCTGAAAGCCCAGGAAGCCCTGGCTGCCGAAGGCATCGCCGTACGCGTGGTCTCCGTACCGTGCACCCGCTCCTTCGACCAGCAAGACAAGGCCTACATCGCCAGCGTACTGCCGGCAGGCCTGCCGCGCGTGGCGATCGAAGCCGGCGTGACCGACGGCTGGCGCAAGTACGTGGGTCTGGAAGGCGAAGTGATCGGTATCGACCACTTTGGCGAATCCGCCCCGGCCGGCGTGCTGTTCAAGGAATTCGGCTTTACCGTGGAAAACGTGGTTGCCAAGACCAAGAGCGTGATCCGCGCATAACAACTAGCCGCCCCCGTGCCAACGAGGGGCGGCTTTTTATTCGCCCGCAAGCCAGGGCACAGCCTGAAACGACAATGCGCCCGCACCCAGAACAGTACAAAAGTACGGCAGGGTGTCCGGCCCCGGCGGGTTCCACAGCCCGCCCACGCTAGCGTTGGCCGCACACAGGCTGCATCCGGCTTGCCGGGTTTTCATTTCTGGGAGAGAAAACCATGTCCATCCGCATCGCAATCAACGGCTACGGCCGTATCGGCCGTCAGGCTCTGCGTTCCATCTACGAATACAATCTGCGTGGCGATTTCGAGATCGTTGCCGTGAACGCCTCCGGCGACCTGGCCACCAACGCACACCTGACCAAGTTCGATACCGTGCACGGCCGTTTTGCTGCCGATGTCAGCCACGATGAAGAAGCCCTGATCGTTAACGGCGACCGCATCCCGTTCTTCAGCACCCGCAACCCGGCCGAGCTGCCATGGGCCGCGCTGAATGTCGACCTGGTGCTGGAATGCACCGGCTCGTTCACCACCAAGGAAAAGTGCAAGCTGCACCTGGATGCCGGCGCCAAAAAGGTGCTGATCTCCGCCCCGGGCGGTGACGACGTAGACGCCACCATCGTGTACGGCGTGAACCACGACATCCTGACGGCTGACATGACCGTGGTATCCAACGCGTCCTGCACCACCAACTGCCTGGCCCCGGTGGCCAAGGCTCTGAACGACGCCATCGGCATCAAAAAAGGCCTGATGACCACCATCCACGCCTTCACCAACGACCAGGTGCTGACCGACGTGCGTCACAAAGACCTGCGCCGCGCCCGCTCCGCCACCGACAACATGATCCCCACCAAGACCGGCGCCGCCAAAGCGGTCGGTCTGGTGCTGCCAGAGCTGAAAGGCAAGCTGGACGGCTTTGCCGTGCGCGTGCCGACCATCAACGTCTCGTTGGTCGACCTCACCTTCACCGCCATGCGCGACACCACCAAGGACGAAATCAACGAGATCGTCAAAAAGGCGTCCGAAGGCAGCATGAAGGGCACCCTGGGTTACAACACCCTGCCGCTGGTTTCCAGCGACTTTAACCACACCACCGAAGGCTCTTTCTTCGACGCCACCCTCACCAAGGTAACCGGCGGCAATATGGTGAAAGTGCTGGCCTGGTACGACAACGAGTGGGGCTTCTGCCAGCAGATGCTGAAAACCGCTCGCGCGATGTTCGCCGCCAAGTAAGCAAGCCATGCGGCCAACCCCAAACGTTGGCCGCAGCCTGCTTGCCCAGGCGTGCAGGCCCGCTCCACCGGGCCTGGCAATACAACACAGCCCGGCGCCTAGCGGCCACCGGGCGGCCCTGCACACAAGCAAGCAGCCTGTTTCTTTACTTGTCTTCTAGAAGGCCACAACCATGCAATTCAAGAAACTGACCGACCTCGCCCTGGCAGGCCAACGCGTGCTGATCCGCGTAGACATGAACGTGCCGGTGAAAAACGGCGTGATCGGTGACGACACCCGTATCCGCGCCAGCCTGCCGTCCATCCTGCACTGCCTGCAAGCTGGCGCCAGCGTGATCCTGATGACCCACCTGGGCCGCCCCACCGAAGGCGAACCCAAGCCGGAAGACAGCCTGGCCCCGGTTGCCGCGCGCCTGTCCGAGCTGCTGGGCAAAACCGTCACCGTGACCGACAGCTGGCAAACCGGCCTGACCCTGGCCGCTGGTGATGTGGTGATGCTGGAAAACGTGCGCCTGAACAAAGGCGAGAAAAAGAACAACGCCGAACTGGGCCAGGCGTACGCCAGCCTGTGCGACGTATTCGTCAACGACGCGTTCGGCACCGCCCACCGCGCCGAAGCCTCTACCCACGCCGTGGCGCAGTACGCCCCGGTAGCCTGCGCCGGCATCCTGCTGGCTGCCGAGCTGGACGCACTGGGCAAAGCCCTGCTGGCCCCGGCCCGCCCGCTGGTGGCCATCGTGGCTGGCTCCAAGGTGTCCACCAAGCTCACCATTCTGGAAAGCCTGGCCGACAAGGTAGACCAGCTGATCGTGGGCGGCGGCATTGCCAACACCTTCCTGCTGGCCGAAGGCCACGCCATCGGCAAATCGCTGGCCGAAGCTGACCTGGTAGAAGACGCCAAACGCGTCATCGCCAAAATCCGCGCCCGTGGCGGTGACGTACCGCTGCCGAGCGACGTGGTCTGCGCTACCGAGTTCGCCGAAAGCGCCACCGCCACCCTGAAAGCGGTCGCCGACGTCGGCGCCGACGACATGATCCTGGACATCGGCCCTGATTCCGCCACCGCGCTGGCCGCCATCGTGGCCAAAGCCGGTACCGTGGTATGGAACGGCCCGGTAGGCGTGTTCGAGTTTGCCCAGTTTGCCGAAGGCACCCGCGTGCTGGGCGAAGCCATCGCCAACGCCGAAGGCTTCTCCATCGCCGGCGGCGGCGACACCCTGGCCGCCATCGCCAAGTACGAGCTGACCGACAAGATCAGCTACATCTCCACCGGCGGCGGTGCGTTCCTGGAGTTCCTGGAAGGCAAAACCCTGCCGGCGGTCGCCATCCTGGGCGAACGCGCCTGATGGTACTGCGGGGTGTCACCGCCCCGCTGAAACTTGCCGGGTACAGGCCCAGCGCCTAGACTCGGCAGGTAATACACAAGGAGGTGCCCATGGCAATGCAAACCTGGCTGTTGTTCGTGGTAACAGTGTTTTTCGTGTCGGCCACACCCGGCCCCAATATGCTGCTGGCGATGAGCCACGGCATTCGTTACGGCCTGGGCGGTGCGCTGCCTACGCTGGCGGGGCTGCTGGTGGCGCTGGCGCTGATCATGGCCGGTTCCGTGGCCGGGCTGGGTGCCGTACTGGCCACCTCCGAGCTGCTGTTTTCCATCGTCAAGTACGCCGGCGCGGCGTACCTGGTGTGGCTGGGCTATCAAGCCTGGCGGGCCCCGGTGGCAGAGCAAACCGAGGAAAACGACGCCGTGGCGGCAGGAGAGAGCAGCCGCGGCCAACGTTTCCGCACCGGCTTTCTGGTAGCCATGAGCAACCCGAAAGCTTTTGTGTTTTTTACCGCGCTGTTTCCACAGTTCATGCGTGCCGACGTGCCACAGCTACCACAGCTGGTGGTGCTGTCTGCCACGTTTTTCGTGATTGAAGTGAGCTGGCAGCTGGTTTACGCCTTTGGCGGTGCTCGCCTGAAACACTGGCTGACCAGCCCGCGCCGCCTGCGCCTGATGAACCGCTTTGCCGGCGGCTCGTTCATGGCGGCAGGGGTAGCACTCAGCACGGTAAGCCGCGCGTAAAGCGCGCGATACGGCCCCTGCGGCCAACCTTTTCCGTGGCCTGCCACAAGCAGGCTGCACCACAATACTGGAGACTTTTACATGGCACTCGTTTCGATGCGTCAACTGCTGGACCACGCAGCAGAATTCAGCTACGGCCTGCCGGCCTTCAACGTGAACAACCTGGAACAGATGCGCGCCATCATGGAAGCCGCCGACAAGGTTAACGCCCCGGTGATCGTGCAGGCGTCGGCTGGTGCCCGTAAATACGCCGGCGCGCCGTTCCTGCGCCACCTGATCCTGGCTGCCGTGGAAGAGTTTCCGCATATCCCGGTGGTGATGCACCAGGACCACGGTACCAGCCCGGACGTGTGCCAGCGCTCCATCCAGCTGGGTTTCAGCTCGGTGATGATGGACGGCTCGCTGAAGTCCGACGGCAAAACCCCGGCCGACTACGCCTACAACGTAGACGTCACCCGCACCGTGGTGAACTTTGCCCACGCCTGCGGCGTATCGGTAGAGGGCGAAATCGGCTGCCTGGGTAGCCTGGAAACCGGCATGGCCGGCGAAGAAGACGGCGTAGGCGCCGAAGGCGTGCTGGACCACAGCCAGCTGCTGACCGACCCGGAAGAAGCCGCCCAGTTCGTGAAAGACACCGGCGTGGACGCGCTGGCGATCGCCATCGGCACCAGCCACGGCGCGTACAAGTTCACCAAGAAGCCTACCGGCGACGTGCTGCGTATCGACCGCATCAAGGAAATCCACGCGCGTATTCCTAACACCCACCTGGTGATGCACGGTTCGTCCAGCGTACCGCAAGAGTGGCTGGCCATCATCAACGAATTCGGCGGCGACCTGGGCGAGACCTACGGCGTGCCGGTAGAAGAAATCGTGGAAGGCATCAAGCACGGCGTGCGCAAGGTCAACATCGACACCGACCTGCGTCTGGCCTCTACCGGTGCCATCCGCCGCTTCATGGCGCAGAACCCGAAAGAGTTCGACCCGCGCAAATACCTGGCCGCCAGCACCGTGGCCATGCGCGACATCGTGATTGCCCGTTACGAAGCCTTTGGCGCCGCCGGCATGGCCAGCAAGATCAAGCCGGTCAGCCTGGACGCCATGGCCAACCTGTACCTGAAAGGCCAGCTGGCCCAGATCGTGAAGTAAGGCACCGCGGCGGCCAGGATTGGCCGCCTATGGTAAGGGCTGTCTGCGGGCAGCCCTTTTTCACGCCCCTGTCAGGAGCATTTATGGCACTCAGCGAGCTATTCACCCCACTGGAGTGGGTATTTGTCATCATTCTGGGCCTGGTGCCGCTGGCCGGCATCGTGCTGCACCTGTGGATCATGCTGCTGCGCCCGCCCAAAGACAGCGGCGATGGGCAAACGCAGGACACTAAACAGCGTTAGCATGGTCTGAGTACCCATGCTGTTATTGACCCACCCCTAAGCCGAGGAGCAACACGATGGCAATGGATGTAATCGATTACGAAGTATTTGGCGACGACATGCAGTACGTTGAAGTGGAGCTGGACCCGGGCGAGGCGGCGGTGGGCGAAGCCGGCGCGCTGTACTACATGGAAGACGGCATCACCATGGATACCGTGTTTGGCGATGGTTCGGCGAGCGAAAGCGGACTGTTCGGCAAACTGCTGGGCGCGGGCAAGCGCCTGGTGACCGGCGAATCGCTGTTTACCACCGTGTACTACAACCAGAGCCAGGTAAAGCGCAAAGTGGCCTTTGCCGCCAGCTATCCGGGCAAGATCGTGCCGGTACACCTGCTGGAGCTGGGCGGCTTGCTGTATGCGCAGAAAGACAGCTTTCTGGCCGGGGCCAAGGGCGTGAGCCTGGGGCTGGCGCTGCAGAAGAAAATCGGCACCGGCCTGTTTGGTGGCGAAGGTTTCATCATGCAAAAGCTGGAAGGGGACGGTTACGTCTTCCTGCACGCGGGCGGCACGCTGACTTGCCGCCAGCTGCAGCCGGGCGAAATCCTGCGCGTGGATACCGGCTGCGTGGTGGCGTACCAACCCACGGTAGACTTTGATATCGAGTACGTGGGCAAGCTCAAAAGCGCGCTGTTTGGCGGCGAGGGCGTGTTCTTTGCCCGCCTGACCGGCCCGGGCAAGGTGTGGCTGCAGTCGCTGCCGCTATCGCGCCTGGCCGACCGCATTGTGGCCGCCAGCCCGCGTGCCGGCGGTGGCAGCAGCGAGCAGGGCTCCATTCTGGGCAATATCGGCAATATCCTGGACGGCAAGCACTGAGCATCTGCTGCTATGCGGCCAACGTTGGCCGCAAACAAACAAAAACCCCCGCTCACTCGCGGGGGTTTTGCATGGTAGGCAACAGTGGCCAGCTTATTTGCCAGCGCTGCCCTGTTTCAGGCGGCGGGCGCTCACGGCATTGGCCAGCGTTTCCAGCAGCTTTTCCGTGTCGTCCCAGCTGATGCAGGCGTCGGTAATGCTCTGGCCGTAGGTCAGCTCGCAGCCCGGTTTCAGGTCCTGACGGCCTTCTACCAGGTGGCTTTCCACCATCACGCCAAAGATGTGGGTGTCACCGGCGGCCATTTGCTGCGCCACGTCGTCGCACACTTCCATCTGACGGCGGTAGTCCTTGCGGCTGTTGGCATGGCTGAAATCCACCATCAGCTTTTGCGACAAGCCCACGGCGGCCAGCTCGGCGGCAGCGGCTTGCACAAAACGCGCTTCGTAGTTCGGTTCTTTGCCACCACGCAGGATCACGTGGCAGTCCGGGTTGCCGCCGGTTTCCACGATGGCGGAATGACCGGTTTTGGTGACCGACAGGAAATGGTGCGACACGCTGGCAGAGCGGATGGCATCCACGGCGATCTTGAGGTTGCCGTCGGTACCGTTCTTGAAGCCTACCGGGCAAGACAGGCCGGAGGCCAGCTCGCGGTGTACTTGCGACTCGGTAGTACGCGCACCGATGGCACCCCAGCTGATCAGGTCGGCCAGGTACTGCGGCGTGATCATGTCCAGGAATTCGGTAGCGGCCGGCATGCCCATGCTGTTGAGGTTCAGCAGCAGGCGGCGGCCCATGCGCAGGCCGGTATTGATATCGAAGGTTTCGTTCAGGTGCGGGTCGTTGATCAGCCCCTTCCAGCCCACAGTGGTACGCGGTTTTTCGAAGTACACGCGCATGACCACCAGCAGCTCGCCAGCGTATTTCTCGCGCAGCGGCAGCAGGCGACGGGCGTATTCTTCGGCGGCTTCCGGGTCGTGAATGGAACAGGGGCCGATGACCACCAGCAGGCGGTCGTCTTCCGAGCGCAACAGGCGCGCGATATCACGGCGGGTATGATAGATGAGTTCGGCGGCCGGTTCGTTGATCGGCAGCTCGTACAGGTGGGCGATCGGGGGAAGCAGTTCCTTGATGCCGCGGATTCTGACGTCGTCGGTCTGGCGATGCATTGCTTTGTCCTTGCACTTTATCTGTTTGTTTGCACAGCAACATTAACCTGACTCATCCCGCCTGCCAAGCCTTGCGTGCAAAAACAAAAGGCACCCCGCAGGGTGCCTTGTGGTGTAGCAAGCCGGCCAGGATCAGTCGGCGTACTGGCGCTTCATGCGCTCGCGGCGCTCTTGGGCTTCCACGGACAGCGAAGCGGTAGGGCGGGCCAGCAGGCGTTTCAGGCCGATAGGTTCACCCGTGTCTTCACAGTAGCCGTAGCTACCATCTTCGATCAGACGCAGGGTGGACTGGATTTTTTGCAGCAGTTTGCGCTCACGGTCACGGGTACGCAGCTCCAGGGCGTACTCTTCTTCCAGTGTGGCGCGGTCAGCCGGGTCCGGTGTGGCCTCCTGCTCTTGCAGGTGGCTGGCGGTGGCAGTGGCGTTGCTCAGCAGCTCCTGCTGCATCTGCAACAAGCGCTCCTTGAAGAACTCAAGGTGGTCGGCGTTCATGTAGTCGTCGCCGGACCAGTTGATGATGTCTTGTTCAGTCAGCTTGGCCATGATGATGTGTTCCAGCAAGGTAGTGTGGCAGACAGGCGTGAGAGATTACCGACGGCATACGGAAAGTGCAACAGCCACAGTAGCACAAAGCGAGATTTATGTTTGTATATAGCGCCCGCCGACACAGATAACAAGCGGCAACGCAACAATGACTACGGAATTCGATGAAAAAACAAAAAAGCGGCCCGC